>JBDQJI010000140.1:0-8602 GCA_040263875.1 Alphaproteobacteria bacterium
ATTAGGCCCCAACCCCATCCTCCAGATTGATCAACGAGCACGGATTTTGATTGCTGGGCAAGCGCCCGGTCGGATCACCCATCATAAAGGCATGCCCTTTTATGATCCGTCCGGTGATCGACTGCGAGGTTGGCTCGGCGTGAACCGGGAAACCTTCTATGACGACCCACGAATTGCGATCATCCCCTTAGGCTTCTGCTTCCCAGGTACAGGCAAAGGCGGTGATCTGCCGCCGCGCCCAGAATGCGCGCCAGCGTGGCGGAGCAAATTGCTTAGCGCGCTCGGCTCCCTGGAGCTAACCCTGATTATTGGGCGTTACGCGATTGACTGGCATCAACCGAGCTTAAGTAAAGCAACGGTTACGGACGCCGTTAGAAACGCTGCTAATCTTTGGCCAAAAGCAATGATCCTGCCGCACCCAAGCCCCCGCAACAATCGCTGGCTAAAAACCAATCCTTGGTTCGAGAATGAACGTTTGCCCAAGCTAAAAGCGCAGGTGAACACCATCTTGGCAGACCAAGATTCTAATGAACAAAAACCTCTCCCCTTACAGGATTGATTTCCAACGTGATGCCGACAGGAGCAAGTGCTCTGCCTTGGCGAAAGAGCGGATGTTTCCGAAAACACTGTTCGGGCCGCTAAGCCTAGAAGATGAAGTCGCTGAGGTCGTTGACGTCGTTCTCATCTATACCCACCAGAACCAATGTGTCCGTGTTGGAATCCACCGAGCCGTTGGTTTCAATGGACAGAGTTAATCGAATGCTAAACTCCGGCATGTCTTGAGTGTTCTCGGGTGGATAGAAAAAGAGCCACAGCCATTGGATTTGGGATGCAGCGACACGAAACAACTGTTCTTGTGTGGCCCCGGAAACTTCCCCACTGACGACCTTGAAAGCCTGTCCTTTTGGGTGGCCCTCGCCGCGCAAAGCCGGATATGAGGTCGCGTTCGACCATTTAGTAAATTCGTTTTCGAATGCAGCTTCGCTCGTGTTGAAATTACTTAAATCAATATCTTGGTTAGAGGAGTGATACTCATCATCATACCGACCATCGATATAGGTACCAGAGGCTTGCCCTATTGGAGGCCCGCCGAAAAGAAAATTAGCTGTAGCACTATTAAATGGAATTTCTGGTGCGGCCCAAAGTCTAAGTCCGGAAATAAAATCACTCCCGGTAACAGGCCCAGGAGGCGAGATTAAACCAAGATCGCTCACTTGGCCGGCTTTCTTACTAGGCATTCAGGCGCTCCCAAATTTTAACTGCTTCAGAAAAGGCGCTATTAACTCCATGCATTCTTTAGAAAGCAAAACAAATTACTTCTAACCCAATAGTATCCGCTCAGCAATCTAGCTCTTCTTCGAAAGACCATTCCCCAAGATGCATCACTTTGTTGGAATAGCTTCACGGAAGTCAGGTCAGTCTGCCCTTCAAAAGGCCTAACCCAATTCAGCAATTCAAAACCAAAAAGCCCGACGCTCTTCCGAGCGTCGGGCTTTGGAAACTGGCTCCGCGGGTAGGATTCGAACCTACGACCGATCGGTTAACAGCCGATTGCTCTACCACTGAGCTACCGCGGATCAAGGAGGGCTTAATACCAAACCCGCCTGAAGAATGCGACCCCGAAAATAACGTATTTTCAAAGTCACGAAGACTATATGTGAAAGCGTATGAACACTCTCATAACGAAACATGCTTTTGGAGGCACGGAGCGGAATCGAACCGCTGTACGCGGCTTTGCAGGCCGCTACATAACCACTCTGCCACCGCGCCCTCAAAGCACTAAGTTGGCAGGGTTGATAGGCACCCAAAGCCGCTGCGTCAAGACGCGACTTTATGTGGGGCAAACAGGAGGCTTTCAGATAATCGCATTCGGCGGTAGTGTCCGCCGAGTAAAGCAGCAATTCGAGCGGGATGGACTGGCGCGGAATGGCCAATTTTCAGATTGCACGCACCAAGATGGTCGAGAACCAGCTTCGTGCCAACAAAGTTATGGACGTGAACTTGGTGGACGCTATGCGCGTCGTACCGAGGGAGAACTACGTCCCCGTAGCTAAACGTGGCGTGGCCTATGCTGATGAGGACCTGCCGATTGGCGACGGTCGCTCACTGATGGAGCCGATGCTGTTCAGCCGGTTAGTTCAGCTTGCAGAAGTTGGCCGGGATGACTTCGTGCTCGATGTCGGTGCGGGCATGGGCTACGGTGCCGCCGTCCTGGCACGCATCTCCAGCGCTGTAATCGCACTTGAATGCGATGAAGGCTTGGCGGAGGCGGCACAAACGGCGCTCTCCAATGACGGCGCTGCAGATACTGCTGTCGTTCACACAGGCCCGTTAACTGAAGGCTGGGCGAACGAAGGCCCATATGACGTGATAATTTGCGAAGGTGCCGTTGCCGACGACCCCGCGACATTGCTTGATCAGCTGGCAGAAGGCGGGCGACTTGCTGTGATGCAGCGGGACGCGAGCGGCATTCAGCGGGGAACACTGTTCATTAACCGCAATGGCGCAATCTCCAAGCGTACCGCGTTTGATGGCGCAACACCGATGCTGCCGGGCTTTGAGCCCGCGCCGGCGTTTACATTTTAGTGGGCCGGAGCCTGATCCATATGAAGACCCGAAATGCTTCAAATCCCGCGCATTGCCTAATGCGTCCATTGCGCTTCGTGCTCGCTGGCACGGTCGCAGCCGGATGCATGATCGGCATGGCTGGTTTGGCCAATGCAGAGAATCTGGCAAGCGCATGGTCGAAGGCCTACCAATCCAACCCAGCCATCGCCGCTGAGCGCGCCCGTGTGCGCAGCGTTGACGAAGGCGTGCCGCAGGCGCGGTCCGGCTGGCGGCCAACAGTGTCTGTCACAGGCAGCACAGGCATTCAGTATGTTGACCAAGAACTTGCACAAGGCGGTAGCGGCGACGACACCATATTCCCAACAACGATTACCGGCCAGGTTTCACAACCCCTATATCGTGGCGGTCGCACAGGGGCAGATACATCCCGTGCCGAATCGGAAGTTCGCGCAGCCCGTGCTGGCCTAACGAATGTGGAGCAGCAAGTGCTCTTCTCCGTCGGGCAAGCCTATATGGATGTGCTCCGGGACAAAGCCGTTGTTGATCTGAACACCAACAACATCAACGTGCTGGAACGCCAACTGCAGGCCACGCAGGATCGTTTCAGCGTCGGCGAAGTCACCCGGACGGACGTAGCGCAGGCCGAATCCCGCCTCGCCCGTTCAAAGGCGGACCTGAAAACGGCTGAAGGCAATCTCCAAACATCGCGCGCAGCCTATGCCCGCCAAGTTGGCGAGCCGCCCGATAATCTGGAACCGCCGACAATGCCTAACGGAGTTCCGGCCAGCCTTGATGACGCTGTCCAGCGCGCAGCGGTCAACAATCCAGCCGTGATCCAGGCCCTCAACCTCCATCAGAGCGCAAAGCACACTGTTGATCTGGTTGAAGGGGAGTTGAACCCAACGGTCGCACTCAACGGGCAACTTCAGCAGTCATTCAATTCAAGCCGGAATGTGGACCAAACCACGGTCGCCCAAGCCACCGTTGATCTGACGGTGCCGCTGTACCAATCCGGGTCTGTGTATTCCCGTGTGCGGGCAGCCAAGCAGGCCGAATCGCAACGCCTGCAATTGGTTGAAGACAATCGCCGCCAAGCGGTTGAAGCCTCCACCCAGGGCTGGGAACAGTTGGTCGCGACCCGCGCGCGGATCGATTCGCTCGAAAGTGAAATCCGGGCGAATGAAATTGCGCTTGAAGGCGTGCAGCAGGAAGCCTTGGTCGGCACCCGTACAGTGCTGGATATTTTGGACGCGGAGCAAGAGCTACTTGATTCACGTGTCAATCTGGTCCGCGCCCGGCGGGATGAATATGTGGCAGTCTTTAATCTGCTGGCAGCCGTCGGTTCTATGACTGCTGAAGGACTGGAATTGGATGCACCGCGGTACGATCCATCGGTGTACTATCAATCCGTTCGGGACAAATGGTTCGGCACAAGCGTCCGCAAATGATACCGAAGGTGCGGGAAGCGCCGGGAGCAATAAAGCATGAGCAAAGATAAAGCCGACGGACAGGAGTCCGAACAGTCGATGGAGGATATCCTCGCCTCCATCCGCAAAATCATCTCCGACGAAGATGAGCCTGAAGACGGGTCGTCTTCCAGCAGCTATGCCGATGATGAAGACGTCAGTGATGCTGAAAGCGACAGTGATGTCGACGACGCGGATGATGATGATGATGACGTGCTCGAACTCAGTGATCCTCTACCCGATGACGAGCCTGAGCCCGCTACCGCAAGCAGCGCAAGCACTGTCGCCGATGAGCCCGACCAAAACGACGATGAAGCTGATGCTGGTGACCTTCTGGTCGGAGAAGATATGGAGGAGGCAGAGGAAGCAGTTTCAGAAGCTTCATCCGTCGCAGCTGAGGCCGAAGCGGACGATAACGATGACGATGATGATTTCGGCCTCGTGTTCGAAGATGCCCCAGAAGAAGCCGAGGAAGAAGTAGAAGACGTTATGGAAGAGCCGGAGTTAGCCGTCGCCCCACAAGCTTCTGCTGATGCACTTCAAAGCGGCCTGCTCTCTCCTGAAGCAGCAGCGCTTTCTGCAGGTGCGCTTGCTTCCCTTCGAAGCGGCGATTCAATCACGGGCGCGATGGGTGTTGGAGCTAACGGCAACACCGTTGAGGCCTTGGTTGCAGACCTGCTGAAGCCAATGCTGAAGCAATGGTTGGACATCCACCTGCCCAGCATGGTCGAAAACCTCGTGCGTGAGGAAATTCAACGTATTCAGCGCCAGGATAAAGACTGAGCGCAGCATTTGAGCATGGGCTGAGACCCACCAGGAAGCCAAGACTAATGCCCTTAGAGAAGACCTACGACCCGGCAGCCGCCGAGGGGCCGCGCTATGAGGCATGGGAACAGGCAAACGCTTTTGCCGCCAATCCCGCAAGCGCCGCCGACCCGTATGTGATCATGATGCCGCCGCCGAACGTCACCGGCAGCCTGCATATGGGCCACGCACTAACATTTACGCTGCAAGACGTGCTGATCCGCTACAACCGGATGACTGGCAAAGATGCGCTGTGGCAGCCTGGCATGGACCATGCGGGCATTGCGACACAGATGGTGGTCGAGCGCCAACTGGGTGAAAAAGGCATCTCCCGCCGCGACCTTGGCCGCGAGAAATTCCTGGACCGTGTGTGGGAATGGAAAGGCGAATCCGGCGGCGAAATCATGAAGCAGCTGACCCGTCTCGGCGCTTCTGCCGACTGGCCACGCGAACGCTTCACCATGGACGACGGGCTAAGTGCGGCCGTCCGCAAAGTCTTCATCGAACTTTACGACCAGGGCCTCATCTATAAAGACCAACGCCTCGTCAACTGGGATCCGAAGCTGGAAACAGCGATTTCAGACCTTGAGGTCCAGCCGACGGAAGCCAACGGGCATCTATGGCATTTTAAGTATCCGATTGAAGGCGAGGATGGCGCGCATATCACTGTCGCAACGACCCGGCCCGAAACCATGCTGGGTGACACGGGCGTTGCGGTGCATCCAGATGACGAGCGCTACAAACATCTGGTTGGCAAGCATTGCATCCTGCCGCTCGTTGGTCGTCGCATTCCCATTGTTGCGGATGAATATGCTGACCCAGAAGCAGGCTCTGGCGCTGTCAAAATGACACCCGCCCATGACTTCAACGATTTCGAAGTTGGTCGTCGCCAAAACCTTGAAATGATTAGCATCCTGGACCGCCAAGGCCGGATCAACGAAAACGCGCCCGAAAAATATCAGGGCATGGATCGGTTCGAAGCCCGCAAGGTCATTGTGGCTGACCTTGAAGCAGAAGGCTTGTTGGAGAAGATTGAAGACCACGCGCACACAGTCCCTTATGGCGATCGTGGCGGCGTACCCATTGAACCCTACCTGACCGTTCAGTGGTATGTGGACGCCGAAACCCTGGCCAAGCCCGCAATTGCGGCGGTCGAGGACGGGCGCACCAAGTTTGTGCCGGAAAACTGGTCCAAGACCTACTTCGAATGGATGCGCAATATTCAGCCCTGGTGCATCTCACGCCAGCTCTGGTGGGG
This sequence comes from Alphaproteobacteria bacterium, assembly GCA_040263875.1. GTDB lineage: Bacteria > Pseudomonadota > Alphaproteobacteria > Bin95 > Bin95 > VMCJ01. The sequence continues at coordinate 6,097 of JBDQJI010000140.1, forward strand.
CCATCGTATTCCGGCGTGGTACGGGCCAGATGGGGAGATCTTTGTCGCAAATGACGAAGCCGCTGCTCAGGCAAAGGCCCGCGCCCATTATGGCGAAGACAAGCCATTGGAGCAGGACCCTGACGTTCTCGACACCTGGTTTTCTTCCGCACTCTGGCCGTTTTCAACCATCGGCTGGCCTGAAGAAACGCCTGAGTTGGAAAAATACTATCCGGGTGACGTGCTTGTAACCGGGTTTGACATCATCTTTTTCTGGGTCGCCAGGATGATGATGATGGGCATGCATTTCATGGATGATGTGCCGTTCCGGACGGTCTATATCCACGCGCTGGTCCGCGATGAAAATGGCCAGAAAATGTCCAAGTCGAAAGGGAACGTGATCGATCCCTTGGACCTAACGGACAAATTCGGCGCAGATGCTGTGCGCTTCACACTGGCCGCCATGGCGGCACAGGGCCGGGACATCAAGCTGGCTGAGAGCAGGGTCGAGGGTTACCGGAACTTTGCGACAAAGCTTTGGAATGCCGCGCGTTTCTGCGAAATCAACGGATGCGTCATCGATCCAGATTTCGACCCAGCCGCCTGCAAGGTCACGCTGAACCGCTGGATCGTCGCTAAAACGGCCGCTGCGCGCGATGACGTAACCCGCGCCTTGGATAGCTACCGCTTCAATGAGGCTGCCAACGCGCTGTACCAGTTTGCCTGGGGCACATTCTGCGATTGGCAGCTCGAGTTCGCGAAGCCAATCTTGTCTGGTGATGACAGAGAAGCCGCGGCTGAAACCCGTGCAACCATCGCCTGGACACTAAACCGCCTAATGCGGTTACTGCATCCGATCATGCCATTCCTGACGGAAGAGATTGCAGAGAAGTGCAATCTGAACGGCTCGGATTCGCTCATTTCCAGCGCTTGGCCAACCGAAGAGCCGGAATTGGCTGCGCCTGATGCGGTCGCTGAAATCGACTGGGCGATCCGCTTTGTTAGTGCAATCCGCACCGTGCGAGCGGAGTGCAACATCCCACCGGGCGCTCGCCTGCATGCGCATTTATCTGGTGCCAGCGATGAGACCCTCGTCCGCCTAAACCGCAATGACGAACCTGTCCGCCGCTTAGCGCGCCTGGAAACCATCACGACCGAGGGCACAGCCCCCGCCAAGGGTGCCGTGCAGGCTATCGTTGATGAAGCGACAGTCGCTCTCCCTATTGGCGACGTGATTGATTTGGATGCTGAACAGGCCCGCCTCGCGAAGGAAATTGACAAGGTCGAGAAAGAGATTTCCGGCATCGACAAGCGTCTTGGCAATGAGAAATTTACAGCGCGCGCACCTGCGGAAGTCGTGCAGGAAAACCGGGATCGCCGCACTGCTTTCGTCCTACAGCAGGAAAAACTGCAAGGCGCGCTTGCGCGTTTGAAAGCGCTTTAATCCGGCCTTTACCATGAACCCTGTCTGATGCCGCCTCACGCCGAGGAGCATTGGCTATGGAATTGGATGGCAGCGACCTTCGTATCCGCGCGATGGTGGAAACCTATGAGCGCGCGGTGCAGGCCATGCGTAATGGCCGGACAGCGGCCGCCATTGACGGGTTCCGCTCTCTCGTCCCCCAGGCGAAGCGCATCAGCAGCCTGGACGCGATGTGCGTCGCAAGTGCCGCTCTGCACCAAGTTGCCCAACTAACTGGCGGCGCGATGAAAGCGGCAGACACAGCAGCGGCGGAAACCATGCTGGCAAGCCTGACGCCGGGATCAGAGCCAACTTGGATGCTGCAATTCGCACTGGCAGGCCACGCTGCACACGAAAATGATGCCGCAGCTGCCATGGCGCTGTATGACCAAGCCAACGCCGCTAAGCGCGCCACCATACATTATCAAGCTGACACGGTTGACCAGTTCTTTGATGCGCTGACCCGATGCTTTGATGTCGGCTTGATTGACCGGCTTTCACGCAACGGCGACCAAGATGCGAAGCCCGTCTTCATCGTAGGGATGCCACGATCCGGCACGACATTAGCTGAGCAGATCATCGCGAGTATTCCAGGCGTACATGGCGCTGGCGAGCTATCCGCCGTCGCGAACCTCGCGCGTGATGTTTACAAGCACGAAGGCGCTTGGCCTGGCGGCGCCAAGGCGCTGACGTCAGAACGGGCAACAGCTCTCAGCACGCTGTATATGTCGACGGTCGCGAAGCTCGCGCCAGATGCGGTCCGCATCGCCGACAAGATGCCGATGAACTTCCAGAACCTTGGCCTGATCCTGGCTGTATTTCCAAACGCCAAAATCCTGCACATTGAGCGCGATGCCACAGACACTTGCTTCAGCTGCTATCGGCAGCTTTTCACCGGCGATGTCTCTTTCTCCTACGACCAGCATGGGTGAATTCCGGAGCGAAGTGCAACACCGCGGGCAGATTTGGTATCTGTCTGATGCACAACGTGAAACGGTGTCGCCATGTCGAACTATACGCATCTCACGCCCAGCGAGAGAGATCAGATCGCTGCCTTGAAGGGCG
>JBDQJI010000141.1:0-8598 GCA_040263875.1 Alphaproteobacteria bacterium
AACGCATCAAGCGAAAGACCATCGACCAACGGCGCTTGCTTCACCGCAAAGCCGCAGCATAATCATCAACAATCAGATGAGGCCAATCCTCCGTTAAATCGAACCCAATCCTGTCTCAAATGATTTGATGACGGACAAGCGGCACCCATTATCCGAAGACCCGTGAATTCGCGGCGATGGCGCTTGGCATGCTGCACTTTCAAATGCCGCATCTGGCGACGGCACAACGGGCACATGCCTGGTCAGCGAAGTTCGATACGCTGATTGCAGGTAAAACGGTTACGATTGTCGGGTTCGGTACACTTGGCCAGGCAACAGCAGATGCAGCGCGAAGCATGGACCTGAACGTGCGCGCAGTGCGCCGCAATCCGGCACCTCATGATCTTGCTGATGAAATGTATCAGCCAGAAGACTTGGTCAAAGCGTGCACAGGCGCTGATTATATCGTCTGCACCCTGCCGCTAACGCCTGCGACGGCAAATATGGTTGGCGCAGCGGCGTTTGATGCGCTGAGAGATGGCGGTGGCGTCGTTAATATAGGTCGCGGCCCGGTTATGGATTATGAGGCCCTGGTAGAGCGGCTCGATAGCGGCAAGCTTTCCGGTGCGATCCTGGATGTATTTGCGACAGAACCATTGCCGGCTGATGACCCATTATGGGACCAGAAGAACCTAATATTCATGCCGCACATGTCATCTGATGATCCTGGGAATTATATCCAGCGGACGTTTGATGTGTTCTTCCAGAACCTGGATGCCTATGCGGCTGGCAAGCCGCTGGTGACGGAGATCGATCGGACGCTTGGCTATTAACGTCAGTCATGCGGTCCTTATAGTGTGTGCATAGACATATATAAGGAACCGCTCGCATGAACTGGCAGCCAGAACTGGATGAACTCCGTCGTCGTGAAGCCTTGGCCATGGAAATGGGCGGTGCCGATAAGGTAAAACGCCAGCATGATGGTGGACGATTGACCGTCCGCGAACGCATAGATGGACTGGCGGACGCTGGCACATTCCATGAAATTGGCGCCATCGCTGGCAAAGCCTCCTACGACGAAAATCACGAGATGACGGAGTTCCTGCCCGCCAACTGCGTGATGGGCCGGGCGAAGATTGATGGACGGCCCGTGGTTCTATGCGGGGATGATTTCACGGTGCGCGGTGGGTCTGCGGACGCCACCATTAAGGAAAAGCCGCAATTGGCAGAGGTTATGGCGCACGACCTGCGCTTGCCGATTATCCGCGTGATTGAAGGCTCTGGTGGCGGTGGGTCCGTCAAAACGATTGAAACAACTGGCCGGGCCAACTTGCCGGGTGGGCAGGGCACATCCAGCCGGTTTGACCTGATGGCGCGGAACTTAGCAAGCGTGCCGGTTGTGGCACTGGGGCTCGGGTCCGTTGCGGGGTTAGGGGCAGCAAGGCTGGCAGCGAGCCACTATTCTGTCATGACGAAGGAAATGTCCGCGATGTTCGTGGCCGGGCCGCCTGTTGTTAAGGGTATCGGCCAAGACCTGACCAAGCAGGAGCTTGGCGGATGGAAAATCCAAACACGCGCTGGCGGTGTCGATGATGCAGTGGATACGGAAGAAGAAGCCTTCGCCCGCGCCAGGCAATTCCTTTCATATATGCCAAGCCATGTTGACGAAGCGCCGCCACGCGGCCCTGTCGATGATGATTCCGAACGACGCGACGAAAGCTTGATGGACGCGATCCCGCGGGACGCCCGCCGCGCCTATAAAATGCGCCCCATCATCGAAACACTGGTTGATAAAGGCAGTTTCTTCGAAATGGGCCGCATGTTTGGCCGCTCCCTCATTACCGGCCTTGCCCGTGTGAATGGTCATTCCGTAGCGCTGATGGCGAGCGATCCCATGCATATGGCGGGCGCGTGGACGGCGGAAAGCTGCCAGAAACTCATTCGTTTTGTTGATATGGCGGAGACATTCCACTTGCCCGTTGTGTATTTGGCAGATTGCCCAGGCTTCAATATTGGCCTGGAGGCGGAGAAAGCCGCTACCATCCGCCATGGCGTGCGCGCACTGGCGGCGATCAACCAAACGACGACACCTTGGTGTGCAATCATTGTCCGTAGCGCCTTCGGCGTCGCAGGCGGTGCGCATGTGCATGTGGGCCGCTACTGTACCCGCTATGCATGGCCAAGCGCGCGCTGGGGTTCACTACCATTAGAAGGGGGCATTGAGGCCGCATACCGCGCCGATATCGCCGAAGCCGATGATCCCGCCGCCGAGCTCGAAAACATCGAAGACCGCCTAAATGCCCTCCGCTCCCCCTTCCGCACCGCCGAAGCCTTCTGGATCGAAGAAATCATTGACCCCCGCGACACCCGCCGCCTGCTCGCAGACTTTGCCGATTTGGCGGTGAAAGCTGTCCGGACAGGTGAGCGGAAATTTGGGATGCGTCCATAGAGTTATTGCGAAAAGAATCAACAACCTTTAAAGATATGCTTAGGGAAAAATCTACTAATGGTTGTTATTTGGCGTGGTTCGATGGGCTGCCGTATGATTATGGTGAGATGGTTTGGCGGAAAATCGGCAGCGATCTCGTCTGGATGTTCCTACCAGAAACCTGGACCATCGAACAGGATGATGACCTTTTCTGGACCTGCTATGACCCACGCCGATCAGAGGCGGAGGATTGGGGCGCCTTCTGCATCGGCCTGACCTACATGGACCTGTTTGAGCCGAGTGAGGAGGAGATGCTCGCGGCGGAACGGGATGGCGTCGTCTCGCAATCCATCGATCAAGCATATACCAGCGATATGTTTGCTGATGATGGGTCTGAGGATGACGACGACGAAGACGAGGAACGCGGCGCAGACTCGATCGAAGAAGAAGACTCGATGATCCGCTATGCCTATCGCCGCCTGGAAGGGACGCCAATAGGCCTTCGCATCGCTAATTTCACGTTTGGCCTGCGGAAGGATCTGGTTGACGACCCTGAATTTCAGGAACTCTATCATCTCATGCGCGCTGGTTCGGAGGCTGCTGAAATCGCCTTGCATCCGTCTCGTCCAATTGTCGAACTAGAAGAATAATCGTGTTGGCGAAATGGAGGACTTGTAGCTTCGGGGCCGCTTTTGTGGGTGCCCTGGATAAGGCGCTCGTTGCCTTTATGGAATCCTCTGCTTTCTCCGCAAAGGTCTATCCGGGAGCGCTTCTATGAACAAACGCCGCACTGATTGGGAGAATACCGCCAGTTTTGATATCGGCGGCCATGTCCGGATTGATCTGCCTGAATTCTGGACGGTAGAAAAACTCGGCAATCGTTGGGTTTGCTACCAGCCTGACATTGATTTCACCGAGGACTGGGTCGCCCTTTGGTATCAACGTACTTTAAGCCAGGTTCCTAAAGAGGCAGTCGAGGCTGTCAGCCGCAAACTGATCAATGATCAATTATATGCAGTGCATGGCGCCGGGACCGAGCTAGACTGGGTGACGTACAACACACGGCGGTTCGGGCATGCGCCCAACGGCGCCGGCATTGACCATTTTAATCTTGGCATCACCTATCAGCAGACGCGAAGGCCTGAGCTGATTGCGCTCCGGGAGCAGATCAGGCGGGCCGTATTTGCCTGTGATACGGACTTGGGCGATCCGCATCCAACCTATGTTGAGATATATGGCGACCCGGTCACTGGCGCGTCTCCCTCGAAGACTTATAGCTGGCTGACTGAAGAAGCGCCTCGACGATTTGATCATACTACGCGCCGCTACATTTCTGACTTCGTAGAGATGGATATACCAGACGCCATGTCCTGCGTCCGTATCGCGCTGCTTATGTGGAAGTTGGGGTTCCTGGATGAACCACGCGATACCCATTGGGGTTCAATCACGATCGCTCTTGAATATATGGATAGCCGTGACCCCAGCGAGGACGAGATAGCACAGGCGGAGGCCGGAAATTGGAACCGTGAACTGCCCGAGGGCGTGATGCCAGAAGTCGACAGGATTATGAATGAGGCAGTCCCGCCATACCCGACCGTCAAAGACGAGGATGGCGTGAACCATGTTTATATCAACCAGATCGCCAATAGCGCCGGTATGCCGAGCGGCCCAATGATGGAGTTAATTGAGGACTCGCTGGACGAGCCGATCTTCTACAAAACAATGAAGATGCGCCTCGACAGCACGCCCTTTGGCCTGAGGAAAGCCTACATGGCTGTATCGCTCCGGCATGAGGACGTGAGTTCTGCCGGAAATGACTCGCTGGTGGAGCGCTTCACGACCGCGTTTCATGAGGCTGAATTTGCGCTGCATTATTCCAGACCCTTGACGCAGATCGACCATTGGATCGGCCCCTGTGATGAGCCTCCGGAACCCGGTAGCAACCTGCGGCTAGATTTCTACAAGGTCGCCGTTCGCAACATCGCCGATAACTTAATGATTGAGTTGCCGGAGTTCTGGCGGATCGAGGAAGCTGGCGAGCATTCTTGGCGTTGCTTTCAGCCTGATCTTTCCGAGGAAGATGATTGGGGCGACTTGGTGATTGGTCTTGGCTTCATTTCATTAGAAGCCGGCCATGCGAAGGTTTTTAGCGACGGTATGCGCGATGGTGAGACAGTCCGCTATGACGATGGCGATCCGATGACTATTCGATTGCCGGAAGAAGTTTATCGCGACTACTTGCAGACGGATATGACCCGCATCGCTGCCTTAGAAAATGGCATGGGCAATTTGACAGTCCGCCTAAAAATCAAAGAAGACCGCGCCGAAGATTTAGCGTTTCGCGCGCTTCGGCTACAAATCCGCCGCGCCGTTAACCGGGCGACATCGCCGCTGGGGCCGATTTATCCGCGATATGGTGAGCTTCACGAAATCTAGGTTGCCTCCAATGCCTGCAGGCATCTTGTCTCGCTAAGGAGCGGGCGGATTGCGGCTTGGTTTTCGGCGTCTAGGCCCGCGAAGTGGGATTGGAGCCAGCGGAGGGATTTGATCTGGTAGCGGAATACGTCTTGGGCGTAGCGCTGGCCATTGAGTTCCAAGCTGAAGGACTGTTCGCCAGCATCGCCCGCGCGGGCGTTGGCAACGAGGAACGGCAGGTATGTGTCGCCCGCCATTTGCAGTAATTCGGTAACGGCGGGTGAAAGCGCATCGAGACTGCGCCACTCGCCTTCAACGCCCGATGCGTCATCTAGGCGGCGGAGCCAGTGTTCAGTGTGTGGTGCCTCATCTCGCATGATCGCCATGGGTGTGGGGTCCGTCGCGAGCGTTTTGAGCTGGCCGTAAATGCCAAAATCCGCCAGGGATGGGCGAGACCCGAAGAGATATCCGTCCCGGCGGACGGAGGATTCCAGAATTGCCAACACCCGGTGATATGTAGCTTCAATCACCGGCGCGTTTTCGGGCGTGCAGCCGACCATAGGCATACGGCCTGATTGTCGCGCGAGGAATGCAGCTCGCGCCGCCTCAAACTCCACTTCTGAAGCGAGATCCGGCCGCTGGTCATCGATCACCCAATGGGGGCCTTAGGCTTGGCCTTCAGCGTAGGCGAAGCGGTAATGGAACATGCATTTCGTCAGCCATTCATCCGCCATGTCCTCAATTAGGTGCGAAAGAAAGGCGAGGGCGGGTGTGTCTGGCTGGATGCGCCGGCCTTCGGGGTGGCGCTCTTCCAGATCAAGCGCCAGGGGCGTTGAATCTGTCCGCCGCGTTCCATCCGGATATTCCAGGATTGGCACGAGCATGGGCTTGACATCGCTCAACTGCTCCCGGATCGCCAAGGTTCGTAGAACCCAAATATGCGGGATGCGCCGATACCGCATAATTGCGCGCAATTTCTGTGAATAAGGCGAGGCGTTGCCGCCGATCAAGCGATAGGTGCTCATGGTTCCCGTGCTTTCCATCATTTTTGACCTGCAAGTTCGGTCCGGAGTTTGGATAAAGCGTGGTCGGCGCCGCGAATATCGTCAACGCCCCATAGGCCGTCGCTAAAGGTCGTCAATTGGTATGACCCTTTACGACCACGAATAACCGATTTTCGGAAGCGAATGCTGCCAGTGCCGTCGTTCTTATCCTTGCGGGAGAATTGGTTGAATTCGCTGGCATAAACGGAATCGACGCGATATCCGTCCTGCCGTGTGATGATCAGAACCCGACGGTTAGTGATCGCATAATAGGTTCTCCGGGCGCGCCGTTTTGTCCGAATTGGCTTGCTGAGCATCCATGCGCCAACCGCCATGAATGGCACGCCGAACAAACCGAAGAAGCCGCCGGCAGCCGATGCGCCAATTGTCCAGAACACAGCAAAACTGAAGAAGAATAGCCCAAACAGAATCTCAGCCCATCCCGTTTGAATGGCCGCAGAGGGCGTTGGTCGCCCGCGCCAAATAATCTTCTCGCCAGACCGCAATACCGCTCGTTGCAAATATAAAGTGATCTCAAGGCCGATATTCTCTTCGCCGTCAGTCACTACGCTGCCGCCTGTTGCTTCGCCAATCCACGCTTAAAGTCCGCCAATGTAATGATGCGATCAAGGGTCAAATCTTCGTTGAAGATTTTGTATACGGTGCCGTCCTTAGCGGTCATGGATAATAAGATGACGGCGCCATCTGGCCCGCCACCTTCAATATGGGTTTCGTCGCCGCTATTTCGGGCGAAGGAACCGGCTGGGCGGGCGTGTTCCAGCACTTCTTTAGCGCTGTCTGGTGCAAAAATGCGATGTTCGCCTTCAATCACCAATGTGCGCGTCGGGCCGACATGGCAATGAGGCACGCACTTCGCATGCGGTTCAAACCGCATCAACATATCAACCATCTGCCGATCGTCGTCCACATCCAGCACCCAATAGTACAGGCCTTCGAAGCCTAGGAATGGACGCCATCGGATGTACCGATCATCAAAGCAGTAACCTTTATCGGTCATTAAATGTCCCCCTCGCTAGGCCCGCCTAATTGCATCAACCGCCTTAAGCCCTGTCCCCGTGAGAACCAAAACCGTTTTCTCTTTTGGCCCGATTGTTCCATCCGCCATCAGCTTTGTTAGGCCAGCAGCACCCGCTGCTGTTGTCGGCTCAACGAAATATCCGGTGTGGTGGAGGGTTTGCATGGCAGTGATGATTTCGGTCTCTGTTACACCCAGAAGGCCACCACCAGTCTCGCGGCAGGCGGCTAGGACTTCGCGGAGCCGGACTGGCTTGGAGGAGGTGATGCCGTCTGCGATGGAAGGTTTGGCGTCAATCGGGATAGGTGATTCAGACCCAGCGTCCCATGCGGCCAGGTAGGGTGCAGCATTGAAGGCCTGCACGCCATGAATTTTGGGCATCTTATTAATGGCGCGAGATGCCAGCAGTTCGCGGAAGCCAATGTGCAAGCCCATAACGTTTCCGCCTTGGCCGCAGGACACCACCACATGATCAGGCGCTTTGCCGTGTAATTGCTCCCACAGCTCAAACGCCAGGGTTTTGCAGCCCTCTAAGAAATACGGCTGGATGTTGTGGCCGGCGTAGAACGTGCTTTCAGCCTCTGCGAGGGCTGCGTCGGCAGCGTTCTGGCGGGGGCCTTCGATGGCGCGAACATCTGCGCCCATCGCTGCCATCTGCGCAAGTTTGGCGGGCGGGGCTGCCGCGGGTGAGAATATCTTTGCCTGCATGCCAGCAGCAGCGCAGTATGTGGCGACGGATGCGCCTGCATTGCCGGATGAATCCTCCAGCACAGACGTTACGCCCTGGCCTCGCAGATGGGCCAGCATTACTGCAACGCCCCGGTCTTTGAATGAACCGGAGGGCATCATGTGATCGCATTTCAAGTGGATCGGCGCGCCATTCCATTCGCCTTCCAGCAATGGCGTCCACCCTTCGCCTAAAGTCAGCAATGGCGCTTGGATGCGGAGCGAGGATGCGTATCGCCAAAGCGAAGGCACGCCTTGCTCAATTTCGCCAGGATCAAACCCAGGTGCGGGTTTCAGGTTCACATACCCACCGTCATCCGGCGCTTTCCAAAGTGGCTCATCCACAGACCAGTCCGCACCTGTGCGCGGGTTGATGTATCGGGCAGGGGTCATCGGTTAAGCTCCTCTTCCGCCATTTTGCGGAGATCCGTTTTGCGCACTTTTACCGCGTTCGCACTCTCCGTCACCGGAAAAGCATCTAGGGCGATCACGCGGAGTGGCACTTTATAATCCGCCAGGCGTTCCCGGCAGCGTTGAATGCATCGGGCTTCATCGAATGCGGTATCGCCGGTTAGAAGCACGAAGGCGACGGCCCTATCCCGTGTGCCAACACGCGCCTGCACGACCTGGGCTTCCAGAACGGCGGGGTCGGTCTCAAGCTCTTTCTCGATATCCATCGGATTGGTGAGGAAGCCTGCGAGGCGGAGCACATCCCCCATCCGTGCCAGATAAACGAAACTGCCATCTTCCCGCATGCGCCCGAGGTCTCCTGTGCGCAGGAACCCGTCTGGCGTGAAAGCTTTGGCGGTTGCGTCTGGATTATCAGCGTATTCCAGCATGACCGTCGGCCCTTTGATCTGGACCTCGCCTTCCTCGCCGATGGGCAATACGGCGTCCGTATCTGGGTCGCACACCCGAATTTCAGTTTCTGGGTGAACGGCATGGCCGCCGCCGATCACGCGGTCCGCCTC
>JBDQJI010000142.1:0-8581 GCA_040263875.1 Alphaproteobacteria bacterium
TGCCTATCTTTTATCTGATTTCTAAAGACGCCAGCGGGGTGTTTTCTAAGTCCACTGCTGCTATCGCCGACTTGGTGGTCGCGATTGACTATAAGAAGAATTAATCTAGCGATAGACTTGCGGGCGCGGCTTCTAACGGAGCCGCGCCCGTTTTCGTTTGAGGATATGAGGGAGAGAGACATGGACGCGCAATTTTCACCGGAAGATGCTGCATTTCGCGAAGAGGTGCGGGCATTCATTGCGGAGAACCTGCCAGAAAAAATCCAGCGCCAGTCCGAGCTGACCCCATCATATGTCTCCAAAGAAGACACGCGGACCTGGCACAAAATCCTCCACGAGAAAGGCTGGATCGCCCCGAATTGGCCTGCTGAATACGGCGGCACAGGTTGGACAGCCATGCAGAAGCATATTTTTGAGGAAGAGACCCAGGCAGCAAGCGCACCGCGTCTCAGCCCTTTCGGTCTCATGATGGTCGGTCCCGTGATCTACACTTTCGGCACCGATGAGCAGAAGCAGGAACATCTGCCCAAGATACTGAATTGCGACCGGTTCTGGTGCCAAGGCTATTCCGAACCCGGCTCAGGTTCAGACCTTGCCAGCCTGAAAACGCGCGCCGTTCTCGATGGCGATGAATATGTCGTCAACGGCCAGAAAATCTGGACGAGCCATGCCCATCATGCCGACTGGATTTTTGCGCTTGTGCGCACCAACACAGAAGTAAAGAAGCAAGAAGGCATCAGTTTCCTGCTGATTGATCTGAACACGCCGGGCATCGAGCGTCGCCCGATTATTTCGATGGATGGCGGGCACTACCTGAACGAAGTGTTCTTCTCTGACGTGCGCGTGCCTGTAACCAATCGAATTGGTGAGGAAAATAAGGGCTGGACCTACGCGAAATTCCTGCTGGGCAACGAACGGTCTGGCATTGCGGGCGTTGGAAAATCTAAGAAGAAAATTGAGAAGATCATTGCAGCTGCTCAGCAAGAAAGAGGGCTTGGCGAGGGCAAACTTTGGGATGACCCGGAGTTCCGCAACAAGGTTTCTGCAATATCCTCAAAGCTGAGTGCGTTGGAGAATACAAATCTCCGCATGCTGGCGGCAGAAGCGGCTGGCAAAACGGTTGGGCCGGAAGCGTCAATCCTGAAGATCAATGGCACAGAGATTGAGCAGTCATTGAACGAGCTTTTTGTGGAAGCGCTTGGCAATTTCGCAGCGCCCTATGAGCCCGAAGGCCTGAACATCGACGCCAATCTGGACCCTGTGGAGCCAGAATACGGACGCGGCGTGATGACGGAGCATTTATTGCGCCGGGCTGCGACCATCTATGGCGGAACGAATGAAGTGCAGCGGGACATCATCGCTAAGCACGTGCTTGGGCTTTAAGGGAAACGGGCCGTGGCGAACAATCAAACTGACAAGAGTGTTGATGCAGTCGTGGTTGGGGCCGGGTTCTCCGGGTTGTACCTGATCCTCAAGCTCCGTGAACTTGGCCTGACCTTCCGCGTCTTTGAGGCTGGGAGCGGCGTCGGTGGTACTTGGTATTGGAACCGATATCCGGGCGCACGCTGCGATGTTGAGAGCATGCAGTATTCCTATTCCTTCGATGAGGATTTGCAGCAGGAATGGGAATGGTCTGAAGTTTTTGCGGGCCAGCCGGAGATTATGAAGTACGCCAACCACGTGGCGGACCGGTACGCGCTGCGGGATGACATAGAGTTCAATACGACCGTTGTTTCCGCCCATTTTAATGAGCTGACGAACCGCTGGGCGGTCACACTTGAATCAGGCGAAATTGTGCATACGCAATATTGCATCATGGCCACTGGCTGTTTGTCGTCGCCCCGTGCGCCAGATTTCAAAGGCATGGAGATCTTTAAAGGTTCCACCTACCACACGGGTGAATGGCCGCATGAGGACGTAGATTTGTCTGGCCTGCGCGTCGGCGTCATTGGCACAGGCTCATCCGCCATCCAAGCGATCCCGGTGATTGCGGAGCAGGCAGGGCACGTCACGGTTTTCCAGCGGACGCCAAATTATTCCATCCCATCGCGCAACGGTGCGATGTCGCCTGAGTATGCGAATGAGTGGAAGTCCGAATACCAGACGCGCCGCGAAATTCAGCGAACGACGCCGAACGGGAACTATTACGAACGCTCCAAAGTGGGCGCTATGGATGTGTCTGACCCTGAACGACGCCGTATCTATGAAGAAAACTGGGAGGCTGGCGGAACGCAGTTTATGGCGGCCTTCAAGGATTTGTCCTTAAATCAAGCCGCCAATGACACCGCCGCTGAGTTCGTACGCGAACGCATCCGCGAGATTGTTGATAATGCCGAAACTGCGGAATTGCTCGCACCGGATAGCTATCCAATCGGCACCAAGCGTATCTGCGTCGATACCCGCTATTTTGAGACGTTCAATCGTGAGAACGTTCGTCTGGTCGATATCAGCAAAAGCGGCATCGACCAGATCACCGAGAATGGCGTTCGTGCCGGCAGCGAAGATTTCGAATTTGACGCAATCGTCTACGCGACCGGTTTTGACGCCATGACGGGCACGCTTTTGAAGATTGACATCCAGGGCCGGGACGGCCTGACGCTTCGGGAAAAATGGGAAGCGGGGCCAGTGTCTTATTTGGGCATTATGGTCGCTGGCTTCCCAAACATGTACACGATCACCGGCCCCGGCAGTCCTTCGGTTTTGTGCAATATGATGGTCGCTATTGAGCAGCACGTGGAATTTGTCGCCGATAGCCTGGGCGATATGCAGGCGCGCGGGGCAGACGTTATTGAAGTGGATCCGGACGCTGAGGCGGCGTGGGTCGAGCATGGCATCGAGGTCGCCTACAAAACGCTCTATCCAAAGGCCGCTAGCTGGTACATGGGTGCCAATATCGAGGGCAAACCGCGCGTGTTCATGCCATATATCGGCGGCATGGCAAATTACGCCGCGAAGTGCAGGGAAATAGTGGCGGACGGGTATCCGGGCTTTGTCATCAACAATACGCCCCCCGCAGTGAAGAGCGCATAGAGCCAATGCCAGAGAGCTTTGATTTCATCGTCATTGGCGCTGGATCATCTGGCGCGCCATGTGCTGCGCGGCTTTCTGAAAGCGGGAAATATTCTGTTTTGCTGCTAGAAGCTGGCGGCAAAGCACGCCATCCTTGGGTGAACATGCCGCTGGGTATTGGTCGTATGTTGACGGACCCTCGTTTCGTCTGGCCGTTCAATACCGCACCTGAGCCAGAACTGCATGATCAGACAGTGTTCTGGCCGCGTGGGCGCATGCTCGGTGGATCAAGCTCTATCAACGGCATGATCTTCGCGCGTGGTGCACCCTATCGCTACGACGAATGGCGGGATGGCAATGAGCCCGGATGGGGTTATGACGAATTGCTGCCCTACTTCCGCAAAATTGAAGACCGGCCCGAAAGCAAGTCCGAAGAACGCGGGCAGGGCGGGCCTATCCGTGTTTCAAGCGGCAATGTTCAGGACCCACTCTCCGCAGCCTTCCGCGAAGCCTGCATTCAAGCCGGTGCCAAGCCAAATGATGATTATAACTCCGGCGATTTCGATGGTGCGGGATGGTTGCAATATTCCACGAAACGCGGATGGCGCAACTCGACCCATATAGGCTATTTGAAGCCCGCCAAAGGCCGCGCCAATCTGAAAATCGAAACGGGCGCGCTGTCAGAGAAAATTTTGTTTGAAGGGCGCCGTGCGACTGGTGTGCGCTACCGCCTCAACGGCGTTGTCCATGAAGCCCAGGCCCGGGGCGAGGTTATCCTTTCCGCTGGCCCAATGAATTCGCCCAAACTATTGGAGCTTTCCGGAATTGGCGGCGGTGCCTTGCTGCAATCCCATGGCATTCCGGTTTTGGAAGACGTGGCTGGCGTGGGTGAAAATTTACAAGATCACTTACAGACGCGGATCACCTTTGAGGCGACGCTGAAAGTCACCATCAACGACATCATCAATAATCGCTGGCGCGGGGCTGCGGCACTGGCGCGGTGGTTGGCGAAAGGCGATGGCCTGCTATCGATCTCATCTGCGACCGTCCACGCGATCATGCGCAGTACGCCAGACTTAGTGCACCCTGATCTGAAACTTCAGATCATGCTTGTGTCCGGCAAGGACCGCTATGCCAGGAACCGAAAGCTTGGCGTCGATCAATTTCCCGGGTTCAATATTGGCGTATTCCCGCTTTATCCTGAATCCCGTGGATCAACGCATATTCAAAGCGCGGACCCAGCGGCGGACCCACTGATCCACGCCAACTATCTCAGCCATCCGCAAGATCGGGATAAGATGCTTGCCGGCTTGAAGCTTGTGCGCAAAGTCGCGGCGCAACCTGCAATCCAGCCGCTCATCGTGCGCGAAGTCCGCCCAGGGACCGAGGCTGAAAGCGATGAGGCATTGATGGACTATGCCCGCCGGAGCGGCCAGACATCCTGGCATCCGATCAGTAGTTGCCGGATGGGGCGTGGTGAGATGGATGTCGTCGACTTTGATCTAAAAGTGCGAGGCACGGAAAACCTGCGCGTGGTCGATAGCTCGATCATGCCAAACATGCCGACATCCAATACAAACGCGCCCTCAATCGTCATTGGCGAAAAGGGCGCGGATTTAATCCTGGCGGATGCTGGGGCCTAACGCTGGCTTTCCAAGAACGCAGTTAAGATTGCGTTAAACGCCTCTGGCTGCTCAACATTTGAGAAATGGCGTTGGCCTGGCAGGCTTTTCAGCGTGGCACCCGGAATGCGATCCCGAATGGTCTCAGAATGATCGAGCGGCGTAACCGGGTCTGCGCCAGCTGCGAGCACGAGCGTCGGCGTCCTGATTTGATCCAGGCTGTCACGATAGGCCAAGTCCGCGACAGCAGATGTACCGCTCAGATAGCCTTCAATCGGCGTTGCGTTGAATACATCGCGGATAACGCAGTAGGCCGGACTTTCTGCATCAACGAACGCATCCGTGAACCACAGTCGCTTGGTCATGTCCCATACGGGCGGCATGCCGTCTTTCCGCACCACTGCCTGCCGCTCCGCAACCCATTCCCGGTACCAAGGTGTTGCTTGCGGCGTTGTATTGCAGAGGCTGAGGGAATGCAGGCGGTCGCCGTGGGTGATGCCCATGCCCTGGCCGATCATGCCGCCTGTCGAAATGCCGACCCAGTGAACTTTGGGGAGGCCAAGCGCATCCATGAGGCCGACCGCATCAGCCACGAAGCCATCCAAACTGTAGGGGCCAGGAGGGGCTGCAGTGTCGCCGTGGCCAAGCCAGTCATACCGCAGCACCCGCCAGCGATCCGTCAACGCTGCCATCTGCCAGTCCCAAATGCGGTGGCTGGTGCCCATGGCGTGGGCCATCATAACAACCGGGGCATCCTTCGGGCCATCAAAGCGATAGTACAGAGCGTTGCCGTTTACGGTGATCTTCATAGCTATTGAACCAAGCAGTTAGGAATGGAAGCGGACGAGCGTTTTACCGACATTACGGCCAGCCAGCATATCTTGAAGGGCCTGGGGGGCCGCTTCAAAGCCTTCCGCCCAGGAGACGAGGCTATTGATTCTGCCATCGGCGGCCAGCCGTTCCATCCGGGTCCTGGCTTCAGCCCATTCGAGCGGACGGTCATAGCGATTAAAGCCGATGATATTGGCGTTCTGGCCCCAAGGCACACGGACATTGGCCAAATCGGCGCCGGGATTGGCGCTGTTATTGGCGGCTGTGCGGCCGACGAGCACGATGGTCGCAAACTTGGCCGTGTGTTCGAATATCTGGTCTGCGAGCGCGCCGCCGACGGTGTCATAAAACAGGTCGAACCCGTTCGGCAAAGCCTGTGCAAGCTGCTGCTCCAGGTCAGGTGCCCGGTAGTCAATCGCAACATGGGCACCGAGCTTTTCCTCAACAATACGCCGCTTTGCTTCACCGCCTGCCAGGCCGATAACACGCATACCTGCCATCAGCCCAAGCTGCACCACATGGCTGCCGACACCGCCCGCGGCAGATGTCACCACCAGTGTTTCGCCTGGCATGCCCCGTTTCGCGGCGTTCAGGCCCGCATAGGCGGTGAGGCCGGGGGAGGAGAGTGTGACCAGCGTTGTCTCCGCCGTCTGCCCATCTGGCACGAGTTCCACCACTTCAGGCGTTGTGACAGTCCATTCCCGCCATCCAAGCCGCCCGGCCACCATCGCGCCGACTGGAAGTTCCGGCGCATTGGATTGCATGACGCGGCCAAGCGTGTCGCCGTCAATGATCTCGCCAAGTTCGAAGGGCTTCGTGTAGTTCCTGAAATCCTTCAGGCGCTGTCCCTGCCAGGGGCTGAGGGCGACGGCTTCGATCTGGATCAGCGCTTCGCCGGGGCCGGGTTCTGGGCGCGGTTCTGCGGTGATTTCAAAATGCTCTGGCCCCGGCAGTTCAACCGGGCGGGACTTCAGGCGGATAACGCGGTTTTCAGTCAATGTCAGCTCTTTATCAGGTCTTGCACGGCTTGGCGGATGAAGGCTTGGTCTTCCGGGTTAGACGTTGGGTTCCCAGCGCGGTGACCCCATACGGACTTGATCGGCCGGAATTCCGCGTTCGGCATCAGTTTGGCCTCTGCCTCGCCATCCTCAACCGTGAAATATAGGTCTGTGGTCGAGGGCATCACCAGCGTTTTGGCTTTGATGGCGTTCAGTGCTTTGGTCAAATCGCCGCCGAATACCTCATTGTTGGAGATATCTGAATGCATCCAGGTATCCAGCATGGCCAGCAGGTCATCACCATCCCGGCGCAGGAAATTGCCTTCCCATTGGCGGACCAGATAATCCTCCAGCGTTGGGTGCGTTTCTGTGATGTGCAGGCCTTGGCGATAGAACGCCTGGCTCATCGCCCATCCGGCATACAGCCGCCCCATAGCGCGGAGGCCGGTTTCAGGGGGGGCGCGGAAATGCGTTCCGGTCCAGTGTTCGTCTGCCGTCAACGTCGCGCGCACGCTTTCCAGGAAGACCTTGTTGTGGACGGAGGTTTTGGCAGAACCGCATAGCGCGCATATCCGGTCAACCCGGTCCGGCATCAACGCGCCCCAATGGAACGCCTGCTGTGCGCCCATGGACCAGCCGTACACCATCGCCAGCGTATCGACGCTAAACACTTCATCCAGCAACCGCGCTTGCGCCCGCACATTGTCCACATGGCTCACGCGCGGCCAGCGGCCTTTGGCGACGGGGCTTGCGACGTTCGATGGGGATGTCGACAGGCCGTTGCCAAACTTGTTGACGATAATCACGAACCATTGCTTCGGGTCCAGAATGCCATCCGGGCCAATCAGCCAGTCGATATCCGTGTGTTGTGCGCCGTAGGATGTGGGGTACAGCACAACGTTGGACCGGTCCGCCCGCATCGCGCCATATGTGGCGTAGACCAGCTTTGCATCCGGCAGGACGCGGCCTGATTGCAAGGTGAAATCGCCAAGGGCGAAGGTTTCTGCTTTGGCCATGCCGGGCGCTCCGCTGGTTTATTGCGCGTAGGGGGACTGTCGCATAGACGCCTGCTGGCTCACAATGGCCCAATTGACTCCAATCAAGCGGGGAGATGCGTGATGGTGGAACGGGAATACGGTCAGGGCGGATGGGTCGGCATCGGCACACCCCAGGCGAACCCTACGGTAGAGGCCGAAATGCGGCGCCTGCTACCCGCAGATATCGAGCCGCTGACAACCCGCCTCACATCCAGGTCAGACGATTCCCAAACCCGCTGGACCCAATATATCGAACGCATGGAGGACTATCTAACCGCGTTCGATGTGCTGGACCTGGACACCTTCGGCTTCGCCTGCACCGGCTCCTCCTATATCGTGGGTGCTGCAGAAGAAGCGCGGATTATTGATGCCGCCGCTGCCAAATTCGGCTACCCAATCGTGACATCCGCCCACGCAGTCCTGCGCGCGCTCGCCAGCATCGGTGCCAGCCGCATCGCAATCCTCGCCCCCTATCCGCAGAAATTAACGGACGCCAGCGTGGCCTATTGGGAAGCCGCCGGCCTGACAGTATCCGCCGTAAAACGCCTGGACATAGGCTCCGCCGACACCCGCAACATCTACGGCCTAACAGGCAGCGACGTACTGTCAGGCCTCGGCGATATGAACCTGAGCGGTGCCGACGCCCTGCTCCTAAGCGGCACCGGCATGCCCACCCTCGACGCAATCAAACAGGGTGCTGAGACGCTGTCGATCCCAGTCCTATCATCAAACTACTGCCTAGCCTGGGCGCTAATGGACACAATCGGACGCACGGCTCCAGTGTGGCGGGATGGCGTGGCGGAGCTGTAGCAAGGTGTATCGGCGTTTTGGTCAGACAAGCCATATGCTTGCCGTATTCGACGATAATGGCGGGAAGCAGACATTCGCTGCAACCTGTACCAAGGATAGCTGAGCGAGACGAAGACGGCATTCATATTTATTGAAGGGGCTGGCCTAGCTAAGGGTTTCTGTTCAGAGGTTTGCCCACTTGCGTAATACTTTCAAGAGGTTTTCGGTGGGCCTGTGATTGAAGCGCCATTCGCACTCCTTCAGGTAGAGATGGAAGTGCTGGCTTGGTACACCA
>JBDQJI010000143.1:0-8541 GCA_040263875.1 Alphaproteobacteria bacterium
TCAGGCTCTCTTGACTATCTTGTATTGCTCGACGGATCGCCGCTGTCGTGCGGGCGCTCCCGTGAAGTACCTGTCCCATAATGCGTCCTTCCAAACTTGGGAAAAGAGTGCACCATCAATCTCCGGGACTAAACAACTAGGACGCGATCCCGCATTCGTGTTTCAGGGCGGCACGCTGCGCCCGTTCTATGAGCTGATCGGACAGATCGGGCTTGATGCGCAATACACATCTGGCGCTACGCTTTGGAAATTCGAAGGCATAGGCAGGGTCAATCAGAAGAACGGTGATTTCGTGAACGAGGATTTCGCTGCCGCCACTGGCGGATTGGAACACACTCTCTTCGCCGTAGATGGCGACAACATGGACCTTGGCCTGATCGCCGAATATGCACTTGATAGCCGTTTCGATGACGCCACGACCATCTTCCAGAATGACTTGATTCTGGGGGCCCGGCTGGCGCTCAACGACCCTGCCAGTTCAAGCCTGCTTGTCACCAGCGCAATCGACGTCGAGAGCGCTGAAACCAATCTCCGCCTAGAAGCCAGCCGCCGTGTGTTTGAAGACATGACCCTTGGGCTTGAAGGCCAGGCTTTCCTCAACACGGATAATCAAGGCCTTGCATCCGCGCTCAAACGGGATTCCTATTTGCGTGTGAAATTGACCTACTTCTTCGGCGGCGGCGCTTGATCTGATGAATGAAATGTCCCCAGACGCGCAGGCCGCTGCAACCCGCGCTGAAATTTGCCGCCATGCGCTCGATCTGTTTTCCCACTACGGCTTCCAGAAAACTAATATCGGCGATATTGCGGCGCGCTGTGAGATGTCCCCGGGCAATTTGTATCGGTTCTTCAAGAACAAGCAGGCTATCGGCATCGCCGTTGTGCGCGGGTATTTCGATCTGATGGAAACCGCCATGGATATGGCATTAATGCAGGCGGGCGACGACCCTGAAACACGCATCCGCATATTCATCGAAACCGGCGTCGCCCACCTGGTGGATGAACTGGAGCGGACACCCAAAATCGTCGAGCTAGCGGAATTCCTGTGTGAAGATGCAGACGGCCTCGCCATGTTGGAGGAGCATATCCGCTGGAAACGTGAGCGCGTTGCCCGTGAGATCAGACGGGGCATTGCATCTGGTCACCTAAACGGGCTTGATCCGGAACCAACCGCTGCCGCTGTCCTAAACGCGCTGAAAGCTTTCTGGATGCCAATGACGCTGGTGAACTGGATTGATCGAACAACCATAATGCCCGAGCTTCGCGCCATTCTCGACGTCATGTTCGCAGGTCTAGCCGTGCAGAAAACTGACTAGGCCGTTTTAGCCGCCGTGATACCAAGCTCTTCCATCATCAGATCGCGCATAACGAATTTCTGCGGTTTGCCTGTTACCGTCATCGGAATTTCATCAACGAAACGGACGAGTGCGGGGACTTTGTAATGGGCAATTTTGCCCTTACAGAAATCGATGATTTCCGCTTCCGTTGGCTCAGTTCCGGGCTTCTTGATGATCCAAACTGCGCTGATCTCACCGAACCGCTCATCCGGTAGGCCAAACACTTGTACCTGGCTGACGGCAGGGTGGTTATAAAGAAACTCTTCAATCTCACGCGGATAGATATTCTCACCACCGCGCACGATCATGTCTTTGACACGGCCGGTGATGTTGCAGAAGCCCTCAGCATCAATCGTGGCGAGGTCACCGGTTTTCATCCAGCCCTCAGCGTCGATAGCAGCATCCGTCTGCTCCTCGTCGCCCCAATAGCGCTGCATGACGCTATAGCCACGCGTCCAAAGCTCACCCTGTTCGCCAATCGGCACAGCAGCGCCGTCCTCGTCGACCACTTTGACCTCAACATGAGGATGCACACGGCCAACAGACGTCACGCGCTTCTCTAACGGATCATCGACATTGCTTTGGAATGAGACCGGGCTTGTCTCCGTCATGCCATAAGCGATAGTGACATCACTCATATTCATCACGCCCTGAACCTGACGCATCACCTCAATCGGACAGGGTGCGCCGGCCATAATGCCTGTGCGCAGGGCCGAGAGGTCATAGGATTTGAGGTCCGGCAATTCTAGTTCAGCAACGAACATTGTCGGCACGCCATAGAGCGCAGTGCACTTGGCGTCCGATACGGCTTGCATGGTCGCGGCAGGCTCAAAACCTTCGCCCGGAACGACCATGGCCGCGCCCTTTGTGACACAGCCAAGCGTGCCCATAACCATGCCGAAGCAATGATAAAACGGGACTGGAATGCACAACCGGTCTGCTTCCGTGAATTCCATCGCCGCCGTGGTGAAATGGGCGTTATTGACGATATTCCGATGCGTCAGCGTCGCCCCTTTGGGCTGGCCTGTGGTGCCGGAGGTGAACTGGATATTGATCGGCTCATTCCGGTCCAGCGTGGTCGTGATCGCATCCAGGTCCGCCACGTCAACGTCGTCGCCCATAGCAACAACAGCATCGAAGCCCAGCATGCCCGCGGGCGGATCATCGCCCATGCATATGACCCGCTTTAGCTGCGGCAGGCGCGCGGCGTTCAGTTCAGTGGATGGATCATGGCCACCAAGTTCAGGGGCCAGATCAGCGACCATAGCGGCATAATCTGAGGACTTGAATGATCGTGCCGCAATCAATCCCTTACAGCCCACCTTGTTCAGCACATATTCAAGCTCATACACCCGGTAAGCAGGGTTGATATTAACCAGGATAATCCCGACGCGCGCGGTCGCGAATTGCGCCAGCAGCCACTCAACCCGGTTTGGCGCCCATATGCCCACCCTGTCGCCTTTACGGAAACCGAGCGCGTGTAGACCGCCTGCCAGCCGGTCAACCTGATGATCAAACTCAGCATAGGTCCAGTGGATATTCTGCGAAGGGAAGATCGCAGCATCCCGGTCCCCAAACCGTACCGTTGTTTCCTTCAGAACGGCAGGGATCGTATCTTCGATCAATGGCGATGTGACACCGCCGACAACGTGTGACACGCCAGCCTGGGGTTCTCGGCCATCAAGGATTACGGCTGCTAAATCCATCATTCTATCTCCTTAGCCCCAATTATACCGCCGTCGTTAAGGCTCAAATCGGGTCCCAATCGAAATACTCACCTGTGCCGTCCAGGTCTGTCATTTCCCGGCGAATTGACGGCTCCAACATTGCGGCAAGGCTATCGTGGGTCCATCCAGCACCGTTATGTACCGTCTTGGCGGGGCGCGGCTGAGTGAACAGATAGATTTCGTTACCGCGCACACCAAACACTTGGCCATTCACGCCGCTTGCAGCATCACTGGAAAGGTAGCTTACGACTGGTGCGACATGTTCCGCCGTAGCGCCGGTGCGGAAGGCTTCAAATGAACGGGCTTGCTCCTCGCTCTTGATCGGGATGCTTTCAATCATCCGCGTCCATGCAAAGGGAGCAACGCAGTTGGACCGGACACCCTTATGAGCGCCTTCCATGGCGATCACGCGGCTCATGCCGACAATGCCCATTTTTGCTGCTGCATAATTCGCCTGCCCAATTTGGCCAACGAGGCCGGAGGTCGAGGTGAAATGCACGAACGCGCCATTGCCCTTCTCGCGCATGTGTTCAATGGCAGCGCGGGAGGTGTTGAAGCAGCCGTTCAGATGCACATCCAACACGGCCTTCCAATCGCCTTCTTCCATTTTGTGGAACATGCCATCCCGTAAGATGCCTGCCACGTTGACGACGCAATCAATGCCACCGAACACATCCATCGCAGCTTCAACCATGCGCTTGGCGCCGGACATTTCGGCCACACTGTCGGTGTTGTAAGTGGCTTCACCGCCAGCAGCACGGATATCCGCTGCGGTTTCTTCTGCCGGGCCGGCATTACCTTCACCGCCATCAAGCCCTGCGCCCAAGTCATTCACGACGACCTTGGCGCCACCCTTCGCCATATCCATCGCGATCGCGCGGCCAATGCCCCGCCCGCTGCCTGTGATAAGCGCTACTTTGCCATCAAGAATGCCCATGTTTCTTCGTCCCTGCTCTTCAGCGAAATGCGATTGGCGCATCCTGCTTTGAGCAAGCGATTAGAGCAAGACCACATCCAACACATTTCGTGATTGCTGGCGGCGGCTCTGCGGCCTAACAATACAGGACGAGAAAAATTGGGAGGGCCGATGATGACTGAAACCTTTGATCAGATGCAGCACCGCGCGCTGAGCGACCCGGAAGGCTTCTGGTCGGAAGCGGCAAAGGCTATCGATTGGTTCAAACCAGCGGATCAGGTTTTAGCGCCCGAGGGCGACTTCCCCAGGCGATGGTTCGTCGGCGCAGAGACAAACACTTGCTACAACGCGCTCGACCGCCATGTTGCCAACGGACGTGGTGATCAGGCGGCAGTCATTTATGACAGCCCAATCACGGGCGCTAAAGCCACATATACATACGCAGAAATGCTGGACCAGACAGCGCGGTTTGCTGGCGTGCTGGCCGGGCTTGGCGTCGGCAAGGGCGATCGGGTCGTTATCTATATGCCGATGATCCCGGAAACCGCTGTCGCAATGCTGGCCTGCGCGCGGCTTGGAGCGATCCATTCGGTAGTGTTTGGCGGGTTTGCGGCGAATGAACTTGCCGTTCGCATTGATGACAGTGCCGCCAAAGTTATTGTGGCGGCATCGTGCGGGATCGAGCCAGGTCGGGTCATTCCATATAAGCCGCTGCTAGACGGCGCCATCAACCTTGCCAGCCACAAGCCGGACCATTGCGTCGTCTTCCAGCGTGAACAGGCGACAGCAGACATGCAGCCGGGCCGGGATGTGGACTGGGCCACTGCCATCGCGACAGCAGAACCCGCCCCCTGCACCCCGGTCGCCGCGACGGACCCGCTCTATGTGCTCTACACCTCCGGCACGACTGGGGAGCCGAAGGGCGTCGTGCGCGACAATGGCGGGCATATGGTGGCCCTCACCTGGTCGATGAAGCACATCTACGGCATGGAACCCGGTGAGACCTATTGGGCCGCGTCCGATGTCGGTTGGGTCGTTGGCCACAGCTATATCGTTTATGCGCCGCTGCTTTACGGCTGCACGACGGTTCTGTTTGAGGGCAAACCTGTCGGCACGCCAGATGCGGGTGTGTTCTGGCGCGTTATCGCGGAGCATGATGTAAAGCTGCTGTTCACAGCGCCAACGGCGTTCCGCGCAATCCGCCGGGATGATCCAGAGGGCAAGCTCCTCAAGCAATATGATTTATCCGGCCTCCGCGCGCTTTTCCTAGCAGGTGAACGCTCCGATCCTGCAACACTGGAATGGGCGGAAGCACAGCTTGGCGTGCCAGTGATCGATCATTGGTGGCAAACGGAAACCGGTTGGCCGATCTGCTCAAATTGCATGGGTTATGACCTGCTGGAAATCAAACATGGCTCGCCTGCGCGGCCGGTCGCCGGTTATGATATTCGCGTTCTGGATGAGGGCGGCAATGAAGTGCCGAGAGGTGAAATCGGCGCGCTGGTTATCAAAACGCCTTTGCCACCCGGCACGTTCCCAACGCTATGGAACGCCCATGACCGCTATATGTCCGCCTATTTCAACAATTTTCCCGGATACTATGAAACCGCGGACGCAGGCTATATCGACGAAAATGGCTATATCTTCGTGATGGCCCGCACGGATGACATCATCAATGTGGCTGGTCACAGGCTATCGACCGGCGGCATGGAGGAAGTGCTTTCGGCGCACAAAGACGTAGCGGAATGCGCCGTTGTTGGCGTCGCGGATCAATTGAAAGGGCAAACGCCCGTAGGCTTCCTTGTGCTGTCCAGCGGCGTGAACCGGCCAAACGAGGATATCCAAAGCGAGTGCGTCGCCATGGTCCGCGATAAGATTGGCCCTGTTGCGGCATTCAAAAGCGCCATCGTTGTCGACCGGTTGCCAAAAACGCGATCCGGCAAGGTTTTGCGCGGCACGATGCAGAAGATTGCCGACAGCCAGACGTTCAAAATGCCCGCCACCATCGACGACCCCGACATCCTGGCGGAAATCGAGGGCGCCTTAAAACTGGCAGGCTACGCAAAGGCCTGAATTTGCTCAGGCGGCGGGATTACGGCGCTTCAGCAGCGTCTTAATTTCGCCGTCCATGCAAAGCTCATCCCGCTGATTGTGCACCGTCGAGCGCAGCACAACGACGCCAGTCGTGCGCCCTGATTCTAGCCCAACGACTTCCAACATCGGGTATGTGGTATCGCCAGAGAACACAGGTGCCTTGAATTTGGCGGACACTTCGACGACCGCCTTCAGGGAATCCTGCACCACAAACGGGAAGTCGCCAGCGCCCGGTGCCGCTTGGATCAGTACCTGCAAACCGTGCGCGAGCAGACCTGGGAACCCCAGACTGCGGCAATACTCAACGTCGTAGTGGATTGGATGATTGTCACCGCTGGCCAATTGGAATGCAGCAAACAAGGCATCGGTTTGGGTGCGCGATGGGTTCAGGAAGCGCTCACCAATCTCGAAATCCTCAAAATAGCGCTGTTCGGGCACTTTGTTGCCGCGCCAGGGGCGGTCTTCAGCTTCGTTCATCAGTACAGGCCTTCCTTATAGGCGATTTCGATGCTGGCTTGTTGCGCTTCACCGTCCATTCCACCGGCTTGGTCAGCAATCATCTGGCCGAGTGTGGGGAAAGATTTCCTCTCAATTTGAACTTCCGGGTCCCAAAGCTTGGAACGGATCAAGGCCTTGGCGCAGTGCAGATAAATCTCCCGCGCGTGGATCACGAGACCGGACTTCGGCGCCCGTCCGTTAATCGCGGCATCACCGAGTGCGGGATGGTCTTCCACGACTTCCGCCGTGCCATTCACCCGAAGCGTCTCATTCACGCCCGGCAGGAAGAAGATCAGCGCCACTTCTGGGTTTGCGACGAGATTGCTTAACGTATCCAGGCGGTTATTGCCGGGACGGTCCGGGAGCAGCAAAGTCGTGTCGTCCAACACCTGCACGAAGCCCGGTGGATCGCCCCTCGGCGAGCAATCCAGGTGCCCATCAGGCGAGGAAGAAGAAATCACCAAAAACGGCGATAACGAAATGAAGTGACGGCAGTGCGGGTCAAACTTGTCGATCACCTTCTTCAGTGCACGTTCTGAAGGTTCTTTCCCGTAAAATTCACGAAGATCAGTCTCGTCATCAATCCGTTTCATAGCCGATAATCCCATGCTGGCGGTTTTGCCGATGATGCCGTCCGCCAAGCCGACACACAAGCCGGGACAAGGCGGGCTTCGGGCTTGTTGCGAAACCAACCTTCGTGAAACACTGTTCATCACCTCACACTAGGAGTTTCCTTCAAATGGCTCAGCCAAAACTGATTGCAGTCGCCGGCGCCAGCGACCTTGTCGGGTCACACATCACGCGGGAAGCTTTGGCGCGGGGATATCGTGTGAACGGCACACTGCGAGACGCAACTGCGCCCGCGAAGGCACCTTATTTGATGGGCTTGCCCGGGGCGGCGGATCGCCTGCAATTGTTCAGTGGCGACATGAGCGACGAAGCTGCATTTGATGCGCCGCTAAAGGGTGCGGATTGCGTCTATATCGCCTGCCTTATTCCCGTCTATGCCGGGCCAACAGGCAAGCGGGCGGTGGATATGGATGATGCAGAGGGCGAGCGGGACATTATCATGCCCACCGTCAATGGCTGCCTTAACATCATGCGCGCCGCGATCCGCCAGGGCATCAAAACAATCGTGATCTGCAGCAGCACCAGCAGCACAAACCCAATCCCATCTGTGCCAGTAAAGAATGAAGTCGATCACTGGTCAGATGCAAATGAACAGCGCCGCGCCAAAAAATACACATCCGCCACCAAGACCGTGATGGAAAAGGCTGCAATGGAATTAGCGGCGGCGCATGATGTCCGCCTGTCTATCCTGTTGCCGACGGGAATGTATGGCCCTGTCATTCTGCCAGAGCATATGCAAGGCAACCCGCAGGTATGGCTGAAGCGATTGATTGAGGGTGGCGAAGGTCGGCATCAGCAGACCCCAAACAATTCCAGCTCTATGATCCACCTGCATGATCTGGCCGCACTGTTCCTTGCGGCTTATGAGAATCCAGCCGCGTCCGGCAGGTATTTTGGCGTCTACGCAAGCTGGCATTGGCAAGACATCTATGCCGCGTTGCAAAAGCTGCTACCCACGATGCAAATGCCCGCCCCAATAGAGGGAACGCCCGTCACACCGACAGGCTTTGACACCACCCGGCGCGATAGCCTGGGCGTCCCTGTGCGGGACATCCCGACATTGCTGAATGATACTGTGGACTGGCTGAAGACCGACCCGTTTAAGGCCTAAAACAGCCACATGGCTCTAGACTGATCCCGCACTTGGAACACAGCCGGTGGTGGGGCGAGGTCATGCTTGCGGGCATAGAGAAGCTTCTTAGCCGTTTTCATGTTGGTGAACAGGATGGAATCACCGGCCGCCATGGATTTCGCCGCAGTGAAGTCACTCAGAGCAGCATCGTACCAGCCGAGCCGCGCATAGGCGACGCCACGGTTGTTATGCGCAATGGATTGGTCA
>JBDQJI010000144.1:0-8483 GCA_040263875.1 Alphaproteobacteria bacterium
TCAGCCGCCGCAAGCGCCCGGTCGAGCGGATTGCCGCTGTCGCCGCTGAATGCTGCAAGCAACACTGCTGCGCCGAGTACCAAAATCATCTGCATAGACCTTGCCCTCTTGGCTATCCCGCAAACGTAACGTCATTGCGCCTACTTAGCGTCCAATGAGTTTACCCTATGAACCATATCGCAAATGTGCTGCCAAATGGCTTAAGACTGTGGTTTATTTTTAACCTGAAGCCAGCGAAAGGCGCAACTCACGGCAATGCCGGGATCATTGCTTTCGCCTTTATTGTCAGGGCTTCTCCGTATGTTTCAACGGCCAGGGCGTGGGTAATCCGCCCATCGGCGAGGTCCGCCGCAAGCGCTGCAATTGGCCGATCCGCTGGTAGCCCATACCCGCCACCGCCCGGTGTTTCGAGGCGGACGCGCGCACCAGCATCAAGCGCAATCCGCCGCTGCTTCGTGTCCATAATCTGCGGATCAGGTGTGTCTGGATGCAGAATGACCCTAGCCCTGCCGCCTTCCCCGCCGCCATGCGCACCCGATGGTGCAGTTTTGAAGTTATCGCCCCGACTGGAGAAGCTTGCGGGCACGCCAACGGCTTCTAGTTCCCGCGCGATCCCCATGCCGCCGCGCATGGACCCTGCCCCGCCCGATCCTTCAACCAACGCATATTCCACTACCCGCAGCGGATATGAATTCTCAACTGCTTCAGCCGGCGTATTCAGTGAATTGGTGATATGGCAATGCGCGCCGTCCATACCGTCAGCATCCGTCAGCGCGCCATTCCCGCCGCCAATAGTCTCCAAATACACATATGGGCGGCCATCAGCACCATTGCCGCCAAACACCATGGAGGCCAGGATGTCATGACTGGCAGCCATGGCCCGGGAGGCCGGCAAAGCAGGCTGCAATGCGCCAAAGATTGCGCTCGCCAACTTCTGGCACGTGGTGGTGCGTGCGCCGACAGCCGCCGGGAAGTGCGGGTTCAAAATTGTACCTTCTGGAATGCGCAACTGGATGGCATCAAACAGGCCGCTATTTGGCGGCAAGTCAGGATCAAGCAGCGCCTTCACGGCATACCCAACCGTCGCCATTACGCCAGATGGCAGCAGGTTAAACCCACCCATAGACTGCGGGCCAGAGCCTGCAAAATCCAACGACAGTGCATCCCCCGCCACATGCAGCGTCGCACGGATCGGTAAGGGGTCACCGCCTAGGCCGTCATCGTCCATCCATACTGTGTGGCTGTATTCACCATCCGGCAGCGCCAGGATAGCAGCGCCTAATCGACGCCGGGCATAGGCTAATAATGCATCTGCGAGCGCTGCCGTTGCAGATCCACCGTCCTTCGCTGCCAATTCGGCCATGCGCTTGGCACCAAAGGCAGAGACAGCAATCTGAACATCAAGGTCCAGAATCCGGATTTCAGGCTCTCGCGTATTATGGGCGATCAATTCGATCAGCCCTCGGTCAGTCTCCCCAGCGCGCACAACTTGCGTTGCCGGAATGCGAATGCCTTCCTCGAAGATCGACGCTGCATCTGGCGCAATAGACCCTGGCGTTGGCCCGCCAACATCCGTGTGATGCCCGATGCAAGCGGCGAAATATTGAACGCGTCCTTCCACAAATACCGGCTGCACGATGGAGATATCGTTCAGGTGCGTCCCAGCGCACAGGTACGCGTCATTGGCGATAAAGGCATCGCCCGGCTGCATGCGCTCCAGCGGGAATTTCTCGACAATCGCAGCGACCGCGCCAAAAAGGGACCCAAGATGGATAGGAATATGAGCGGCTTGCGCGATTAGCCGCCCGTCAGCCGCGAACAACGCCGCCGAACAGTCTCGCCGCTCCTTGATATTCGGTGAAAACGAGGACCGCACCAACCGGCGCCCCATTTCCTCCGCGATCGCCAGAAGACGGTTCGAAAAAACTTCGAGTTGGATGGCGTCTGCGCCCGGGGGCGTCTGGGAATTACTGGTCATTGGCGATTTCTGCTTCTGGAGCGGGACAGCGATGGACTCTAGCCCGCAGGCTATCCCCTCACCCGGCCCGAACCAACTTACCCGGAAGCGCGCCAGTCGCCTCACCATTCTCAAAAATCGGCGTGCCGGAAACGATGGTGGTTACATATCCTTCCGCCCGCTGCACCAAGCGGCGGCCGCCTGCTGGCAGGTCAAAGATCACCTCCGGGCGGCGAATTTGAAGGGCGTCATAATCAATGATGTTTACGTCTGCCTTCAGGCCTTGCTTAAGACGCCCACGGTCTTTGAAACCGAAGAAATCTGCGGTCTCGCTGGTTAGCCGACGAACCGCCCATTCCACAGGAAACTTACCGCCGCGCGTCCGGTCTCGCGTCCAGTGAGTCAGCATGAAGGTGGGCATAGAGGCGTCGCAAATCTGGCCACAATGGGCACCACCGTCGCCCAGACCAATGATCGTCGCCTCGTCCTGCATCATCTCATGGACGGGCTCTAAGTCACCAGTGACGAAGTTCGTGACCGGGAATAGCAGCATACCGCCGCCATCACCTTCCGCCATGAAGTCGTACACGAATTCCTGCGGGGTTTTGTTTGTCAGACGCGCGGCCTCTTCAACTGCCGCTTCCGGCTTTGGCTCATATTCAGGCGGATCATTCAGCACATACATCCGGTCCCACCGGCTCGCGATAGCCCGCTGCAAAGGTGGGAGCTTGTTCAGAAGCACGTCTGAATTTTCTTCACCCAGAATTTGTGCGCGAATTTCCGGGTCTTTCAGCTTGGCGAGACGCTCGGCCTGCGGCATCCCCTCCAAGCTTGCGAACGTCGGGCGGCCACTGAATGGCGTCAACGAGGTTGAGAAACCGAGGATGATGCCAACGGCGCGGCCCGCTATCTGTGCCGTGACATCAGCGCCTGCATCGCGGGCGTCATGCACATTACCCATTAGGCGTTTCCAGCGGTCTGGATCGGAATATCGGTCAGTCATCAAAAACCAGAGTGGACGGCCTGATTCCTGACCAACCTGCTTCATCCATGCAAATTCTGCAGCTTCATCCTCGAAGTCATTCAGCATGCCATAGGCACCGTGGTCGACCGTGCCGAACGCTTTACCGATGCCGATCAACTCATCAAACGCTGCATAGCGGCCCGGCACGCGCTCGCCTTTAGTGGTGCGATGGCTTTCGGTGCGCGACGTGGTAAAGCCGAACGCGCCTGCCTTCAGCGCTTCTTCCGTCAGCCGCTGCATCTCGGCGATGTCTTCTTCCGTCGCGTCTTCAAAATCAATCGCGCGCTGGCCCATCACATAGACACGGAGGGGGTGATGCGGCATTTGGGCACCGATATCGATGGCACGGGGTTGGCGTTCCAACGCATCCAGGAATTCTGGGAAACTTTCCCAATCCCATTTCAGGCCTTCGGACAGCACGATGCCCGGGATATCCTCAACGCCTTCCATCAGGTCAATCAACGCGTCATGGTCCTGCGGTTTACAGGGGGCGAAACCGACGCCGCAATTGCCGAATAACACGGTCGTCACGCCATGCCAGGAGGATGGCGCCAGCATCGGGTCCCAGGTGGCCTGGCCATCATAATGGGTGTGAACATCAACCCAGCCCGGCGTTACAAGCAGACCCTTGGCGTCAATTTCACGCTTGCCAGGGCCGACATCACCACCGACTTGCGCCAACGTTTCGCCGTCAATAGCCACATCCCCGATGAAGCCCTCAGCGCCCGTTCCATCAATGATCGTGCCACCGCGAATGACGATATCATGCATGTCCTTACCTCCAGCCCTCAGTTGCAGACTGACAGGCTAGGACTGAAACGCTAGACGTTGCAAGCGTCAAACCGCAGAAAGCTGCCGTTAGCCAGCAAGGACGAAGCCAACAATCAATCCCGCAATTCAAGCGCCTTGCTCTGTCCATTCCACGTCCACATTGGTGCGCCAGACCGGATATGAACGCCGCCAAGATGCATATCTCGTTGCAAAAGACCGAATGCGCTTTCAGTTCCTGCAAGCAGGGCTTTGCCTGTGGGCGACACGCTGAGACGCTGAGCTAGAAACGTTTCCCGGTTGATCTTATCTCTGTAACGGGTTTGAAACTTCGGCCCTGGCTCACAAGTGAGCAGCGGTGCCAGTCCATTTGTGAGATCGGCGACGTGTTGGAAGAACCTGAGATCGCCGCCGAACAGCCATCGTTCCCTATCCATTACCCGACCGAATGCAGCCCCTGGTCGCGTTTCGCCAGCAGCAACAACATCCAGCACATGTTTCTCGGACCGCATCAAGCCTGTGACGCTATCGGGGAATTCTTGCAAATGGCGATGCAAGGCGGGCCGCATGAATGGCGTGACAGCATCTGCTCCCAGCAAATACTGTTCAATCGCGTGCGGGTCCTCAGACCTGAATGCTGCCCACCCGTTGCGGACACTGGCCAACGCAGCCGCAGAAATTGACTTACAGTCGGGCCAGAGCGATGCAATCTGTTGAGGTGATAATTCACCCAGACCTCGAAAGCTGGGCATGCCGTCAAATGCACCAATGCAGATCATTTGAAGATCAGGATGCGCATTCCCTGGTGCTGCGAACCAATCCAACACCTGTAAAATTTGAAGCTGGTCGAGCAAATCATGCTCAAACCAAAGCACGACGGCTTCAAATTCCAGGGACTGTCGAAGAGCGGCATCACGTGCTTGGAATTCACTATCGGCAGAATGCCCCGGCCCCGAAAGATAGGCTGCCCGAACAGCGCTTAATGCCGCTAAATCAATATCTGGCGGCATTGGGCCGTGATGCATGGGATCGCGCCAAGGCAACACATCACCGGGAAGACCGCTCGCTCGGATTAACCCAGCAGCGCTGTCGCCATTGGTGATGTGCGGCACGCGCCTCTGCATTAGTCCAGTTGCAGTAAGGCGCTGCTTAAATAGGCGCTTTCAGGCAGGAAAGGTTGGACAGGGTGGTCTGGCCCAGCACCCGCCTCACGCAGCAAACGACCGTTCCGGCCGCCGTCGCCAAGGCCATGGCGCACCTGCTCCATAAACTGCACGGGGTCCATATTATGCGAGCATGACGCCGCGAACAGGAATCCGCCTGGGCTAACTAAGCGACAAGCCAAGCGCACCATTTTCCGATAGGCACGGAGGCCCGCTGACAGGTCCTTGCGGCTTTTCACGAATGCAGGCGGATCAACAATAACGATATCCCAACGCATCCCAGCCTGGACAGATTCATCCAGGAACGCGAACGCTTCGGAGCGGACCGTCGTGACTTTATCCGCCACCCCGTTGCGTTTCGCTGCCTCGCCCGCAAGCTCCAGCGCCTGGGCTGAGCGATCAACCAGCGTCACATCTTCCGCACCCGCCATCGCCGCATTCAGGCCGAAGCCGCCTAGATAGCAGTACACATCAAGCACGCGTGCGCCTGCAGCCAGATTGGCGACAGCAGCACGATTAATGCGTTGATCGAAGAACCAGCCGGTTTTCTGGCCTTCGCTCAAATCCGCCAGGAAGACAATGCCGTTTTCGAGCAGCTCAATCGGGCCATCCAGATCGCCGACGATAATATCATCTTCGTCCTTCAAGCCTTCCATCAACCGAGCGGCAGAGGCTAGGCGGATAACAATTGTGCGAGGACTCAGAACAGCCTGAATAGCAGCGATCACCATTTCACGGCGAACATCGAATGCCGCCGTGTTAATTTGCACCGCAATCACATCGCCGTAGCGGTCGATGATGACACCTGGCAGGCCGTCAGCCTCTGCATGGATCAGGCGATAGAACGGCTCTTGGAATAGCCGCTCTCGTAAAGCCAATGCCGATTGCAGGCGTGTTTCTATATAGGCTTGGTCTAAGGCAGCGTCCGGCTTGGCAGCGACCATCCGGCCAACGACGAGCGGCTTCGGATTAAAGACCGCCGTTCCGACAGGCTCGCCTGCGGCATTTTCAACGGTCACGAGACTGCCGGCATCCAGTGCTTTCAGCGCCGGGTTTGGCTGCATCTCGTTTGAATAGACCCAAGGGTGGCCGAGTTTCAGGCGGCGGTGGCGCTTTGGCAGCAACCGGAGCCGAGGATAAGGCGGTGATGTATCTTGCATAACGCCGTTCGATAGAGGGTTCGGCCCGCGACAGCAAGCACGGGTTTCAGCATGCGGCAGCGTAGGATATAAAGCCGCTAGCACTTTTATTCTGCCACGCGGGAGTTCTTCAGGTCATGGCATCCAGCTTTCAAGGGCGCAGCGTCACGGTTTTTGGCGGGTCCGGGTTTATCGGTCGATATGTGGTCAAGCGGCTCGCCAATGAAGGTGCGCGCGTGCGTGTCGCGGTGCGGGATGCAGAAAAAGCGAAATTTCTAAAGCCCATGGGTGCCGTTGGCCAAGTCGCACCGTTCGCCGTGAACGTCACCAATGAACGCTTGGTTCGTCAGGCCGTTGAAGGCACGGACGACGTGGTCAATCTGGTGGGCATCTTGGCGGAAGGCGGTAGCCAATCTTTTGACCGCATCCAAGCCGAAGCGCCCGGCATTATCGCAGAAGCTGCGAAAGCCGCAGGCGTGGAGCGGTTTGTTCAGATGTCTGCCATTGGCGCGGATTCGGAAAGCGACAGCAAATACGCGACGTCCAAAGCGGCGGGCGAAGCTGCGGTTAAAGCCGCCATGCCGAACGCTACCATTCTGCGGCCAAGCGTTGTTTTCGGACCAGAGGATGACTTCTTCAACCGCTTTGCCGCCATGGCCAGGCTGGCACCCGCCCTACCGCTAATCGACGGCGGCCACACAAAGTTTCAGCCAGTCTATGTGGGCGACGTAGCGGATGCCGTTATTGCGGCGCTGAGTTCAGAAGATGCAGCAGGCAAGACTTACGAGCTTGGCGGCCCGCACGTGATGTCCTTCAAGGAAATGCTGGAATATGTAATGGCAGAAACGGGCCGCAAGCGCCTGCTCCTGCCCGTGCCATCCGCCATACTGCGGCCCATTGCCGGGCTGGTGGAATGCATTCCAGGCGCGCCAATCACACGCGATCAACTCACCCTGCTGGAAAGCGACAATGTCGTTTCCGACGGTGCTGAAGGCTTGGATGCGCTTGGCATCAAACCAACTGGGATTGCCGCCGTTGCCCCAACATATCTGGTGCGGTTCCGCGATGGCGGCCAGTTCGCCCGCAATGTCGGCGCATAGGAGAACACCATGGCTAAAACACTAGGCGCACTCATTTTCCCTGGCTATGAGCTGCTGGACATGTTCGGCCCGCTCGAAATGTTTGGCATGATGGGGGAGGAAGTCGAGATACGGATGGTCGCCCAATCCAGCGCCCCCGTCGCCAGCCGACAAGGCCCGCAGACCGTCGTTGATGACGCATTCGGCGACCGGGATAGCTACGACATGCTGCTGATCCCAGGCGGCCCTGGCACACGGCCCGAAGTTGATAATCCAGTCCTGATTGACTGGATCAAAACCATGACGCCGAAAGCTGAACTCACCATGACCGTCTGCACCGGCAGCGCGCTGCTCGCGCGCACGGGACTGATCGATGGCAAACGCGCCACCAGCAATAAAGCCGCGTTCAAGTGGGTAATGGAACAAGGCCCGAAAGTGGATTGGGTCAAGCAGGCGCGCTGGTGCGAGGACGGCGACATCATGACGTCATCTGGCGTATCCGCTGGTATGGATAT
Organism: Alphaproteobacteria bacterium; assembly: GCA_040263875.1. Lineage (GTDB taxonomy): Bacteria > Pseudomonadota > Alphaproteobacteria > Bin95 > Bin95 > VMCJ01. The sequence continues at coordinate 7,646 of JBDQJI010000144.1, forward strand.
GGCACTCGCCGCCATCGCCCGGGAATATTCCGCTGAAGATGCTGAGCGCGTCATGAACAGCACGGAATATGATTGGAAACGGGACCCAGACTGGGACCCGTTCGCCAAAATCCACGGCCTCGTTTAACCGCACTCAGTCGCCGCTGGCCTCACGGCAGAGATACATGCTGGTTGATTTCATCGTGTGTACCGCCTCGCCGCGCTGATTGCGGACTTCACGCGCAAACTCAACAATGCCTTTGGACCCACTGCTGGTGCGCCGCTTGGTGAGCACTTTTACTGCGACCTCCAAGGTATCACCGTGCTTCACCGGCAAGTTGACCCGCCACTCATCGGTGCCGAGCATCGCCACGATAGTGCCGTCATTCATGCCGCTTTGGCACAGCAGCCCACCCATGATCGCCAGGACCAACGGGCCATGTGCGATGGGTTCTTGGTAGGGCTGTTCCTTGCAGAATTCCCAATCCACATGGGGTGCATTGAAATCCCCCGATAGGCAGGCGAAGTTCACAATGTCGGTGCTTGTGATCGTCCGCCGGGGTGTTGTGTAGGTTTCGCCCAGGACGAAATCCTCAAAATACATGCCCGTTGGCTTGCGCGGTTCCATCGATGCTCTCCAGCTGTTTGCAACATTGAAACACTAACGTTGCAACCGTTTGAGCGCCTCCGCAACGCCGCCCACTTCCGTAACAGGCAAAGAACAGAAAGTGCTGGTGCAGGCAAATGCCGCTGCCTCTGGATAATCGGGGTAATTCACATCGTGATAGGGCAGTTTGCCTTCCCGCTTATCCCACCATTGCACACGCTTGTATTCCGTTGGGTATGCGAGCGCCGCCAA
>JBDQJI010000145.1:0-8457 GCA_040263875.1 Alphaproteobacteria bacterium
ACGCCGCGAAAGTGCCTCGGATTCAAAACACCCATCGAGGCCATGCTCGCCGAGCTTGGAAATGACGTTCAAATCAGGTTTGCTTGATCGCGTTGCGCTCCGCGTCGGAATCCACCAACCAACCGGATGGCGAAACCTGGAAAGAGGAACTGCGTCTAGCAGATGTCGCAGCGGACCTTGGCTTCGACTGCTTGTGGTCCACAGAGCATCACTTCGCGGACTATTCGTTCATTCCAGACAACATTCAGCTGATGACCCATTTGGCCGCCAAGCACACTCATATAGATGTCGGTACGGCCGCCGTTATTCTACCGTGGCATGACCCATTGCGGGTGGCCGAGCAGATTGTGATGCTGGATATATTGAGTGAGGGCCGCTTGCGGTTTGGCATGGGCCGCGGCTTGGCGCGGCGGGAGTTCGAAGGCTTCCGTTTATCGATGGATGAGTCGCGGGGCCGCTTCGACGAGGCATCCTCTATGATTATCAACGCGCTTGAAACTGGTTTCATCGAAGGTGATGGGCCGATGTACAAGCAGCCGCGTACTGAAATTCGGCCACGCCCACAACGGTCCATGGCAGGCCGACTGTACTCGGTCGCGACTACTGAGGAATCCGTGGAGTCCGTGGCCAAACTCGGCGACGTTCGTATGGTTATGTTCGCTGATCGTCCTTGGGAAATGCGTGCGCCGGTCATTAATTATGGCCGTGAGCTCCACCTCAAACACCATGGCCGACCGGCCCCGCCGCCAACGTTGACCGACTTCGCCATCTGCGCCGACAATAATGAGAAGGCAGAAGAGATGGCGCGGAGGTATCAGGGGAAGTTCACGGAAAGCAACTTCTACCACTACGAATTCTTAGGCCAGCACTTCGCCAATGTGAAAGGCTATGACGGCTATCAGGAAAAAGCCGAATTTGCGCGCCAAGCAGGTGGGGATCTGAAACCAGCTGTCGAGAATTTCATGAAGTCAGCCAGTTGGGGAACGCCTGATCGTATCCTGCGCGAGTTGGAAAAGCGCCGGGAGGTCGTTGGGGATTTTGAATTGAACGTTTCGTTCCGTTTCGGCGGCACGCCCTACGAGGTGTCGGAGGCCAGCTTGAAGCTGTTCGCCAAGGAAGTCCTGCCCGTGCTGAAGACGTGGAAGGCTGAGGATGCCGTTGCAGCCGAGTAACGAGGTGAACATAGAGAAATTTGGCACGGTTCTTTGCGGGCATGACCTGGGCGTACCGCCATGTCCGCCAATGTCGACAGCCACGACCGCATATTGACGTGAAAACTTCGTGATTTGCGCAGCCTAGTCAGTGTGGTCACAGCTAAAGGCGTGAATAAACACCAATGGTGGTCCGCCTTGTCCCGCATAGACGTGGTGCAGAAGTGCCATATCTCTCCCCACCATTTCCCCAAGACCTAACGGGGAATCTCACCTTCCAACAAAACGCGATGCATAACGCGGCCAGCCTGCATGTCGTAGTCAGCATGCGCCTGATGCATCACGCCCCGATTATCCCATAGGACAAGGTCGCCTGGGTGCCATTGATGGCGGTAGGTGACATTGGGGCCGATCGTTTGGTCCAGCAGGTTGTCCACGAAAACCCGGCTAGCGTCGGGCTCCATACCTTCGATGCGTTCCGTCTTTCCTGGGTGCAGGTAAATCCCCTGCTTGCCAGTCTCGGGGTGTGTGCGGATCAGCGGATGGTGTTGATGGTTGCCAAAACGCTGCCGGTCGGTGGCGTTAACATAGCCATGATCCTCAATCTTGTTCACCGTGCGCAGTCCTGCCAGCTCCGCTCGCTGGGCTTCCGGTAGGCGGGCATAGGCCAATTGCATATTGGCGAAACTCGTGTCGCCACTGCTTTTCGGCAACTGCACCGCATATAACGCAGTGACTTTTGGCGGCTTGGTATGATTGGTGTGATCAGTGTGCCAAGCGCGCGACCCCACGGGCATTACGCGACCATCCAAGCCTTTCGGCGCTTTTCGACTGTCGAGCACGGCGATCTCTGGATGGCCGGGCATCAACATGTCTGACAGGTGCTGCGGCATGGTTTCCCCGAATAATCTTAGGGCCGCAAGGAGCTGGGTGGGGTCGAGACTCTGGTCCCGGATAACCATAACCAGGCGATCCGCGAGCGTAGCCTGCAAGGTCTCAACGTCATGCTCTGAAACGGATGCGGCAAGATTAATGCCTGTAACCTCGACGCCCAATGCGTCACATAGCGGGCTGATATTTAGCGACATTCTGATTCCTTTTTTCGCAGTGCGCCCTAAGCCGCGTCGACCAGCACCATATCCGCGGCTTTTTCGCCAATCATAATGCTCGGCGCATTGGTATTGCCCGACGTTAGGGTTGGCATGATTGATGCGTCGGCAACCCTGAGGCCCGTAATGCCGTGGACCCGCAGGCGCTCGTCCACCACGGCCATCGGGTCAGATCCCATTTTGCAGGTTCCGATAGGGTGATAGGTGGTCTCGGCCGTCTGCTTCACCCAGGCAATGAGTTCGTTATCGTCTACTAGGCCGGGGTCCGGGAATATCTCCTCGATCTGCAACGAATGCATGGCTGGAGCATTCATGATCGTGCGGGTCATGCGGATACCGCTGAGTGTGATGTCAGCGTCCTGCGGTGAGGACAGGAAATTGAAGTTGATTGCGGGCTGAATGCTAGAATCATTACCTGCAATATGAATATTGCCCGTACTTTCCGATCGCAGCGGATGGGTGAACGTTGTTAGGCCGGACTCGCTGTCCAATTTGTAGCCGGGCGCGATCAGCATAGGAAACCAGCCGATGCAGGAATCGGGCGTTTCCAAGCCGTCACGGGTGCGGAAGAAGGCGCGCACGGGGGCCGCTGGCAAGCCAAGCAAGCCTGTGCGTTTTATCATGTATTTGAGCACCTCACGGACTATCCCAAGGCCGCGTGCTTTATCGTTATAGGAGTGACCCTTAGCCCCAATTTTCCATCTCATGCGCGGGGCATAATGGTCGCGCAGGTTTTCGCCCACACCCGGCAGATCATGCACCATCGTGATGCCAAGCCCGCGTAGTCGCTCTGCCTGGCCGATGCCTGATAGCTCCAGCAATTGCGGTGACTTTACGGAGCCGGCGCTAACAATCACCTCTCTTGCCGCGATGGCCTGCTTGGCGACGCCCCGTACCGTGTATTTTACGCCAGTGCAGTGGGTTCCTTTGAACACCAGGCGCTCCGCTAGGGCTTCGGAGACAATGCGCAGATTGGAGCGGCTTTTGATCGGGTCAAGGTAACAATGGGCTGTGCTCTGCCTGCGCCCTTTGGCGATCGTTGTTTGGCTAATGGCGATGCCTTCTTGGCTCGCGCCATTATAGTCCGGATTGAAGGGCAGCCCGGCCTGTTGGCCCGCATCGAGGATAGCCTGATAGAGCGGCTCAACCTCCGGAATTTCAGTTACCTTCAGAGGGCCGGAGCGACCACGGTAATCTTCCTCGCCACTGCCATAGGACTCCATCTTCTGGAAGAATGGCAGCACCTCGCGATAGCTCCAGCCGCGATTGCCCAGCTGCCCCCACGTGTCGAAGTCCATGGCCTGACCGCGTACGAATATCATGCCGTTAATGGCACTAGAGCCACCCAGCAGTTTGCCGCGCGGTACGGGGAGGCGGCGCCCGTCGGTGTTTTCTTCCGACTCGGCGCTATAACACCAGTTGGCCGCTGGGTTCTCGATCAACTTGCCGAAGCCGATGGGAATGCTCGTCCATGGATTGCTTGACTTGCCGGCCTCCAACAACAAGACCTTTTGCCTACCATCGGCGCTGAGCCTGTTCGCAAGCACTGCACCTGCGGATCCGGCGCCGACAATGATGTAATCATAGGTATCAGAGGTCATTGCCAGCTTCCGTCTCTGTTAAACGCAATTGTGTTCCGCTTGAAAGCGTAGCGGAGAACAAGGGCGTGGCAATGCTGGAGTTTTTCAAGTGGCTGGCCATTACCAGACTAAGCTGACTTGAGCTGCCGAGCGCTGGTCCATAGCATTCATCAGCGGGCGTGTTCACTTTGGCGCTTACTCGTCACCTGAACCGCAGGCGATGCGGAACGTTAGAGACCTTTGTCATTGATCTGACGGCACCATTGCACAAGCCTAGCGTCGAAGCCGCTGGGCCTATTCCCGCCCAAACGTCAAAGACGCCCAGACTGTGTGCCACACAACACCATGATTGGCCGCAAGATCGTCTGGCGGCTCCTGCAACAAGACGGCACCGATCAAATAGACGCCTGGTGCCTGGCCTGTTTCGATGCGTCCGCTGGCGTCGGTGCGCAGGCGGCTGATCGTGACGGCACCGTCTGGCGCTCTGTGAAAGACCTTGATGAGAGCGCCAGCGCGGGGGGTGCCCTTAAAATACAGCCGGATGGAAATGGGTCCGCCGCTGGATGCCAGATAGGGGTTATCTTCCGCTACTATTTCATGGGGCAGGCCGGTCAGGCCGTCTTCGCCAGCGCCGGTGCCGGCAGCGATCAATGCCTTAGCGTGGCGGACGTACGATTCTTTAAATCCACTATCCGGCAAGTCGCGCGCCCGATGGGCCTCTAAGGCACCATCTAGGCCTTCTTTCGCTGCGAAGCTGACGAACTTGTCCAAAATCTTGTAGGTCAGAAAGTCAGGCTTGGAATGATAGACGATCTGGACAAGGCCATCTGCCGTCGCCGGTTCATTCACCGCTGGTCGGTCGCCGATAAACGAATCCACAGGGCGTCGCACGCCGTTCTCAATAATCTCGAAACTTTTGAACCACTCCGGAATGTAACTATATGAGGTTCCAACCATATTCTGACCGACCCGAACATCGGCCTGTAAATCCCCGCGCTCAGTGACGCGCGGCACCATCGGCTCCAACCAGAACTCATGGGCCGCTGCCGATTGTGCCGTGAGCACCAAGATAAACGCTGCCGCCAAAATCCTGCAATTGGCCATAATGCAGAAGCTCCCTGCTTGCGATTGCGGGCGACCTTATGGCAAGCCTGCATGTATGTTGTGGCTCGGCACCCTAATGCCCGCTGCACAGGCTATATTTAGTGCGCGCAGGATAAATTGCGATCCTGCCGCGGGATGGTATACCCGCCGCATCGAACCGGGAAGGGAAATGGGAATGAGCATCATGCGCGGCGCTGTAGGACGGCGCTTGGCCAGGTTCGCGCTCCTGCTTTCTCTGACGCTTTATGTGGTCGCGCATGTCCAAACGTCCGTTGCGCATGAAATCCAGCCTGCGGTCGTTGAGATTGAAGTCGCGTCCAATGGCGCGCTCAAAATTGACGCGCGCCTTAACCTTGAAGCTTTTCTGGCCAATATCGGTGCCGATCATGCGGATACGGACGATGCGCCAACGGCCGCCCTTTATGACGAGCTGCGCCAATTGGAACCTGCGGCGTTGGCGCGCCGTGCGACCGCCGTCGCTGGAAGCCTAACCGGCGCGATAACACTAACAATCGACGAAACGGTCGTCCTGCTAGAAATGGCCAGCGCCGATGTTCCTGCAAACAACGATACATCCGCCGCGCGCCAGTCCAATATAGTACTTGAAAGCGTCGCACCGGCTGGCGCGGAGACGCTTGTTTGGAAGGCGTCGGGCCGGTTCGGCGTAACAGCCCTGCGCGTTCGGCGCGACGGCGAAGATCGACCGTATTATGGGGCGTTGATCGATGCGAACTCATCAAGCGACCCGGTATCTCTAGACATCGCCGCCGAACAATCACTAACCGATATTGTTGTGCGTTACGTCGTTTCCGGGTTTGACCATATCGTGCCTAAAGGGCTGGATCATATCCTGTTCGTGATCGGTATATTCCTTTTGAGTCCGCGTTTGCGACCATTGCTCATTCAGATTTCCAGTTTCACCATCGCCCACTCGATTACACTGGCCTTGGGTGCCCTTGGAATTCTGTCGGTCCCTGGTTCCATCGTTGAGCCGTTGATCGCGGCGTCGATTGTCTTTATCGCCTTAGAGAACCTGATGACCACTCGCCTACATACGTGGCGGCCGATCATCATATTTGCATTTGGCCTGCTGCATGGTCTCGGCTTCGCCAGCGTGCTTGGCGAGTTTGGCATGCCAACGGGTGATTTCATTGCGGCGCTGCTGGCGTTTAACGTCGGCGTTGAGTTTGGGCAGCTGGCCGTCATCGCGGTCTGTTATCTGACAGTTGGCTTCTTCTTTGGCAGCAAGCCGTGGTACCGGCGTGTCATTGTGGCACCTGCGTCAGTCGCAATTGCCGCGATCGCTATCTTTTGGGTGTTGGACCGGACCGGCTTGCTTGTTGTCTAGAGCGCGATTAAGCAGTGCTGAACCGGCTTGCGGATCATGGTCTGACACCTCTCTCAAGCTGGGCCAGGTAGCAATTTCTAATTGCGGTGATGCGGCCCGGGTCGCTAAGGTGATGCTCCACATCGTGCGAGTGGTGTGTCCTCACCCCCATTCTGGATATTCGCCATGGCTTTTTATGAAAACGGCTCCGTCAAAATCTACTACGAGGAAGCGGGCTCGGGCTTTCCATTGCTGGTCATTCCCGGTGGGGGATTAAATGCGAATATTGCCTATCTGTCCGAACGGACGCCGTTCAACCCGATGAACACCTTGAACGACCAGTTCCATTGCATAACCACGGACCTGCGCAATGCTAACGGCGGTCAGTCCTCTGGCCCGGTGGAGGTCGATCGGCCATGGGATTCCTATATCGATGACCTGTTGGGCCTGATGGATCATCTTGGGTATGAGAAGTTCCTTGTCATTGGCTTCTGCATCGGCGGCCCCTTCATCTGGAAGATGCTGGAGCGCGCGCCTGACCGGGTGATCGCCGCTGTGCCGGCTACGCCTAGTGGGTTCCGCCCCGAAATTCCGGACAATTTCTATCGGAATAACATGACCAAATGGGCCCCAACATTGTGCGAAAAACGGCCTGATATCACGATGGATATGTGTGATGCCTTCCTGTCAAAGATGTATGGTGACCCCGACTTCGTGTTCAGCGTGACGCGAGACTTCGTGCGCAGCTGCACGACGCCTGTCCTGGTCATGCCAGATGACACTGACTCGCACCCCTACGCGATGGCGGAAGAAACAGTCATGCTGGCACCGAATGCACAGATGACATTCTTCCCCTGGAAGGAACCACAGGACCGCGTGGCCGTGGCCGTCCGCCACCTGCGCACTTTCCTGACTGCGAATACTCCGGCGTAGCCGGGGAGACGATATTCGTAGAGCTGCCGCCTCAGAAACCCAAAATTTAATCGGACTCTCAACATTGGACGGGCGTAATTCGCAATTGCGATTTAGGATAGTTATGATATAACATAGCGTTTGTGGGGCTATGGTTAGCACGTTTTGAGCAGCCAGAGTGGTGTTCATATTCGCTATACCGACCCGCTCAACGCTTGACCGCAATGGTCAGCCTATATGCAGATGCCACACCAATTGCGCTCAGCAACTTCGCTGGCGCACATAGGGAAAGGCGGCACATTACAGTGTGCCGGTAGGAACAATAAATAGCTTTCACAAAACCAGTGCTGCGCTTACGACGGCAGCCGCTATCGCTATTGCGGGAATGGCTTCCGCCCAGGAAGCGCCAAAGACGTATCCGCATATTAGCGGGGAGCTTTCATTCGAAGTTGAGGATGATTGGACGGTTAGTTCGGATGATCCGACGGCGGAGCTAAACGATCTGTATACGACCGTTGAATTGGGGGCCGCGCTCAACTTCACCGAGGCGTTCTCGCTGAACGGCACATTCCTTTTCGAGCCTGTTTTCGATGCGATAGATGACCGTGAGTTCGAAGACCACGGCTTTTTCGTTGAAGAGATTTACTTCCAATATGACGCTGGTGTTGCGGCTGTTTTCCTTGGCAAATTTAATCCAAGCTTTGGCGCGGCATGGGACCTAACGCCGGGTATCTACGGGTCTGACTTTGCAGAAGACTACGAACTAGCCGAACGCATTGGCGGCGGGATCGAAGTTCCCTTTAAAGCTGCTGGGGCTGACCATACGGCAACGCTGAATGCTTTCTTTGCTGAAACGACATTTTTAAGCGAGTCAGCCGGTCAGAACCGTGGGCGCACGCGGAAGGCTGATGCGGGTCCATCAAATACGGAAGATCCGGCATCTTTCAGCCTAACATTAGATGGCGGTGTGCCTGGCTTTGATGCGAATTATCACTTGGGCGCACGCTATCAATCCGGCGGGGAGGGGGATGTTGGTGATGACACAGGCTTCGTGGCTGGCATCAATAAGGAATGGGACCTGGGCGACGGTCATTCAGCTATGGCACTCGGAGAGGTCGCGTATTTCGATGAGCAGGACGCCAGTAACGCTGCCGGTATCTACGGCACGGTCGGCGGTTTATATGCTTGGTCACAATGGACGGCATCACTCTCATACTCCATCCGCGAGCAAGAAAATGGCCTACCGGCTGACCATCTGATCCAAACATCGGTTG
>JBDQJI010000146.1:0-8396 GCA_040263875.1 Alphaproteobacteria bacterium
CCTCAGGCTCTCTTGACTATCTTGTATTGCTCGACGGATCGCCGCTGTCGTGCGGGCGCTCCCGTGAAGTACCTGTCCCATAATGCGTCCTTCCAAACTTGGGAAAAGAGTGCACCATCAATCTCCGGGACTAAACACCTAAGGAGACCTGCCCATACAACCGGCCAGCCCTCAAGATCTGTGAGCAGCAGAAAGGCACGGTTGGCGTGTCCTTCGAGATTGCTTGCGATGACCATCACACGGTCGAAATTACGAGCGATTTCGCCGACACTTGTGCGCAGTTTTTCAATGAGGTCCGCAAATGGATCAGCGCTGCTGGTTTGAGCCATTGGGTCGCCGGTAGACTGTGCCGCTTTAGCGGATTTCAGTTCCGCTTGAACAGCATCCCGCACGATGGGTGCGATCAGCGATTCCAGGCTTTGCTTGTCCGGATCAGTTTCTGCTTCGCTGGCTTTTTCAGCTTCGGCCGCAGCGATGGCACGTTGGGCCGGGTGGATCGCCTGCGCCCAAGCCTCGTTGGATATGCTCACACTTAGCAACGTGGTGAGTGTCGCGGCAGTGAAAGCCCAGCGTGTGGCCAGGAATTGTATTCTGGTCAGCATCGTCTGAGCCCCCTCGCCCACAAAATTACCAAGTCTAGCGGTATCATTCTTCCGGACGGGTGTTGAATACCGCTTCGAAACGGTCCTGGAATTTTGGCCATACTTCCGGGTTGAGCAGGCGCGGTGGCTTTTCGCCGTTGCGGACTTGAACCAACTGCTCGGCCCCAATCTTTGCAATATTGCGGCGGCTCTCGACCGTAATGCCAGCTGTGTGTGGCGACAGGCAGACATTATCCATCTGCAGCAATGGGTGGTCTGTCGGCGGCGGCTCAATGTCCCAAACGTCAATGCCCGCACCGGCAAGCTTGCCAGAATTGAGGGCTGCTACGAGCGCATCCTCGTCATGGATATAGCCACGGGCAGTCGCGACATAGATCGCGCCATCTTTCATGGCATCGAAGACTGATCCGTCGACCATGCCCCGCGTCGTTGGGATGAGTGGGCAGTTCAGAGAAACGAAATCAGCTTCCGTGACCATCTTATGCAAGCTGTCAAATTTCGTAGCGCCCTTGGCCGTGATTTCTTCGGCAGTAAGCAGCGGGTCATAGGCAATGATGCGGCAGTTGAAGAGTCCTGTGCAGAGGTCCGCCAACCGGCTGCCAACATGGCCAAGGCCAATAATACTAACGGTTTTGTCCTTAAGCTCCGTACCCTTGAAAGCATCACGGTCTGTGATGCCACCCCGCCGAACGGCGCGATCTGACTCCATAAGGCGCTTTGAGACCGTCAGCATCATGGCCAGCGCGTGTTCAGCCACGCCTTCCTTATTCCCGCCCGCCTGATTGACAACGGCGACCCCAGCCCGCGTCGCGGCTTCCAGGTCACACACATCGTACCCTGCGCCATATGTGGACAGCATCAGAATGTTCGGGCAGCGCTCAAACAATGAGTCCACGCCCCAAAACTGCTTCGGCAATTCATCCTTGGCACTGGAAATGCTGTAGACGTGCGTCTGGCCGAGTGCCTCAAAAATGGTGTCTTCTGGATCAGTCAGTTGTCGTTGCTCTACAGCGAAACCGCCATCGGCTTCCAAGACATCCAGAAACGAATTTTCCATCGGGCGGGTGAAGTATAGAACGCGCATGGCGTTAGCATTGGTATTCATCGTGTTTGGACCTTCTAAGACGCGTCAATTTCAGCTTTGGCGTATTCGGCATCAAGCTTACCTACTAGCCAAAGTCCCACCATGCAGAAATCACTCACGATTGACCATAGCGGATAGGTGAACGTGGCCGGGCGGTTACGCTCGACAAAGAAATGCCCGATCCAGGCAAATAGATATCCGCTGATTAGAGCCGCTGGGATGAGCGTCCAATCCAGAAGAATGGCAGCGGCGATCATCAACGCGATGCCAAGGCCCGTGCCAAAATAGTGCAGCCCCCTGGTTTCTGGCTTTCGGTGTTCTGACAGGTAATAGGGCCAGAATTCAGCGTATGTTTGGTATTTTCCATCCATATTTGGCTCAGTCATGCTACGGCATCACTTGCTAAACGCGCATGATCGCCTTATCTCACGCGTTCCTTCCATTCTTGAGTATTTGATTAGGACCCTTCGCCATGGGCTACAAGGTTGCTGTTGCAGGTGCGACCGGCGCTGTCGGCCACGCCATTCTTGAAGCATTGGACGAGGTCGACTTTCCGGTTGATGAAGTCGTCGCCCTCGCCTCTTCCGCTTCTATCGGTAAAGAGGTGTCGTTTGGCGATGAAACGCTCAAGGTAAAAGAGCTCGCGAAATTTGATTTCGAAGGCTTTGACATCGCCCTTTTCTCCCCGGGCGGCAAAGTATCTGCTGAGCACGCGCCGCGCGCTGCGAATTCAGGCTGTGTTGTTATCGACAACACAAGCCATTTCCGCATGGACCCGGATGTGCCCCTGATCGTGCCCGAAGTGAACCGCCATGCGCTTGAAGGTTTCCGGGAGCGGAACATCATTGCAAACCCAAACTGCTCTACGATCCAGATGGTCGTCGCATTGAAGCCATTGCACGACGCCGCGCGCATCAAACGCATCGTTGTGTCTACGTATCAGGCGGTCAGTGGCGCTGGGCAAGCCGGGATGGATGAGCTCTACGGGCAGACCAAGGGCATCTACCAGATGGAAGAGGCACACCCAAAGACTTTCCCGGTTCCAATTGCGTTCAATGCCATCCCACATATTGGAGATTTTATGGAAGACGGCTCCACCAAAGAAGAGTGGAAGATGGTCGTCGAAACCCAAAAAATCCTAGACCCAGAGATCGAGGTCTCTGCGACCTGCGTCCGGGTGCCAGTTTTTGTTGGCCACAGTGAATCCGTGAATGTCGAATTCGAATCGCCAATGGAACTTGAGGAAGCAGTTGATCTGCTTCAGGACGCTGATGGCGTTGTTGTTATGGATCGGCGCGAAGCTGCCGGGTACATCACTCCGAAAGACGCAGCCGGTGACACCGCAGTCTTCGTCTCTCGCCTGCGCGAGGATACGACCGTACCTTACGGGCTGAATATGTGGATTGTCTCCGATAATCTGCGCAAGGGTGCTGCTTGGAATTCCGTGCAGATCGCTCAAGCGTTGGCTGAAGATTACATGTAAGCGGACTGCCAGCTATGGATATCACAACCTGGCTGGCCTTCGTCGCGGCTTCAACACTCCTTCTGCTGCTACCAGGCCCTACCGTTCTGCTAGTGCTCAGCTATGCGCTAACACAAGGGCGGCGCGTGGCGCTGGCGACCATTGCCGGTGTGGCATTAGGGGATGCCGTCGCCATGACGGCGTCTCTGCTTGGGCTGGGAGCCCTTGTGATGGCGTCCGCCGAGCTATTCACCGCTCTGAAATGGGCGGGGGCGGCTTACATGGTGTATCTTGGTGTTCAGCTTCTACGGAGTGCTGGAGGTGCACGATTTGAGGCCTCTAACAACGCACCTGCCGTTCGTGCCAATAGTGTTTTCGTTCATGCGGCAGCTGTGACGGCGTTGAACCCCAAATCCATCGCATTCTTTATAGCCTTTGCCCCACAATTTCTGGATACAAGTGCGTCGCTTGCGCCGCAATTCGCAATTATGATCGCGACGTTTGTGGGGCTCGCAGCGATTAATGCGCTCGCTTATGCGCGCTTAGCGGACAAGTTGCGCCGGAAGCTACAGCGCCCGTCGGTCATCCAATGGCTGACGAGGATTGGCGGAGGCGCATTGATTACCATGGGGGCCGCTACAGCAGCCGCGAGCCGCTAAACCGCGCACGAACGCTTATTTCGCGAGATAGAGCACGCCGCAGATCAAGATGATCGCAATGAACTGGAACAGCACGCGCATTTGCATCAGCTTATTGCCGTATTTCCTGTTGAACTCGCCGCCACCTGCGAAGCCGCCGATGCCGATGATCAGTACGATAGCCGTTGCCGCAATCGCCAGCGGGATTAAAAGCCACAACAATCCGCTCATCACTAACGTCCTCTTGAAATCAAAATCACCTGCTTAAGTTATAGGGCGCTTGGGGCGTTCGAAAGCGCGCCGAACTGACGCGCGCCTTTGATCTGTCAATGACCTAAACGCTAGTCGCGTTCGCTTTACCGCCTGTGGTAGTTCACGTAGGCTAAATCTCAATACCCGTTCTCAGGAGTTTGCCCCCATGAAAAAACTTATTATTGCCGGTATTGCAGCGCTCATAGCAGCGATCGGCGCATGGTTCGGCGTCCCTGTCTATGCAGACGGTGAATTCAAAGGCGCGCTCGATAGCTACTTCGCGGGTAGGACGGATGAGCGCGCGGGCTACAAGAACGCCAAGCTGGATTACTGGAGCGACCGGGCTGAAGTTGGCACCGTGACGGATGTGGTGACGATTGATGTTGGCGGTGAGACGCTACGTATGCTCGTAACCGTCAATGACTTGGTGATCGAAGGCTATGATCTCGACGCTGCAAGCACAGCGTCTGCGGGCGCAGATGGTAAGATTGAACAACTCGCTGAACGGATTTCTTGGTCAGGGTTCACCATGACCAATGAGGCCGGCGGTGGGATGCTGACAGGCAAAGCTGGAGCGCTTTCCGGCGTCAAAGCAGACAAGCTTGACCTCAATGACATTCTTGGAGCCGTCGGTGCAGAGTTTGCTGAAATCAAACAGGCGGATGTTGGCTTTGAGTGGGAAGAGGGCACAGACTCGATCAAAGCTGGCTTAGGTACGTTCGCCGCAAGTGACGCCCGGTCAAGCGGTGTCAGCGCGCTTAGCATCGGCGCTCTCTCACTTGGCGGTACCTTTAGCAAGAATGAGGTCAGCGGCGACTTCAATATGGATTGGGGAAGCCTTACGTTTGCGGACCTGAAAATCGGTGATCTTATTTCTGTACGTCGTGCGGAGACAAATTCCTCGAGCGCAAGTTTCAATATCCTAGCCCCTAACCGCGCTGGTGGCGCACCCGAGCCTATCGCGGGCAGTGTCAGCTACGATACGTACCTCCTTAAGAACGCTGACTTGGATCCAGCAGTCTTCAGTATTTATCCCAGAATGCTGGAGATGTTGAAGCGCCCCGCTGGTGAGCCGAAGCCAGAAGAAATTGCCCAACTCTTTGGGTTCTTGGTTGCGATGATGGAAAACGTGGTCGCAAAGAATACGGGCATGGACGTATTCGAGATGACCAATCTCGTCATCGATATTCCAAAGATTCAAACGCAAACTATCGACCGAATTTCGGCGCAGGATTACAGGGGCCTCAAGATTGGTCTTATGGAAGTATCCGGTGTCAAGCAGACCACGCCTGTGGGGGCCACCACCTCCGTCGATTTCTTCGCAAACGAGGGTGCTGACCTGAGCGCACTGCCTGCATATCTCCGCACGGTGTTAGGTGACGTGGGGACACCAGACAGCTTGGCGCATGCTCAAAATTACTATCGTGACAGCACGATTGCAGCAGCAATCCCTGCAATCACATTCGGACGCTGGAGCCTGAAGAACCAAGTCATAACCTTGCCGAGTGGCACCAGCATTCGGATTGGTGATGTTTCAATGGTCCCGATGCGCGCTGATGCTAACGGCCAAGTCCAGTTCGCAACGATTGTTTCTGGATTTGACCTGCCAGTGGATAAACTAGCGCTGCGTGATCCGCGCGCGGGTGCTGCACTTGCTATGTTGCAGGCGCAAGGAATCGAGCAGTTATCGCTTGGCTACGGAATTGATGTGACTGCGAGTCCGAAAGCGGGGACGGTCAATATCGATGATCTGTCCGTCGCGCTGAAGGAACTTGCTGCAGTGAATGTTTCCGGCAAAGTCAGCGGGATAGACATTGAAGAGCTTCGTAAATTGCCAGAGCAGGAATGGACCGGACCATTGATGCAATCCGGCATTGCCGGTCTCGCGATTGAAGCCAAAGATGAGGGGCTGCGCGCGATAGCACTTAAAGTCTTTAGTGAGCAGCGCGGCGGCACGCCTGATCAAGTTGCTGAGGGCCTTGCCGCACAGGCTGAACAATTGGCGGCCCAACTTGGCTCAGCACGTGCTGCATCAATCGGAAAAGCCCTTGCGGCGTTTCTGCGCGAGGGTGGGTCGCTGAAAGTGATCGCGGCCAAGACTGACCCAACGCCAATCATAGACATCATGATGGCAACGCAAACACAGGGCCCGCCAGCTGTTCTCGAATTGCTGCAAATTGAAGCGGTTCACACGCCTTAGAAGCGTGTCCGCAGGTTAATGGAGCCGAAACGGCTCCAACGATCTTGCTTGGTGTGTTGTGGTGACCGAATAACGTGCGTGAATGCCAGCTCAACGCGTCCGATCTGTATGGCGACACCCGCTTGGAGATCAAGCTGGAAAGGCACGAGCTTTACGCCCGGGCTATCCTTTGAATGTGTTACCTTCAACAAATAGATCGCGTGCAACAGCCCTTCCCGCTACGCCACCGAACACGTACCAAGAAAACCCATCAACATCCTTGAAGAAGCCCGGGCCGGACAATGCAGGCCGCACCCGTGGCGGGCCATAATCGTCGCCAAGATCTTCACCCAAACGGAACGATACCCCGGCCGTCCCATAAGTCTCAATATTACCAAGCGCGGCCCCGACATAAGGGGTTATATCGCCTTCGAGGGGGATGATTCGGACATCCCATTTTTTTTGGCTGGCACGCCAGCTGCGTTCATAGAGAAGGCGAACGCCCACTTCGGTACCAAGCTGCGAATCCCAGCCTAATGGCTTCTGATCATCGATGACCCTGTGGACGAGTTTCTGTGTTTGCTCAGCCAGCGAATGCTTACCAACAATACCCACATCGAGCGCAAGCACATCAAGATGCCGCGGATCACCGTTCGCATGCCGTTCATCAGCAACAAGGCCAATCGTGCCATACAGAAAGCCTGCATAGGGCCTATCGGCAGCATCAGGCGGATTAATGGCAATGTCTTGTGGCGTATACATGTTTTGGCCAATGCCATACGTCATATGCCACTTTGTAGCTTTGGTCAGCCAAGTTAGCTACGCAGGTGCCCAGTCAGCGAAGAATGGTAGATCATTCGCAGGGCTGAAATATGAAATCAGCGCGCCATTGGTATAGTCGCGGTCCGTACCAGCGATGATATCGTTCTCGAGTGTGAAGCTCCAGGTCCCGCGCTGATCAGGTGGTTTCTGGCTGAGCGCTGGCCCCGCCAGAAAGACCGACACCGCCAGGACGATCGCGGCAGGGATGGATTTCATTGTTGACCTCAATCGAACGCCTCAAAGATTTCCTCGACAGCTTTCATTTGATTGCCGTTCGCCGATGAGGGAACCAGGATTGGCGTCTTCACACCCGTTTCTCGCCACATTTCGACCCGCTCACGCACTCTAGAAGCGGAACCGAAGAGGGTGATGTCGTCCAGCCATTTATCGGACAGTCGGTCAGAAATACTGGCGGTATCGCCGCTTTCAATCAGCGCATCAATTTCGGCCATTTCCTCAGCATATCCAGCCTCGCGCCAGTAAGAGCGGTAATAGGGCAGCAAGACATAGCGGGAGAGCGTGCGCTTGTGGATGGCCTTGGCGGCTTCAATATCATCCGAAATGCATGTCGGCATCATGTTGCCGATGAAGAAGTCTGGATCATCCAGCTTATCTTGAGGCAGCAGAGCTAATGATTCTTTGGCTTTCGTTAGTGCTGCGTTGGCGAACACAAGCCCGTCGCCAACCTCACCTGCCAGCTTGATCATGCGCGGTCGCATCCCTGCGAGCGTTAAGGGGGCCGGTTCTCCAGCACCTGTCGCTGCTTTATAGCGCGCAACAAACTCACGCATATCGCCAATTGGCTTGCCAACCGCCGCACGGAACTTCGCCTGCGTCGGGCCATGGGAAACGCCAACCCCTAGCCGAAAACGCCCGCCCGACACTTCATTCAAGGACGCGGCGGTTTCAGCAAAGTCTTCCGCCACCCTCGAATAGATTGGTGCGACAGTTACGCCAAATGGAATGGAGTTTGTCTGCCAAGCCAGTGCTTCAACCAGCGACATGCCGCCCAATGTTGATGGGCAATACAGGCCAGCATAGCCCTTCTCTTCCATCTTCTGGACAGCTTCAACAACAGCCCGGCGACGGTTCGGAACAGGCGTTAGCGCTAATGCAGGTTTCAAGGCGGACATCAGGTTTGCACTCCTAGCAACAGAATTTGGCCTAAGCTAAACCCATTCGGCGATGGCGTCACCTCAACAAGGGTTATGAGAGCCTTATGGATATTCTGATCGCAGGCGGTGGCATTGGCGGACTAACGGCGGCGCTGGCGTTGCATGCAAAAGGCCATTCAGTCACCGTTTATGAAGCAGCCCCTGAATTGCAGCCTTTGGGCGTTGGCATCAACTTGCTGCCC
>JBDQJI010000147.1:0-8080 GCA_040263875.1 Alphaproteobacteria bacterium
ACAATGGCGTTGAACGTGCCGGTGTCCAGCGTTGCCTCGACGCCGTCATCGGCCAAAGCCTCGCCCGGATTGAAATTGAAGAAATCAGAGACGCGGGATCCGAACAGTGTCGATGGCCGGCTCTTGGTGCCGCCAAAGAACAGGCGACCCTCGTGGAACGTCACGCTGCGCGGATAGCCGCGCGTTGCCGACCAGACCTCCTCGTAGCCGTGTTCACTGTTCCAGTCGCCTGCCACAATGGCGTTGGTGTCAAAGAACGGGATATCTACATATGCTTTCACGCTTGTGGCGCTGACAAATTCAACGATCCTAGCCCGGCCAAATCCATTTGCAGCGGTGACGTATTCTCCGACAGCGGCAGAACTGAACGCTTTAATTTCGTAATTTGATGTTGCATCGGGCGCAGTGTCCCACGCCGGGTAGACAGTCGCCACCTTGGTCGATGCGACGTAGTCCTCGACGTGGCGCTTCTGCCCGGATCCTGTGCCGGCGGTGATCTCAATGAACATGCCATTCGGCTGGTCGTCAGCGGTAAAGCTGCTGGCCGCCTTCAGCGTGATCGTGTCAGCGCCGCCAGCTTGCGCCGACCCTGTGTCGGTGGTGACAGACGACGCGGTGATGGTGATGTTGCCGCTCACAGCAGACGGTGTGATGGTGTATTGTGGGCTGTGGACATCAAACTCAAACGCATACAGTGGCACATGATCAAATTCGATGACGCTGGCGGTCCAGTCGCTGTCTGTAGCGCCGCGCACGATCTTGGTCGGCGGCAGATCCTCGTGGACCACAATCACCGTGTCGGCAGACTGCACCCAATTCATCTCAGGTAGAATAGAGGATGTCAGGCTGGCGACCGTCAGGTAGTCGTTGCCGCTGCCATTGATGTCGGTGATCAGCGCGCCATCCTTGAAGACGTACATCTTGCCGGGCGTGAAGACCAGCATGTAGCTGTCATTGACGCTAAATTCAAAGCCAACCATCCGCACAGCGTTAGCTGCGCCGCTGTCTAGCTCTGCGATGAACTTGGTGCCGTCACGTCGCTTGGCACCGCCCTGCGGCTGGATGCTGACGTTGCGCGCTGTGGTCAGGCCAGACTTATACTGCGCGATGTCAGTACGCGCGCGCAGCTTCGGATCTAGCTCACCGCTGGTGAAATCATTCTGGATCTGAATGATGCGGCTCATGCTAGTACCTGATATCGGCTATGGGGAACTCTTGGATGTTTTGCGATGGTTGGCTTGCGCCGTCGATGTTGATAGCAACGCGCATGAGGCCACCGCGCATATTCTCGGATGGCGATCCGTATGCCTTGCCGTGATAGTATTCTGCCTTAGTGATCTGGTCAGTGATCGGCTCCGCAAACTCTGCCGCCAATGCGGTGCGCAACAGTCGCACAAAATATGGCGGGAAGATGGCAGGCTCCGGGCGGAACTGATAATCGATCCACACCTCTTCCAGATTGGTGTAGACGCCGCCGGCATAGATCTCAAAGTCGCGCACAGGGCGGCCACCAACAGAGCTGGTATTGAACACGGCGCGCGGATTGCCGAGGATATCGCCCGGCAGTTGATACTTGTATTTCCATTCATTGATTGGCGTGTCGGCAAGCTGTGCCAGCTTCACCTTCTTCAGCGTCCAGCTAAATGGATACTGCATCAGCAAGGTGTCGCGCACATCATCATAGAGGCGATCAGCAACCTGAGCCTCATCGGTGCCGGTAGCAAATGAAGAAAGCGGAGTAGCGCCTAACATGATCAGGGCGTCTGAGCAGATTGATAGTTTGGTATCGCCAGCCGCCATTGTGCTACTCCAAAAGGGTAAAGGGGGGCAGCCGAAGCTGCCCCGCCAGATTAGTCACCGTCGGTAACAATGCCGATGGTCTGACCGTTGGACACGTCAACAACGCCCGATGCGTTCGACACAACGATGTGCATCGTAACGGTGCGGGTGCCGCCAGTAGCGCCGTGGACAATGATCATGTCGCCGACCTTCAGAGTGTCGGACAGATCATTGAAGTAGCCGCTGGTGTCAACAGCAGTAGAAGCCTCGGTGGTGGTGTAAACGTACAGGGCCGGCGTGTTGCCTGCCTTGGACTGGCCACCAAGAGGAGTGAAGTCAGCAAGTACGAAAGCCATTGTCTATACCCCTCTCTACTCGGTTGCGGAGATCTTAACGATCCCCTCGTCATCGATTGCAATAGCGCCAGCCGAGAACATCGAAGACACGAGGAACGACGTTTTTTCAGGAACGTAGTTGATCTCACTCTTCTGGTTCATGCCGATGCCAAGCCCGATTGCATCGCGGTGGAATGCGAAGCAGGTGCGGGTCGATGGGAGCGGCAGGCCACCCTCGTCACGATCACCAAGAGTGATGAACTTGAAGCCGAGGAACGTGTCGATCTCGCCAGTGCTGAGAGCCTTCACAGTAGCAAAATCGCTGCTGGTCAGCTCAGTCTCGTCGAGAAGCGCAGACAGGCCATTCGCATGAATGATCATGCAGCGACCTTCAGACGGTACGTTGTTGGTGTCCAGAGCCTTCTTGGCTGCAAGCAGCTTTGCAAGGTTCATGTTGGAGCCAGTGCCGCCAATGTCGGTGCCGACAGTGGATGGCGACGACGCGGCATTCAGCGCGTCAATGACGAGCTGGTCCATACGACGACCAATAGCATTACCGACAACCTGAACAAGCTCACGGCGCTCGTCGAAGTTGACTTTCTGCTGGTTGAAGATGTCGCTGTATTCAGCAGCGATGTAGTCGGACATCGTTGCTGTGACCTGCGAATAGGTCACGTTCAGCGGAGTAACGTCGGTCTGTGGAACCCGCACGGTGGCAACGCCTTTACCGATCTTCGGGAACTTGACCTGATTGCCTTCGACATTTGTCCGCTCACGGGTGATGCCAGCCAGAGCGCGTGCGCCCTGATATGCCTGCTTCACCTCGGCATCGAACAACTGAACGAAAGCGTTGGAAATGCCTACAGCCATTTCTCAGTCCTTCCATTTCAAAAGTTAACACTGGTTCGCCAAGCAGGTATCCATATTGGGCTGCGACTTGGGCATGTGCGCCACGCCCCCAAGCGGGGTTGACAGGTCGAAGACGATTGTCTGTCAAGGGGATTATAGGCAAAAAAGCGGGGGCTGTAAACGCCCCCGCTGTGTATCCCCTAAATATGGATAATTAGGGGATGACAAGATTTGTAACTACATCGCGGTGTAGTCTGCGGTTCCATAGACCTGTTCAAAAGCCTTCTCGACTTTTGCGCGGAATGCCGGGTCGCTCTGATATTCAGGCTTGGCAACCATAGCCGACAGCTCTTCCTTGGATGGCGCGCCATCGACTGGCCCGACATCTACCGGGATCGGCTTGTCGCCGTAGTAGCTGCGCACCTTTTGCAGGGCGCGCATGCCTTGCGCTGTGCCGGCCATAATCTTGAACTCCTCAAAATCATCGCCGCCCCAGACGCCCTTATTGACCAAGCTCTGCGCCCACGTCGTCATCGACTTGATGGTGGCATCAGCATTCGGGCCTAGCTTTTCATATTCCTCTTTGTGAGAAATCGCAGCTTGTTCGCTTTCCGCGCCAGCCATTTCGATGAACTTGCCAGCCAGCTCGTTAAATGCCGCCTGACTAACGCCGTGCGTCTTCGCCCAGTCACGATAAGTGGCATACAGCTCATCGTCCTCAGGAATGCCAGCTTCAGTAAAGATAGACTGATCATATTCATCTGGAACCTTATGCTGGCCCTGAGAAAACTTTTTCTGAAGCTCGTTGTAAGACTTGACCAGATTTTCAAGGTCCGGGCCTTCATCCTCATTCCAGAACTTATCCGGGTACCACTCTGGCCGCTCAAAGGTGATTTCTTCATCCTCTGACGCCAATGTGACGCTATCAACCGATGGCTCGGTGTCTGGTTGCAAGTGTGAAATAGACTGCTCTTCTGCTTGCTGCTGGTTGTCGTCGCCTTCAACTTTGGCATCGGCCAACAGCCCTTCAGTTTCGCTCATAGCTCTCTCGCTCTTTTGATACGCCGCTCGATTTCGCGGACCAGACTGTTCTGGCCCTCTCTAGCATAGCCGTGGCTGGCATCCTCGCCGGGATACCAAGTCGGCTGCTCTATCGTCAGTGACCGCAGATGGGTGAGCAGCTTTTGCCCATCCTCACTGCCGAAGACCCGCAGATAAAGACGATCAACGTCATCCTTATCCACCTGTTGTTTGTGCGCGATCTCAGGGTCTGCGGCTTGCAGACCTTCCCAACCGTCAGGGTTCATTGATTACATTCCTTCTGGTGCTGGTGCCGGCGCTTGGCCCTGAGCCTCTGCCTGTGCTTGCGCCTGCATCATTGCTGCTGCCTGCTCCATCATCTGCTGGCGCTCCTGCGGTGTGGTGCGCAGATCTGCCGGGATGCCGAGCTTGTCAGCCACATAGTCCGGGATGCTGCCGGTCTTGACCGCCATCTGCCCCTCTGGGCCGAGCGCGGATGACATCTGCACCCACTGCATGATCTTCTCAATGTCGCCCATATTCTGTGCCTGCGCGATGGGGCTGATCGGCACAACCTTGACCTCAAGGCCGTTGACCTTCAGCGGCATCTCAATCAGGCCGCGCTCATCCATCACATACAGGATCCGAGCAATCATCGGCACCATTGTCTCGGTGATGAGACGACCGAAGGCACTGCCCAGATTGCTGGCCAGCTCCTTCATGCGCTCTGCAATCTCTGTGGCAGACCGGGCCGACATATTGTCTGGGGGCAGGGTGTCGTCCAGCAGGATCTTTTTGATGTTCATGCGCAGGTCGTTGATCACGATCTGGCTGACGTTGAAGTCGCCGGAGCGCGGCATCTGCCGCAAGCTCTCACCCTGCGGGCCACCGTTGCGCGCCACAGGAATGATGGCACCCGGCGCGATGCGAATGGTCTGCGGGTTCAGAACGCCATCGTCTGCCGCCGTGTAGACGCCGGCGATGGACAGGCTGGCGTTCTTCAGGAGCAGCTCCAGCGTTTTGTTCAGTGTCTTGATGTCGGGAATGGCCGTCACCAGCGGACCCCGACCGTAGACCTCGCCGGCCACTTTCATGTAGCGCGCGACGATCCACGGCGATGATTTCATGCGGCGCATCAGAAGCTGGCTTTTGCCTTCCGGCCAGATGACGTGGTAGCAGAAATCGCCCTGCTCAATGTCATACAGCGTGGCCTCCAGCAGCTCGATTTCCTGCGTCGGCTTGTCCGCGATCATGCGCTGCAAGCGGTCCGGCAGCTCGGCGTCCTGCCAGTGCTGCTGGATAGCCTCACCCTTCAGGCGCATGCGGCGATAGACATTGTCCACCTTGCCGTGCGCGCCCTCTTCAATGGCGACCAGATACTGCGGGACAGCCGTGAAGCGGATTGGCGTCATGTCGTCGCCGTCTTGGATCAGCATGACGGCAGTGCCGACTGACAGATCCAGCAGGAACTCGCCCATCGCCAGATCAAAATTGGATTGGCGCAGGACCGAGAACATCTTCTCGGAATAGATGTCGAGCGCAGCCTGCGCCTCAATGGCGCGATCCTGCGGGATGTCAGCACCCGGCTCAAGCCGGCACCAGTTGGCGTATGGCGGGAACAGGCCCGACTGGATGCGGTTGGCAAAACGCTGGACGGCATTGATGGCGGTGCTGTCGAACACGCGCGCCATCTTGTTCTGGCCGGGCGATCCACCGCCCTCATAGTAGCCATCATACAGGTTACGCTGCGGCAGTCCGAACTCGTAGCAGTCTTCATAGATCTGCCGCCAGTTATCCTTTCGACGCTGCGCTGCGTCGTGACGCTTCATGATTTGTTCGACGCTATGCACTGGCTTCATTCCTTTTGCTAATGGCTGCTGCCTTTTTCTTCGCGTCTGCCTTGGAGCTGGCGCCCCAAGCGCGCAGCGACAAGAGCAGGCGCGTTGGCTTGCCGTCCTTGTATTCAGGTCCGGGCATGCCGCCCATACGCGCGAGGAAGCTGGCCCGGCGCGGATTATCGCCAGACTTGACCGGGCGCTTCAGGTTCATGCCCTGCGCCTTTGCAGAACGCCGGCCTGCCTCATTGAGGCCACCTTTCGGGTTCTTGCCGGCCTTGCGTTGCCAAGCTGGGGATCTAGCCACGCGCTGCCCTCATGTTGTCAATCAGGTTTGGATAGGGACGCCCGGCCTTTTTAGCGGCGCGCATCGCTGTGCGCTTCTGCGCAGACGATAGCGACTTGGGCTTGCCCAGACCCTTAGGGCGCTTCTTGTCCCAGACCTGCTTAGGCTTTGCCATAGCCGGCATCCTTCTTCTTTGCCATCTTGCTCTTCATGCTGGCCCCGGTCATGCGACCGCCAGTCTGCTTGGCATATTCCTTGGCGGCCTTCATGCCAGCCTTGCTGTAGGCAAAGTGGCGGGTCTTGCCCTCTTTAGATACGACCTTCGGCATCATCCAGCTCCTAATGTGTCAGCGGTAAATCTGTCGCCACTCAACAGGGTGCGTGCGCCGAGACGGCGCAGACCTGCTGCGCGGCGGCGGCGGTTCTCGGCCTCAATCTGCTGTGCCAGTGCCGAGCGGCGCACAGTGGCTGGGCCTGCTGGCTCATCCGCTGCCGGCTGATCGGGCTGCGGGGCAGCAGCGCCCATCTGAGCCGCCTGAGAGCCGCCATCACCGCGATTGGCCTCCTGCATAGCCAGACGGTCTGCCTCGCGCTGACGGCCCGTATAAACGCCATTGCGCATGACGCCGATGACCATACCGTTCTCGCGGACAGGTGTGCCGCCACCCTCAATCTGGCGAATGATGTTCTGGCGCATCATTGATCCGATGCCGCCGCCAATGATCGCCGCAAGCGATGGGATCATTGGCTGCGCTTGTGCGCGCTCTTCGCGTTGTTGCACGTTTTGGATTGCTGTGCGCCGACTTAAATCTGGGCCGGGAGGCGCGTTCAGTTGCTCAAAGTAGCTGCCACGACCGCTTCGGCCAGAGCCACCCCTAGATGAAGAGCTTGAACTTGCGGACCAGTCTGTTTTTGGTACCGCCATATCCTACCCCAACGTCTCTTGGATGCCCATCTCGGCATCGGGTCTATCCGGCGACAGTAACGAGCGGCGGCCACCAATCATGCGCGCCCTACGACGTGCCGCGATCTGCGCCATCTTCTGGCGCTCCTGCTCGGTCAGGCGTTGCTCTTGCCTTTCCTGAGCCGCGACCACCTCTGGATCCGGCGGTGGTGGGGATGGTATTCTGGGACTAACTAGGCCACCCATCAAAAGTACCTCGCAAACATCATGTAGTCAGCGCCGTCTGCACCATAGTTTCGCAGGACGCCCTCGCGGGTGAATTTTAACGCATCTGCCCACCTTATAGCAAGGTCATGTCGTGTGTTTACAGTGACTTGCAACCGTTGCAGTTTCTCTTTGGACGCAATGTGGTTGATATGTCGTTGTGCGCCCCTAGTGAGCGCAACCGGATGCGATGCAATCTGGTCGCCTGTCAGCATCCACATCTCGGCAACCTGATGCCACAGCTTCACATAGCCGAAGCAGCACAGGATCTTGCCGCCGGCCATAGCCGT
Organism: Alphaproteobacteria bacterium; assembly: GCA_040263875.1. GTDB lineage: Bacteria > Pseudomonadota > Alphaproteobacteria > Bin95 > Bin95 > VMCJ01. The sequence continues at coordinate 7,563 of JBDQJI010000147.1, forward strand.
CTGTGCGTTGCCTGTCGCTTGATACTGGCGCAGCATGTCGCGAAAATTAGGCACACTGTCAAAATAGTCGGCATCAAAGGGGCGCAGGTCCATCGCGTAGGCATGCCCCCAGTGAAACGGCACAAAACTGACGCCGGGATCGTTGGTGATCATCAGAACACGCTGAAGTCAGTGTTTGCCTTGAGCTGCTTGAACTGCTGGCTGAATTGACTGTTGCGCGTGATTGACCGCACCTCGCCAGCGCCAAGCATCAAATAGCCGAACGCATCGCCAACGTGCGAATGTTCATTCTTATTCGGCGCGTCTTTGAACCGTTCATAGCCGGCACCAACGGCGATCCGCTTGAAGTGATAGCCGCCGGCCAGTGACTTGCGGGTGCGGGTGCATTTGCTATTCACCACTAGGCCGGGCTTGCCGGCGACCATCCGGTTCATCGGCATAGCCCCGGCCTCGCGGCGCACCATAAAGTCGTTGCTGCTGGTCGGCCTAGCGTGCAGGCCCAGCGTGCGCATATGCTC
>JBDQJI010000148.1:0-8038 GCA_040263875.1 Alphaproteobacteria bacterium
CCTCAGGCTCTCTTGACTATCTTGTATTGCTCGACGGATCGCCGCTGTCGTGCGGGCGCTCCCGTGAAGTACCTGTCCCATAATGCGTCCTTCCAAACTTGGGAAAAGAGTGCACCATAAATCTCCGGGACTAAATACCTAATCTTCGCCGTAACTATGCGCATGATCCAGCGGCGCTACAATGTTCATAGGCTGCCCGCGCGGAAAGATTGCTGGACTGCGCAATGCCCCTCCTGCATAACGCGCGGGCCGTTAGAGGGTGCGCCAGATATGTCTGAAGATACTGAAATTGAACGTGAGGACTTTGTGCGGGAGACCGTGCGCGCCGATTTGGCGGCGGGCAAGCATGCTCAGGTCGTCACCCGGTTTCCGCCAGAGCCAAACGGCTACCTGCATCTTGGGCATGCGAAGTCGATCTGTTTGAACTTTGGTGTCGCGGATGAATTCGGCGGGCGCTGCCACTTGCGCTTCGACGACACCAATCCTGCCAAGGAAGAGCAAGCCTTTATTGATGGTATTCAGGAAGACGTGCGCTGGTTGGGCTTCGATTGGGGCGAACACCTGCACTATGCGTCGGACTATTTTGAGCAGCTCTATGATTGGGCTGTTCATTTGATCAAAAACGGTGATGCGTATGTCTGTGATTTATCGGCGGAGGACATGCGCCTTTATCGTGGCACGCTGACAGAAGCTGGCCGTCCAAGCCCTGGCCGCGAATACTCTATCGAGCAGAACCTGGATGTATTCGCCCGGATGCGCGCTGGCGAATTTCCCGAAGGTAGCTGCACGCTCCGCGCCCGCATCGATATGGCAAGCGGCAATATGAACTTGCGTGATCCGGCACTGTATCGGGTCAAGCATGCCGCTCATCCGCGCACGGATGATGCGTGGAAGATTTACCCGACATATGATTTCGCCCATGGCCAGTCGGACGCGATTGAAGGCATCACCCATTCGCTTTGCACGCTGGAATTTGCTGACCATCGGCCATTGTATGAGTGGTTGCTGGAGCGCGTTCCGGCACCCGCTGCTCCCCGCCAGTATGAATTCGCCCGCCTGAACATCACCTACACCGTGTTGTCCAAGCGCGTGCTGACCCGGCTTGTCACCGAAGGCCATGTGGATGGCTGGGACGATCCGCGTATGCCCACAATCCGCGGGATCAGGCGGCGCGGCGTACCAGCGGCGGCCTTGAAGGAATTCATCGGCAAGCTTGCAGTTTCCCGCAGTGATTCAACGGTCGAAGTGCAGATGCTCGACCACGCCATTCGTGAAAACCTGAACCACAATGCCGAACGTCGCATGGCTGTGCTGAAGCCCTTGAAGGTGAAAATTCGCAATTGGCCTGAAGGTCAGGTCGATATGCTGGAAGCGCAAAACCATCCGGGCTGCCCGGAAATGGGAACGCGCATGGTTCCGTTCTCTGGCAGCCTTTGGGTTGAGCAGGATGACTTCATGGAGGACCCGCCCCGGAAGTTCTTCCGCCTTGGTCCTGGCCGTGAAGTCCGCTTGCGGTTCGCGTATTTTATCACCTGCGAGGACTTCGTGAAGGATGCTGACGGCAATGTCGTCGAGCTGATCTGCACCTATGATCCAGCGACCAAAGGCGGCAATGCCCCTGATGGCCGCAAGGTCAAAGGCACGATCCACTGGGTCTCTGCTGATCACGCCGTTGAGGCCAATGCCAGCTTGCTGAACCCGCTGTTTCTTTCCGAAAACCCTTCGGCAAACGGCGACCCCATCGAAGACCTCAACCCGCAATCGCTGGAACGCCTGACAGGGTGCAAGCTTGAGCCAAGCTTGAGCGAAGCTGAGCCGGGCGTTCCCGTTCAATTCGAGCGCTTGGGCTATTTCAGCCGCGATCAGGGTGAGGGCCTGAATTTCATCCGCACCATTGCGCTTCGGGATAGTTACGCAAAAGCGAAGTAGCGCCATACGGCTGCATCGTTCCATACTCTGGCGATGGATTACTTCCTTGCCCTTGTGATGAACGGTCTGTTGTCCGGATCAGTGTATGCGCTGGTCGGCATGGCGTTCGTCGTGGTTTACCGGGCGTCGACAGTCCTGAATTTTTCACTTGGTGAGTGGGTGAGCCTTGGCACGAAGGCGACCGGGGTGAGCGTGCAGGTGCTTGGCCTGCCTATTTTGCCAGCAGTTGCAGCGGCGATTGGTGCCGTGATTGCGCTCGCCATTGCCTTCAACCGCATTGTAATCCGCAAGCTGATTGGCCGCCCTGTGGTTGCTGTTGTCATGGCGACATTGGCGCTGGGTGTGTTGATGCGGGCAGGGTCCGCGTTGGTGCTAACAGGCTTGCCGTCCGCCATTCCAATCCCGTTTGAAGATGCGCTTTGGGTTTGGGGGGCCGTGATCGTGCCGCCATCCAGGGTGCTTTCCAGCGGCGTCGCGATCCTGCTAGTGGTGGCGATGATGTTGTTCTTCCGGCTCAGCCGTGCAGGGATCGCGATCCGGGCTGTGGCTGATGATGCCCAGGCGGCGACGGGCGCTGGCATCAGTATCACGCGTTATCTGGCGCTGGCTTGGGCGCTTTCGGCTGCACTTTGTGTTGCGGGCGGTGTGTTGTGGAGTATTGATGGGCTCGGCGGGTTCGGTATGGGATTGGTGCTGGCGAAGGTGTTGCCGGTGGTCGTAATCGGCGGGCTGACCAGTTTTCCTGGCACAATCGCGGGTGCGGTCATCGTTGGCCTTTCTGAAAGCCTGGCGACGGGGTATCTGGACCCTGTCATTGGTACAGGCTCGGCAGGGTTTATCGGCGCGGCGCTGGTAATTTTGACATTATGGATCCGACCTACAGGATTGTTCGGCGCAGCAGCGGTATCGCGGGTGTAGGGGAAATCAGGCCATGAATAACGACAATTGGGGCGACCGGGCGCGGATCGGTATGTTCATCGTTAGCTCTGAAGCGGTGCCGGAAGCGGAGTGGCAGGCGATGGCACCAAAAGGCGTATCCGTTCATGCCGCACGGGTCACGGCAGCTGCCCCTTGGGCTGAATGGCGGGCAGAGCGAAACGGCGTTGATCTAGCCGATGATTTAGCGCGTGGGTGCCAACAGTTCGCGGCAATGGAGCTAGAGGCCGTCGTTATTGGCCACACATCTAGCAGCATCATTGGCGGTAAAGGCTGGGATGAAGCCGTCATCGCTGAAATGCCAACGATCCTTGGCGATAGTGTCCATGTGACCACCAATGGCGCGGATACCATAGCTGGCCTTATGGCGGTTGGCGCGCGGCGACCATTTATTGTGGCACCGCCTTGGTTCGGTGATGCCGCCATTCAATCCGCGCTTACATATTATGGCGATTACGGGTTCGAACCTGCAGATGCCATGCGCTATGACCCCGGCGGCAAGTGGCGGGATATTCCGCCAGCAGATTTATATGCACGCGGCATGGGCTTCGCCCAGCGCATCAAACCGCTCTACCAACAAATCATAGACAATTGTCCGGATGAGGCCGACGCCGTCTTTATCGCAGGTACGGGCTTCCGCTGCGTTGGGATTATTGAAGCCTTGGAGGGTGCGCTTGGCCGTCCGGTTGTGACAGCAAATCAAGCAAGCCTCTGGCGCTGTCTCAGGCTTTCTGGCGTGGACGACGCGGTTGAGAGCTATGGTCAACTGCTGCAAACGCCGTTCATGCGTTCCTGAACGTCAGCGCGCCATGCTTAGACTTAAAGTTGTAGATAATCGCTTCCGACACCCCGTGCCGCCGGGCCAGGTCGGCGGTCTTCGCGCCCGCCTCGGCCTCCTTAAGCACGCTGATGATCTGCTCTTCCGAAAACCTCTTTCTCTTCATCTCGTCCGTCCTTCTGTCAGGGCCAGACTCTAATCGATCGTGGAGGAAAATCAGGGGGTCACGTCACATTGCCGCGCACGAAAAGTTGCACGCCGGTTGTGCCCTGGTGTGGCGGGCTGGCAAGGTCAAGCCGCATCTGGATAAACCCGCCACGATTAGCGGTACTGACGCGGCCTGTCATGCGGGCAAACGGTGTTCCGTTTTCCTGCGCGAAGGCCAAATCGCCTGTGGATACGCCCCCCATCACCTGATTGGTCAAGGACCGCCAGCGATTTTCCGGCTGCATGGTGAAATCCTCGATGACTGTTTGCCCGATCACAGGCCCGTCGGCCATCAAAGGTTGCACTGATCCACCTAGTGTGATCGCCGCAACAACGATTAACATTAGACCGCGCATCAACATTTTCGTCCCCTGATCCTTCCCGTACACAGACGCCGACAATCAACTGCATGTTCAGCTTTCTACCAATGCCGCGTTCCCGGCGCACCCTTGATTTTTCCGTCGAGATTGGGCGTGACCCAGCCGCCGTAAAAATCGCCCGGTTGAGGGATGACGCGCAGATCGCCGACCCACGCCTCGTCCATCAGCCCGGCATAGAATGCCACGTAACCTGCAAGGGCGGCAAAGCGGGCGCTGGGGCGGTCATAGGCCCAAGCAGCGCGCAGGGCTGTTTTGCCTCCGCGTATGACATCGAAATAGCGCGCGACGCCCTTCCATTCGCAAAAGCTGGTGCCTTGAGCCGGGCGCAGCGTGGCGTGGATATCCTCGCGCGGCAGGTAATAGGTGGGCGCGTGATGTGTTTCCAGCGCCCGCAAGGCGCGGGACGTCTCGGCCACTAAGACACCTCCAAGGAGGATCCTGATGCGTTGCGGCACAGGCTCCAGTGCAGGCGGACGGGGATAGGACTGTACGTTTTCGCGGGGTAGAACCGCCATGCTACAAGCCCCCCGTGAAGCGAGTTAGCACGTAACCCGCAAGCGCGATATGGACTAGTGTGATCACCACTGACAGCCCATGCAACACCTTGAAGCGGTCCTTGGCACCGATATCGGTCGCGCGGTTGATGGCAGGCATCAGGATTTGCCGGGTGGGCAGGACCGTTGCCGCGATGAGCGCCAACAGCCCTGCTGCGAGTGGATCGGCAGGCCAGAGCAGAGCCGCCGCCACTGCGGCCGTGCTGAGAACAAAAATGTAGAACATTGGAAAGGCACGCCGGATTGTCGGACCCGCCACATCTGTCGGAAGCGCAGTGAACAGGAACGCCGCGAAGCCGAATGAATATAGCACCATGCCCCCGAACAGGAGGGCTGTCATCAGTATGGCCAGGCTCAGCATGCAGTATCTCCAGTTGCAAAGGCAGGTTTGCGGGCGATCCCAATGTAAAGGATCGCGGTCAGCGGCAGGGGGCCAAAAGTCAGGTCCAGATGCCGGTTCATGTCGTGTGGGCCTAAGCCGGTGATCGGACCGGGCAGAAAACCAGTCCCTTCCATCGCCCGCCGCAACTCGCCCGGTTTGATGAACATCGCGGGGTCATGGGTGCCGCGAGGCAAAATCCGCAGCAGGTCTTCTGCAACCGTAATGGTGCCAAACCGGGCCAGCGGGTTGCGGTTGATCGTGTCGAACAGGAGCAGCCCGCCCGGGCGCAAAACGCGGGCTACTTCGGACAAAACCTTGCGCAGATCGGTGACATGCTCCAGCACATCGACGCAGACCACTGCATCGAAACCGGCGTCATCATAGGGAAGGGCCTCTCCTACGCCTACGTCATAGCCGATACGTAGACCTGCGCCGCGCGCGTGATGGCGGGCGCCCTCGATGGCGGCCGCGGCCGGATCGATCCCGGTCACATGAGCGCCGCGTGCGGCCAGTGCCTCGGCCATGAAGCCGCCCGGGCAGCCCAGATCAAGTACTTGCCTACCATGCCAGTCGATATGGCGGTCGAACCATTTGAGCCGCCCGGGCACGAGGTTTTTCAGCGTCCGCACCCAGCGGATGTCATCTGACCACCAGTGATCGGCAACCTCGTCATAGATTGGTAGGTCATATCGCATGTGGATGGTCCTTTGCAGGGGCGGCGCGGGGCAGGACATAGGGCACTGCAGCGCGGTACTGTTCAAACCGCGCGCCATAGCGACGTTCCTTCAGGCGCGGAGCCAAGAGGCAATAGGCGTTAAAGCAGACCGCAAGCGCTAACTGATCCGGTGTCCAGACTGGCACCGTCCAGAGCGTGAGCTTGAACGCCACATAGATCGGCTGGCGGATCAGCCGGAATAGGCCTTGGGTCGGCATCTCGGGAAACACCGGGCGGATGCGCGCCAACAGCGACATCCAGCCAAGCGCGCCCGACTGCACCTCAGCCCCGGCGTCGAAACTGGCCTTGAGCAACAACAGCCAGCTTGCGCCATAGGTTGCGCTGATGATCCAGAGCGCCACACCTTCGGCCCGCCACCAGACGATGCCCGATGGCGTCCAGAGCGCGAACAGCGCAAGCAGTTGGGCCGAGGCAATGATGGCACAGGTCGTGGTGACCAGCGCCTGGCCATGGGGACTGGGGATTAGTTGCGCCAGGAACCGCCCGCCCCAGCCGGTCACCAAAAGCGAATGGGCCAGCGGAAACTGCGTAATCAGCGCCGCATTGGCAAGCACGGCCCAAGGCCAGGGCACGGAGCCCAGACTTTCGCTCAGGCCAAAGAACATCGCGATGATCATCGCCAACACGCCAGCGGCAAAGACGGTTTGACAGATCATACCCATCCCGAGTGCCAAGGCGATCCGCCCCGCCCCCGGTGGCGGGCGCAGCGTTGAACGGATCAGCGTGATTAGCCGGGCAATTCGGGGATCGGTGAACGTCATGTCGGCACCATCTGTTCAAGGATGCGCGGGATCTGCTTTTTCACCTTGAAAAACCCGGCCGTGGCGTGGGGCCAGATCGCACTGTCCCAGTCGCGGCGCCATTCGCACAGGGAAATGCCGCGGACCGCCAAAGCGGGCGTGGCCTGGTCTAGCCAATCCCGCAGCGGCCCTTGGGTTACATAGGCTGTCGCGATCTGCGTGGCGCCAGCCGTCGCGGCCCATTTGGCCAGAACATAGGGATTATCGGCGCGAAGATGAGTGGGCGAAATCCCGACACGCGTCGCCGCATCCACCAGTGCGGCCTCCTCGAACCGCGCCACGTTTTCGGCCATTGGCAATGGCGACCGCAGGTGACTGGCCGACAGGGTGGCGACGGTGCGGATATCAAGGGTTGAAAGGCCAAAATCTTCAACCCGACAATCCTCATCAGTGATCAACAAGGCGGTGGGCTGGCCCGCCTGAGGTGGTGTCACCGGGCGCAAGGGCAGCACAGGCGGCAGACCGTCAGGCTCGGTCGCCTCCAGGCCTTCTGTCACCTCGGCCAGATCACCCGGTCGTGGCGTGAGCCGTCCGTTCGTGAATGTGGTGATATTCATGGCTGTCGCCGGATAGGGCTTGCCCCTTGTGTGCAGACCCGCGGCCCATCGCCAGCCCAGGGTGTTCGATGCTGCATCGCCATCGCGCAGGTGGCGATAGAAGAAATCCGCCCCCAGCCGCCACGGCAGGCCCAATGTAAAAATCCAGATCGAAGCGAACCACATCCGCGCGTGGTTGTGCAGATAGCCGGTCTCGACCAATTCCTCGGCCCAGGCGTCGAAGCAGGCAAGGCCGGTCTGGCCATCCATCGCGCGGTTCACATCCCGGCGCAGGCGGTGGTCGCGATCCAGCGCCAACAGATCGGTCTGCACCCCGTCAGCATAGCTGGCCCAGACCTGCGGACGGCGTTCCAGCCAGCCTTTGAAATAACCGCGCCAGATCACCTCCTGCACGAACTTTTCGGCGTTTTCCGGTCCGTGCGCCGCCAGTGCTGCCGCCACGGCGTCAGCTTCCAACACCAACCGACGCCGGATGTAGGGCGACAGTACCGACACTGCCGTATGGCGGCCCGCCCCATGATCGGTATTGCGACCGTTCGTATAACGTCGCCCCATGCGGGGCGCGAAGGCCGCCAGTTGTTTCTCACCCTCTGCACGGGTTGCGATCCAGTCAGTCATGGCGTTCCAACGTCTATTTTCAGCTGGACACCCGTATCAACCGACCTTTTTGATGTCAGGATTGGCGATGTGCGCGGTCGCGGGGTCAAGAGGGCGCCTGTAGAGGTGGGAATGGGCGCTTCCGTGCTTTAGCAGCGTCTATTTCCCGGTCTCCAGACGGA
>JBDQJI010000149.1:0-7968 GCA_040263875.1 Alphaproteobacteria bacterium
CGCCCTTCAAGGCAGCGATCTGATCTCTCTCGCTGGGCGTGAGATGCGTATAGTTCGACATGGCGACACCGTTTCACGTTGTGCATCAGACAGATACCAAATCTGCCCGCGGTGTTGCACTTCGCTCCGGAATTCACCGGTATCCATTGTGCTTCGCCGCTACCCGAAAACAATTCGGGGGTCCGCGAGGTCAAGAGTTCCTGCACGGGGCCGCCTATGAAGCTGGAGGCAGGTGTGCCGAATATATCGTTCGGCGCGATCATTGAAATATTGCCGCTGTTGTCTGTTTCCCAAACGCAATCCGCCGCCAGCGACAGCAAGCTCCGGTATCGTTCTCGGGATACGCGCAATGCATCTTGAACGCCAGCGGCAATAGTGACGTCCCGACCAACTGCAAGCGCACGGGTTGAGCCCCAAGGCGTTACCTCAAACTCGATCATGCGCTCACGATTATTGATCAGGGTTGGCGTGGTAACGCGGTCGCTAACATTGTCCTGCTGCACATGGAGCACGGCCGCCCGCAGATCATTCACGAGCTCCGGGTCATGGGCTACGTCAAGGCCAGCAATATTGCCATTTGTGATTTTTGTGCCATCGAACAACAACACAGGATCAGTCAGCGCGGCAAATGGGCCAGTGATGGCGAACAGAGCGTTCGCTGGATCATCGCTTTGGCGACGGCCCCTGAACTCGGCTCCCTGCCGCCGATCTGCGTTCATGTGATGAACGACGCTTGGCACCTGGCTGCTCCATTAAAATTCGATATAGATCAGCAAAGGCTTAGCCGTGCCTGTGTTAAGGGTCCGTGAAGTCAAAAAGAACAAAACGGCCAGGTCCAATGGACCCGGCCGCTCTGTCGTCGTGCAGGTAACTGTAGAGAGATATTAGTGCCAGCCGAGACCATCCAGGTCATCGCAGCGCACGCCATCGATCTCAACTGCGAAGTTCTCCCAGTTTTTGACCGACAGACCGAAGCCTGATTCGTAGTGCTGGCCGTTGTATGCGCCGTGTGCATTGCCGGAGATGAAGTGATCCAGCCCAAGCGCATTTGCTTGCACATCGGTGTCGTTGGCTTCAGCACCTGTCAGGCGCAGTACGAGGAGGTCATAGCCGTTGCCACCATCATACTTGTCGTAGTCGCCAGCATTCTGTTGACCAAGCACATAGAACCCGAAGTCGTCGCCGTCGCCAGCATCGATTTTGTCGGAACCAGCGCCGCCCAACAGACGGTCCTGACCATTGCCGCCAAACAGCATGTCATCGCCGATATTGCCGAACAGACGATCATCGCCTTCGCCGCCATAGATCGTGTCGTCTCCAGCTTGACCATCGATGTGGTCATTACCGTTGCCGCCGTCGATCCAGTCATCGCCGTTGCCGCCCCAGGCACCGTCATGACCATTGCCGAGGGAGATTTCGTCGTCGCCATTGCCGCCTTCTAGTTTATCGTCGCCGTCGCCGCCGTGAAGTTCGTCATTGCCGTCTTCACCGAAAACCATGTCGTTACCAGCGCCGCCATACATCATGTCGTCGCCTTGGTCGCCATGGATGATGTCGTCACCGTCACCGCCATAGACGTCGTCATCGCCGCCGCCTGCGAAGATTTTGTCGTAGCCATCTTCACCTTTAAGGGTGTCGTCGCCGCGATCACCGGTGATCAGGTCGTTACCAGCACCACCCCAGACCATGTCATGGCCTTCGCCAGCGTGCATTTCATCATTGCCGTTGCCGCCGCTCATGCGGTCATGGCCCTGGTCGCCGGTCATGAAGTCATAACCATTGCCGCCAGCCATGATGTCGTCGCCCGTGCCGCCATGCATACGGTCATTACCGGACTGACCTTTAAGAACATCGTTCTGATCGTCGCCGGTCAGAAGGTCGTCGCCAGCGCCGCCATTTAGCATGTCATAGCCAAGGCCGCCGTGAATGGCGTCATGGCCTTTGCCACCGAAAAGCTCGTCGTGGCCTTCATCGCCTGTGATCAGGTCGTTGCCGATGCCGCCATGGATGTAGTCATGGCCCTTGTTGCCATACAGCATATCGTCGCCAGCGCCGCCAATGATGGTGTCATTGCCATCATCGCCGCCGATCATGTCTTTGCCGTCGCCGCCGTTGAGATAGTCGTGGCCTTTGCCACCGCCCATCCAATCATTGCCGGGGCCGCCATACATGCTGTCGTCGCCGTCACCGCCGTTCATTTCGTCGTCGCCTTTACCGCCGACCAGCAGATCATCGCCTTTGCCGCCGGAAAGGTTGTCACGGCCATCGCCACCAAACAGGGCGTCGTCGCCGTCGCCGCCGAGCAGAATGTCGTCGCCGCCAAGTCCAACGAGAACGTCGTCGCCAGCTTTGCCGTCTAGATTGTCGTTGTAGTGCGTGCCGATCAGATGATCGTCGAAATAGGTGCCCTGATAGTGGTTCATTGTGTGCCTCCTGGCAGCAGTGCGCCCTAGATGGGCTCTTGAAAGTGTCGCGATCCCGCATCTCGCGTGCTCGAAAGAAGCGGTTTTCGCTTGCCAACTAATTTGGCCTCATCCCTGGACCAATGGCGCCCCGGCAAAGGGATTAACGCGATGGCGTACAGACGCTTTTGCTGGCGTCTCCTTGGGATTAGTATTTTGGAGTGACAGCGAATTAGGAGGGCCACGAAATGGCGTTGACGAAAGGCTACAAAGCGCTGCTGGCGGATGCCGATGCTGCGGTGAAAACGCTTAGCGTTGAGGAAGTCCACGCCGGTCAGAACGATCCGGGCATGGTGATCTTGGATATTCGAGACGTGCGCGAGCTAAAGCGTGACGGCATGTTGGCTGGTGCCCGGCACGCGCCGCGCGGCATGCTGGAATTCTGGGCCGCACCTGATAGTCCTTATTTCAAGGATTGGCTGGCTGACCCGACCAAGACCTACGTCCTGTATTGTGCAAGTGCATGGCGCAGCGCGCTGGCGGCCAAGGACCTGCAAGATATGGGCATGCACAACATCGCCCATATGGCAGGTGGCATTAAGGCTTGGCGGGAAGCTGGGCTGGACGTCGTACCGCTGCCAGAAAAGAAGAAGGGATAAGCCCCATGCCAATCACAAAAGGCGTCAAACAGCTCTGCGACGAAGCAATGGCGGAAATTGAGAACATGCCCGCCGCTGATGCAGTGCAGGCCCAACATGATGAAGGTGTTCAGCTCGTAGATATTCGCGATATCCGTGAGCTTGAGCGCGACGGCCAAGTTCCAGGTGCCATCCATGCACCACGCGATATGCTGGAATTCTGGGTTGATCCGGAAAGCCCGTATTACCGCAACGATTTTGGCACGGGGCAAAAGTTCGTACTGTTCTGTGCGGGTGGTCTCCGGTCTGCGCTTTCAGCGAAGCGATTACAGGATATGGGCTTCGGCCCAGTTGCGCACGTCGTCGGCGGTTACGGTGCTTGGAAAAAAGCGGGTGGTGCCACTGAAGTCCGCCCAACTAAGAAATAACACATCCGCCGACTTTGGCAGGAGAGGGACGTCAGCACTATGAGTGAATGGGATTATATTATCGTCGGCGGCGGGTCTGCTGGAGCTGTCATGGCGAACCGGTTGTCGGCGAAATCGAGCAATAAGGTGCTGTTGATCGAAGCTGGCCCGGATACACCCCAAGGTGAAATCCCAGCTGAAGTTCAGTCCAGCTACCCAGGCGTGGCATATTTCGACCCGCGCTTTCATTGGACTGAACTCAAAGTCACAACGCAGCCAAGGCGCCATAACGACCCAAGCTTCACCCCGCCGAAACGTTCGTATGAGCAAGCGCGGATTATGGGCGGCGGGTCATCGATCAATGGCCAGCTTTTTAATCGCGGTGCGCCAACGGACTTCGACGGGTGGCGCGATATGGGCGTTGAAGGATGGGGCTGGGATGATGTGCTGCCATTCTTCAAGAAGGCGGAACGCGACCTCGATTTCCCGGAAAGCGAATGGCATGGAGATTCAGGCCGCATCACCGTCCGCCGCCTGTTTGAGGAGCAATGGGCCGGCCATTCCCATGCCGTCAAAAAAGGGCTGGCTGATGCTGGATACGACTATATCGAGGACCAGAACGGCGAATTCCGGGACGGCTTCTTCCCGCTGACGATCTCTAACGCCTTCGACCGCCGCGTGTCCGCCGCTATTGGTTATCTGGACCCGCCAACACGACGCCGTGAGAACTTGCGCATCATGGCTGAAACCCGCGTCGGTGAAATTCTATTTGAAGGCAAGCGCGCCACTGGCGTCATGGCCAGCACCAAAGGCGGTAGCATGGAACGCCATAGTGCGGCCAAGGAAGTCATTGTCTGCTCTGGATCCCTCCATTCCCCTGCGCATTTGATGCGCGCAGGCATTGGCCCGGAAGGTCATCTCAGGGAGATGGGGATTGAAGTCCGTCATGCACTGCCGGGCGTTGGCCAGAACTTGCAAGACCACCCTTCGGTTAGCCTTTCCTCATACTTGAAGAAAGGGGATCGTATTCAGCGTGATGATGTGCGGCATATGCATATTGGCTGGCGCTTCTCCTCCAACATGCATGATGCGCCTGCGGGCGATATGTTCGCGGCTCAGGTTGCCAAATCCGCGTGGCACGATCTTGGCAAGCGAATGGGCTCAATGTTGGTCTGGGTTAACCGGACCTATTCCACTGGCGAAGTGAAACTGGCCGGTCGTGATTGGCGGGATGAGCCTGCGGTTGATTTCGGTCTTTGCTCAGACCGCAGGGACGTTGACCGGCTGGCGGACGGTTTCCGCCGCTGCGCCGCCCTTTATCTATCCGATGCACTGCAAGGTACGGCGATTGATCCGTTCCCTACTGCCTATACAGAGCAAGTACGTGCGGTGAGTAAGGTCAATGGGCGTAACAAGGCGCTCACTTGGCTTTTGGGCAAAGTGATGGATGGCCCGGCACCTGTGCGTAAGCTGTTGATTGAGAAGGTCATCACCGGCGGCGTGACGCTACAGGATCTGTTGGCTGATGATGAGGCGCTTGATCAGTTCGTGATTGCCAACGCCACAGGCACATGGCACGCCACCTGCTCCTGCCGCATGGGCGGGGATGATGACCCGATGGCGGTGACAGATAATCAGAGCAGGGTGCGCGGCGTTCAGGGACTAAGGGTGGTTGACGCGTCGATCTTCCCGACAGTGCCCTGTGCCAACACCAACGCACCAACCATCATGTCTGCTGAAAAGATTTCAGACGCGATTGTGAATGCCTGAGGCCATGCAAGATGACCGCATTTTGGTGATGGACAGCGTCACCAAAATTGAACCTGAGGACTTTGGCAAGGTCCTGATCGCGGCATCCCATGGCGGCGTTTATGCTGGGTATCTTGCGGCATTGGGCCATGGTCGCGGCGTAATCTTGAATGATGCAGGCGGCGGGCTGGATGGCGCTGGATACGGTGCGCTCGACTGGGCGGATGGCTTTGGCATGCCGGTAGCGGTTGTTGATTGCATGTCTGCCAGAATTGGCGACGGAAAAGACATGGCCGCCAATGGCATGATCTCACGGATGAATGCATCTGCGGCAAAAGCTGGATGTTCAGTTGGCATGGCGGCGTGGGACGCAGCGAAACTAATGCTCGCATCGCAAATGTGGTCGGGCGATGCGCCGAGCCTGCCAGAAAGTAGGTTTCAGATTGATGAGGTTCCAGGCAAACGCAAAGTCTTTGGCTGTGATTCTGCCTCACTGATCAAGGAAGATGAGGATGCTGGCCAGATTGTCATCTGCGGTTCCCATGGGGGCCTGTTTGCTGGCAACTCGGCGTATATCCTGAAAGCGCCGCTGTTTGGTGTGATTTTGAATGATGCGGGCCGCGGGAAAGACGATGCTGGCGTGCAGCGTGTCTTTGCGGCTGAGCGCATGGGCATGGCGGCTGCTGCAGTCTCCTCCACCAGCGCCCGCATTGGGGACGCTCGTTCAGTTTGGGATACGGGCGTGCTCTCGGTCGTGAATAGCTTGGCAGAGCGCGTTGGCGGCAGGGTTGGAATGACATCCAAAGAATATGTCGCAGTGCTGCAGGCAGCGAAATAATTGCGCTAAGTCGGCTCTATTTCAGGCTCATGACGGAACTTAACCCGGGCTTGAACGCCAAACCGCTGAGCCTCCGCCTCTGCCGCTGCACCAAGTGCTTCTAGCCCTGCGGCGTTTAAGGGTTCAGCGTGGCGAATAACAACGTTCAAGCCTTGAGCGGCAGGCCGTGTCTCCAGCCTGAAGAATCCTATGACAGACAAATCTGCTTCTGCAATGAGGGCATCATTCTCTGCCGCATCGGCACTGTTTGATTGATCATAACGGTATCCACCGCCATTGCGATCAAGGGGGGCGGCGATCAGGTCTAACCGCAAATCTGGCACGTCCGCGTCTGGGTCATCCGCTGCATTTGCAGCTTGTTGCTCTAGCGCGGCTGGTTGGGGCGTGCGCAATAGATCTGCTGTCTCAGGCCCGGGCGGGCGCGTAAGTACTTGAACTACTGCCTGCATTTCTGGCGCAGCTTGGGCTGGTTGCGGTGCCGCTTGTGCCGGGGTGACGCTTGTCGCTTGAGCCGGTTGAGCCAGAGGTGGCGCAGCGGCTCGATCCGTAGATTGTGGTGCTGCTAACACGGATGATGCAGATGCTGTCGTTGCAAGAATGGGTGTTGGTTGAGACTGCCCACTTGATGCCGCAACTCGCGTTAGCTCAGCCCCATTCGGCGCCTGTGGAATAGGCGGTGTTGCTGGGATGCGGCCTACGGTTGGAGTGACTGGTGGGATAGGGAGCGGAACAATGTTTGGCGGCTGTAGCGGCTGCGCCGTTGGGATTGTTGGTGTCGCTGGGCCACTTACGGGCGGCGGACTTGGGTTCGGTGGAGCAGGTGCTAGCCGTGCTTCTACTTGTGCCGTTGTAGTTGGAGTTCCGGTTGGAGGGGCTGGCGGCAGAGTAGATTGAGACATTTGCCCGGCTGGCGGCGCGGCTCTAGCAACAGGCTGCTGTTGGGTGGAGCTTTGGTTGGTCGAAGATTCCTGATTTTCTGATCTCGTTGGAGAAGCGGCGTCGGTCCCAGTTGGACTGGCTGCAGCTTGGATAGGCTGCGTTAAGGTGTGTTTCATGGCCGTGGCTTGCGATTGTTGCAGACTAGGCGGCGGAGCGTGCTTGGTCTCTGTGAATGCTATCTGCGTGCGAGATGCTGGTTCGGTTGCAGATTGGGCCCGGCCTTCTGGCCGTGCCAGAGCATCCTGAACTGAAGGCTGCGCAGGCAATGGTGCCATTGTCCTTGTCGGCGGACGGGCATCCCTGGCCACTGGGGCCGGTGCTGGCTGGGACATTTGGTGCTGCGGTTGTCGAGTCTGTGATGGAAGGGCGCGCTGCTGGATATCAGGCTGCGGGACCATATTTCGAATGCTGGTTACGCTCTTGTCAGCTTGAACACTGTCGGCTGTAGGCATGCGCTGCGGCTGCTCCGGCCTATTCCGCGGGATCAAATTTGGTTGTGGACGATCTGCCAACGACGGCGTCTGTGGCAGGTTAGGCGTTCGTGGTGCTTGCGTAGGGGGCTACGGAATCAGCTTTGTATCACTGACGGTTTGATTCTGAATATGTGCTGGTAGCGCCTTAACGGGCGCTCCTGCCATTGCTGGAGTTGGCGGCATTATCGGCCTAGTCGGCTGAAGGTTCGCGGTTTGCGGCTGGGTTATACCTTTAGCCGGGATCGGCAACGACGGTTCAGTTGCTGGCCTGGGTAAGGCGGGAGACTGCTTATCCACCGGCGTATTTGATACTTCAACACGGTGCTGCGATTGAAGCGTTGGCCGAACGGTGTCTGGCGCTAGCTGGCGATCTACTGGCGGTGTGATCGGCAGTGAGATAGGTAGCGGTGACTTTGGTTCTGCAGGTATTGGAACAGTTCGTTCTTTTGGTTGGGTTGCTGCTGCTATGGGCTGTTGTCGGTCTGCCGCCTGCGGTACTTGAACCGACGGTTTCTGCGGCAG
>JBDQJI010000150.1:0-7887 GCA_040263875.1 Alphaproteobacteria bacterium
ATTGCCATGGCCCTGAACTCAACGCCGCGAAAGTGCCTCGGATTCAAAACACCCATCGAGGCCATGCTCGCCGAGCTTGGAAATGACGTTCAAATCAGGTTTGCTTGATCGCGTTGCGCTTCGCGTCGGAATCCACCCAGGAACTGGGGCGATATCACACCAATTACGTGCGCCTTATGCAGCATTGGCGGATGGCCGCACCCGGCCGCATTCATGATGTGAGCTATCGCGGCCTGATCGAGAACTTTGAGGATGAGGCCCGGGCCATGGTTGATGCCATCGAAATGCCTTGGTCCGATGCGGCCCTCGCCTTCCACAAAACGGAGCGGGAAAACGCAACCGCCAGCGCCCACCAGGTGCGTAAGCCACTGTTCCGCTCTGGGTTGAGCACGGCTCAGGCTTACAAGCCCTATCTAGCGCCGTTGATGGACGCCCTCACAGGAAGTCCCGCAGCATCGCCACAAGCGGCTTATCAGCCGGCGGCATAGGATATTTCAGCATCTCTTGCGGGGTTGCCCAGGCGAGCCGCTGGCCTTCCAACCCTGTAGGATTACCCTCCCACACGCGACAAATGTATAGCGGCATCAGCAGGTGAAACGCTTCATACGTATGGCTGGCGAACGTGAATGGTGCCAGACACGACGCGACAGTGTCGATGCCTAACTCTTCCTGCAATTCCCGAATGAGCGCCGCCTCAGGCGTCTCCCCAGGGGCGACCTTGCCGCCTGGAAACTCCCACATCCCAGCCAAATTCTTCCCCTCTGGCCGTTCTGCAAGCAGCACGCGGCCATCGCGGTCCACCAATGCGACCGCGACGACCAGCAGGGTCGGTAAACTAGGCTCGATCAACTGCGGTAGTCCGCATTGATTTCGATATAGCCATGGGTCAGGTCACAGGTCCAAACCGTCGCTTTGCCGCGCCCAAGGCCAATATCAACTTCGATATCGATTTCTTGGCCCTTCATGTGCGCAGCAACGGGCGCTTCGTCATAGCCTTCAACCACCATGCCATTGGCCGTAATCTCCGTGCCGCCAATGAGGATGCGCAGCAAGTCCCGCTCCGCCTTCTCACCAGACTTGCCGACGGCCATGACGATGCGGCCCCAGTTAGCATCTTCCCCCGCAATCGCCGTTTTCACCAAAGGCGAATTGGCGATTGAAAGTCCGATGCGTTTGGCCGCACCCGGCGATGTAGCACCCGTTACTTGGACAGAGATGAACTTGGATGCGCCCTCTCCGTCCCGGACCACCTGTTGGGATAGATCCATGCAGATCGCCAGCAGTGCCCGCTTAAAGTCCTTGAGCGCGGTATCATTGGCGCTTTCTGGCTGCGCATTGCGTGCCTTAGCTGTCGCCGCCAGCAGGACCGTGTCCGATGTAGAAGTGTCGCTATCTACCGTGATGCAGTTGAAGGTCTTGTCCACGGCCCGCGTCAGCAGGGTTTGCAGGATCGGCTGGGGAATATCAGCGTCCGTGCATACGTAGCCCAACATCGTCGCCATATCAGGTGCGATCATGCCAGAACCTTTGACAATGCCGTTCAGGCGTACATCAACACCGCCGATCCTCGCCGTTTCCGTCGCGACTTTGGCGAAGGTATCCGTTGTCATGATCGCAGCAGCGGCCTTTTCCCACCCGCCGGGCTGTAACTTGGCCCCAAGCGCGCACACGCTGTTCGGGATGGCGTCCTGGGGCACGGGTTCCCCAATCACACCCGTTGACGACACATAGATGGCCATCGGGCTGCAGCTGAACACCTCTGCAGCCGTCTTGATGGTTTCCTGCACAACAACATCGCCAGCCCGGCCGGTGAACGCATTGGCATTGCCGGCATTGACCACAAGCGCGCGGGCGTCCCCACCCGCCGCCAGGGCATCAACGCAATGCTCAACCGGCGCCGAACGGGTTTTAGACTTAGTGACGACGCCAGCCATGACGGAGCCAGGGTCAAAAGCCATCACCATTACGTCATCGCGGCCTTTGTAGCGGACGCCGCTATTCATCGTGCCAATTTGCACGCCAGCCAGTGGCGGAAGGGTGGGCACCGATTCGGGTGCCAGAGGAGACCGTTGCATTACTAATTCTTACCTTGATCCGCCGGGATCTGATCTGCCGGCACCCGTTTCAATTCAATCGGCGAGCCATCAGGGGTAAACCGTTGGATCGTCGCATCTTCCCTAAGCTTCGTCAGCGCCGCGATCATGGCTTCAGTGCGGGCTTCCTCTGCAAGCTTCGGCGCGGCCTCATAGAAGGGCGGTGGCGGTACTTGCTTCGTTTCCATGACCTTGATCACGTGAAAGCCGAACTGTGTTTTCACGGGCGTCTTCGTATGCTCACCGGCTTCCAGTGCGAACGCTGCTTTTGAGAATGGCGGCACCATTTGGCCTTCACCAAAGAAGCCGAGGTCTCCACCCTTAGGGCCGGATGGGCCGACAGAATGTTCTTTCGCCAGGGCTGCAAAGTCCCCACCGAACCCTAAAAGCTCAATGATTTCCTTCGCAAGCTCTTCTGTTTTAACGAGAATATGGCTGGCTTTGACCTGCTTAATGCCGTCCTTGCCGAGCGCTTCATATCGGCGGCGCAGTGCGACTTCTGACATCGCCTCTTCACCAATTTTCTGCATGTAAGCATCAGCCAACACTGCGTCTTGCGCCGCCTTGAGCCGCGCTTTCACGTCTGGCGTGTCTAGCAGGCCAGCATCTTTTCCCGCACGTGCGGCAAGATCTTGGTCGATCACGCGGTCCATGATGGTGATGTAAAATGTCTGCGGATCAAGCTGGCCAAGGTCCTTGCCAAAGGCCTGCAATGCTTCTTGCAGGCGGCTCAAGCGGATTGGCTCGCCGTTCACGATAGCGACAACTTGATCTGGTTCACTCGGCATGGGCACCGCCGCTGGAGCGGGTTCTGTTGTCGGTTTCGATGTATCTTGGGCCAACGCAGGCGCTGTGTTCAGCGCCAGGATCGCAGAAAGCGCCAAGCCAGTAATCTTCCGCATATGCGGTCTCCTAATACAAAATTGCGCGCCAAAATTAGCACATCGACGCATTTGGCGAAGGCGTTCCAGCCCGTCATTCGTTGACAGGGCCGCACCTCGCACTTATCTGTCAAGGACCGTTGTTATGCTTGCGGCGGCGATTGCGCAACACGCGCCCATTTTATCCAGATATTGAGGCCCATATGTTCGGCGCCATCGTTAAGCGCGTGCTTGGCACTGCGAATGATCGTTACATTAAGTCGCTCCACGCGACCGTAGAAAAAATCAATGACTTAGAGCCCGAATTTGAGGCTTTGAGTGATGATGAAGTGCGGGCACTCACGCCCAAATTCCAGGCGCGCCTAGCCGCTGGCGAAACAATCGACGACCTTTTGCCTGAAGCTTTCGCCGCTGTGCGGGAAGCAGCGAAGCGCACCCTTGGCCAGCGACATTTCGATGTGCAGCTGATGGGCGGCATTGTTCTGCACACCGGTATGATCGCCGAAATGAAAACGGGCGAAGGTAAAACCCTGGTCGCCACGCTCGCAGTGTATTTGAATGCACTCGAAGGCAAGGGCGTCCACGTCGTCACCGTGAATGACTATCTGGCCCAGCGCGATGCTGGCTGGATGAGTGCGGTCTATAATTTCTTAGGCCTCAGCGTCGGCTGCATTTTGGGTGGCCTATTGGATGACGAGCGGCGTGTGCAATACGCCCAGGATGTCACCTACGGCACGAACAACGAGTTCGGTTTCGATTATCTTCGCGACAATATGAAGTTCCGGCTGACCGATATGGTCCAACGCAATTTCAATTACGCAATTGTTGATGAGGTCGATTCTATCCTCATCGACGAAGCGCGGACCCCGCTGATTATCTCCGGCGCTGCTGAACAATCCTCAGAGCTGTATCAGACAGTGAATGCAGTGATGCAGCACATTCAGCCCGACGATTATGAGAAAGACGAAAAATCCAAGGCAGTCGGCATGTCGGATTCCGGCTCCGACCGGATTGAAGAACTCCTGCGCGAGGCGGGCATTCTCACCGAAGGCGGATTGTACGATATTGCCAATGTATCGGTTGTCCACCACGTCAATCAGGCGCTTCGGGCGCACACCCTGTTTGAGCGCGACGTGGATTATATGGTCCGCGACGACAAGGTCGTCATCATCGACGAATTCACCGGTCGCGCGATGGATGGACGGCGTTTCTCAGAAGGTCTGCATCAAGCGCTGGAAGCTAAAGAAGGCGTTGAAATTCAGGTTGAGAACCAAACGCTAGCGTCCATCACGTTCCAGAACTATTTCCGCCTCTATCCAAAGCTTGCCGGCATGACTGGTACGGCAATGACGGAAGCGGGCGAGTTTGACGAGATTTATAAGCTCAACGTGGTAGAAATGCCCACCAATGTCAGCGTCTCCCGCGAAGATTTCGATGATGAAGTCTATCGCTCCATGAAGGAGAAAAACCGCGCCATTGTTGCTGAAATCAAGGAACGCAACGCCAAGAAGCAGCCCATTTTGGTCGGCACCGTATCAATCGATAAATCCGAATTGCTGTCTGAGGAATTGAAGGCTGCGGGTGTTGAGCATGCGGTCCTAAACGCCCGTTACCATGAGCAGGAAGCGAAGATCATCGCACTCGCGGGCAAACCGGGTGCTGTCACGATCGCTACCAACATGGCTGGTCGCGGCACCGATATTCAGCTAGGCGGCAACCGCGACATGATGTTGGCCGACATGCTGTCCAATATCGATGATGAGGCCGAGCGGGCCCGCATTACCGCAGACGTCGAGGCCGAAATTGCGCGCGACAAAGTTATTGCGCTTGAAGCTGGCGGCCTGTTCGTTCTTGCAACAGAACGGCATGAAAGCCGGCGGATCGACAATCAGCTTCGTGGTCGTTCAGGCCGTCAAGGCGATCCGGGCGCATCTAAGTTCTATATCAGCCTCGATGATGATCTGATGCGCATCTTTGGTTCAGAGCGCATGGACAGCGTATTGCGCCGTCTTGGCCTCAAAGAAGACGAAGCCATTGTGCATCCGTGGATCAACCGCGCGCTGGAAAAAGCCCAGGGCAAGGTCGAGGCGCGGAACTTCGAAATTCGTAAAAACCTACTCCGCTATGACGATGTGATGAATGATCAGCGTAAGGTCATTTATGAGCAGCGCCGCGAGATCATGGACGCGGAAGATGTTCGTGAAACCGTCGAAGACATGCGTCGCCAGGTGGCTGAAGATCTTGTCGCTGAACATATTCCGACGAACGCGCTGCCAGATCAGTGGGATGTCGATGGCCTACAAGCCGCACTCGTCGCCAATATGGCCCTGGAATATCCGATTGCAGATTGGGCCAAAGAAGAAGGCATCGCTGACGAGGAAATCCTAGAACGCATTCAAGCTGATGTGGATCGGCGCATGGCGGAAAAAGCCGCCAATTATGGTCCTGAAGTCATGCGGTTTGCAGAGAAAAGCGTATTGCTGCAACTGCTCGATCAGGTCTGGAAGGAGCACTTGCTGGCGCTTGATCACCTACGCCAGGGTATTGGCCTCCGCGCATATGCTCAGCGTGATCCGCTGAATGAATACAAGCAGGAAGCGTTCAGCCTGTTTGAAGGCATGTTGGGTCGCCTCCGCACCGCTGTCAGTGCAACGCTCGTCCACCTTCAGGTCGATACGCAGGTGCCGGAACCAGGCCCTGCGACTGAAATGGGTGAATTATACGAAGAGCATCCTGACGCTGGTGGCATTGACGATATGGATGCAGCTGACGGCTCCGCCCCCCCTGCCCGCGCCGAACCCCGGCAATCGCGGATTGCGGCGGAGGCATCTGTAGACCCGAATGATCCGTCGACCTGGGGCCGGGTTCCGCGGAACAGCGCCTGCCCATGTGGTTCTGGCAAGAAGTTCAAGCACTGCCACGGTAAGGTTTAACGCACCTTAGCGACCCACAGCCGGTACAAGGTTGCTGACGCTTTACAAGCTATTAATTAGCAAGCTAATACATAGTGGCGTTATTATACGATACCTTATAGATAGGAAGGCGCATGACTGACGCGCTCCCCAATGTTGGCCGACAAGTGGGCCTGCTGGCCCGGCTGTGGCGGACGGAGCTGGATAACCGTTTGCGTCCACACGGTCTGTCGCAAGCGCGCTGGCTGTTGCTGCTGCATCTTGCCGACGATGACACTGGCCTCGCCCAACTTGATCTTGCGGTGCTGGCAGGTGTCACAGGACCAACGCTGGTGCGCCAGATCGATCAGCTGGAAACGGCTGGTTTTGTACAACGCCGCGAAGATGACACTGACCGGCGCGTCAAACGCGTCACTCTAACAACAGCAGGCCGCGCCAAGCTGGAGGACGTAGACAAAGTCGCCTCCGCACTGCGCGCCGACATGCTCACCGATTCCGATCCGAAAGAAATAGAGGCCATGATGGCACTTCTGGCGAAACTGACCCGCCGCATCGAGACCCTTTCCTCTGCTGAAGCGAAGGGAGCAGCCTGATATGTCAACCGATAATGATGCAAAACCTGCCGCTGAATCCGCACCAGCTGAGCAAGCAAAGCCTGCAGTTACGGCCAGTGCACCGCCCCCAAACATCCGACGTCAACGGGGCGGAATGCGTTTCGTTCGCTATGGCCTGATAGGCTTAGTCGCGATCGCAGCTATCGTGTTCGGCGCTCGTGAAGTCATCAGTCGCATGACCCATGTGTATGAATATGATGCCCGCGTCATGACAGATCATGTGACCATCTCCAGCCGGGTCGATGGCGTCTTACGTGACCTCAAAGTTGATACCGGTGACACGGTGACTGCCGGTGCGGCATTGGCGCAAATGGATGATCGCGTACCGGCCCTTGAGCTGAGGGCGCTTCAGGCTGAACTGGCCGCGCTGCAAACCGAACGTAGCCAATATGTCGCCCGCTCCAGCATGGTCACGCAGCAAACTGATAGCCGCTACAAAACGCGCCTGACCAGTATCCGGGCGGAACGCGCACGACGTGGCGCACTGGTAGCGGAACTTCGCCTCGCACGGCAGGAATACAAGCGCTTCAAGAGCCTGTTCGATAAGCGTGTGATCGCGCGCTCCCGTCTGGACCGCGCCGAATCAGAGGTGTCCCGCCTTGCTAGTGATGTTCGCCGGGCCGACGCCGAGATTGCGTCATCCCGTGGGCAAGCGCAGGAAGCACAAGCCGATAAGGCCGAACTTTCTGTGATTGAACAGGAAGCCGCACTGGTTGATTTCAAGGAAGCCATGCTCCGCGCCCGCATCGCCCGGCACGAAGCACTTTTGAGCTACCGCACAATCCAAACGCCGAAGTCCGGCGTCATCGACAGAGTGTTTGTTGAGGAAGGTGAATTCCTGGGCGAAGGCCGGCGCGTGCTGATGTTGCATGATCCAGAAAACACATGGGTCGAAGCGAATATCAAGGAAACTCAGGTCCGTCGCCTCAAGGTTGGCCAAAGGGTCGCCATTGATGTCGATGCCTATCCGGATGAAAAATTCATAGGGCGCGTCGCCAAGATCGGTGGGGCTGCAACGTCAAGCTTTGCCCTGCTGCCGACACCGAACCCAAGCGGCAACTTCACTAAGGTCACCCAACGCATTCCAGTGAAGATCACGTTTGAACAGCGCCCTCGCCCATTGGCGCCCGGCATGATGGTTGAGGTTGAGATCGACACCCGCGACGGCGGCTGATCTGGCCCTGCCCGATGCAAGCCAACCTGCCGACTTACGCCCAGTATTCGGAGACCCAACGCTGGTTGATGACCGGCGCCACGCTGATCGGCATGATCGCCATGGTACTATCATCAACAAGCGTCACGGTCGCGGTGCCGAACGTGATGGGCGCGTTTGGGGTTGGCCAAGATAAAGCGCAATGGCTTTCCACCGCCTACTTCGCGGCCATGA
>JBDQJI010000151.1:0-7828 GCA_040263875.1 Alphaproteobacteria bacterium
GATTGCCATGGCCCTGAACTCAACGCCGCGAAAGTGCCTCGGATTCAAAACACCCATCGAGGCCATGCTCGCCGAGCTTGGAAATGACGTTCAAATCAGGTTTGCTTGATCGCGTTGCGCTTCGCGTCGGAATCCACCCCCCGTGTTTTCGTGAAGCTTTTATCGCTGATTTTAGATATATTTTCTATGGATATTGAGTATTACGCCATTCTATACATTATTAATATTTGTATTTATCTCATATACTAAAAATCTATACATTAAATACTCACAATATTAATATACATCTCGACCTGGCAAATCACCGTCGCAGCTTGCGTTTATCCGTGCTAATCCTGCGCGCCATGACATATCCAATCATTGGCATTACCGCAGATGCTGAATCCGCTGGCGCTTATTCAAAGCTGCCCTGGTACGCGTTGCGCCAGAATTACGCGGGTGCGGTCGCAAAAGCAGGCGGCCTGCCGCTTATTCTGCCGCACGAACCGCAGCTGGCAGAGGCTTACCTTGATCAGATCGACGCACTGGTGATTACCGGCGGCGCGTTTGATGTTGATCCAGCCTTGTTCGGCGCGACAGAGCAGCATGCCGAAGTCGTGCTCAAGCCCGCCCGCACGGATTTTGAGCTGGCGATGACGCGTGGCGCGCTTACTCGCGACATGCCGGTGCTTGGCATTTGTGGCGGTCAGCAATTGCTGCATGTCGCATTGGGTGGCGCACTGGTCCAACATATTCCGGACGAAGCGCCAAGCGATATCGCCCACGAGCAGCCAAACCCACGCACAGAACCTGGCCATGACGTGATTATTGCGCCTGGCACGCTGCTGCACCGGATCACCGGCCAGGACCGCATGCCCGTCAACAGCGCACATCACCAGGCGGCGAAAGGCTGCCCGGATGGGGTTGTGATATCCGCCCGTGCGCCAGATGACCTTATTGAAGCGATTGAAGCACCGGCCTACACGTTCTGCCTTGGCGTCCAATGGCATCCAGAATATGCGATTAGTCCGGGCGATAACGCGATTTTGCAGGCGCTGGTAACGGCAGCGTCGGAGCACAGATAATGGCCGACGCGACAGCAGAACCCCAGAAAGAGCGTATCGCCAAACGCATTGCCCGCGCAGGCCTCGCCTCAAGGCGGGAAGCCGAAGCATGGATCCTGGCGGGCCGTGTGCAAGTAAACGGCGAAACACTGTCTTCCCCGGCACTCGCGGTGACGGCAGATGATGTGATTTTCGTGGATGGCAAGCCCCTGCCCACCGCTGAAAAGCCCAGGCTTTGGCGCTATCACAAACCGTCCGGGTTAGTGACGACCGCCAAGGACCCCGAAGGCAGGCCAACCGTATTTCAGCGCCTACCAGGGCATTTGCCGCGTGTCGTCAGCGTCGGGCGGTTGGACATGAATTCTGAAGGCTTGCTGCTGCTGACCAATGACGGCGGCTTGTCCCGCATGCTGGAGCTGCCGTCACGTGGATGGGTCCGGCGGTATCGCGTGCGCGTATATGGATCGCCCAGTGCGGCGGCGCTGAAGCAACTCCAACGCGGCGTCACCGTAGAGGGCGTGCATTACGGTGCCATTGAAGCCCGACCAGAAGAAACGCCGGAAGGCGCACCGCGCCGCGCGAATGTCTGGCTGGAAGTGGGGCTGACTGAGGGTAAGAACCGAGAAGTTCGCCGTGCGCTAGAGCATGTCGGCCACCCGGTTTCACGCCTGATCCGAACAGCCTATGGGCCGTTTCAGCTTGGCCGCTTGCCGCAAAACGTCGTTGAAGAAGTGACCGGCAAAGTACTGAAAGAGCAGCTTGGCCGGGCCTATAAGGAACTTGGATTTTAAGATGCGGATCGTTGCCGGAAAACATCGTGGCCGCCCCCTATTGGCCCCTGAGGGTCCCACCATACGCCCAACCCAGGACCGCACACGGGAATCACTCTTTAATCTTTTAGAACATGGTCGCTTAGCGAGCGATGGGTCACGCGTCGCTGGTGCCATTGTCTTGGACGCCTTTTGCGGTACGGGCGCACTCGCACTGGAAGCCATATCTCGCGGCGCGCTTCGCGCAACGCTGATCGACAATTCTAATGCCGCCCTCAGCACAGCCCGCGCCAATGCCGCCAGCCTGAATGAGACAGACGCCGTCACGATCCTCCGCGCAGATGCGCGCCACCCGCCAACTGCACCTGTGGCCCACACGTTGGTGTTCCTCGACCCGCCTTATGGCAAAGACCGGGCGCCAGAAGCGATCAGTGGCCTGGATGCCGCCGGATGGATTGCAGAAGGCGCGCTGATCGCGGTTGAAACCGGCCGCACCGAAGACCTGGAATTGCCAGAAGGTTTCACTCTCGAAGACCAACGCCGCTATGGCCGCGCCAAAATATCCCTGGTGACGAAAGACTAGGGCAATTTATCGCCAAAGCGCTCCTCCAAGTCCGCCAGCACAGCATCCAACGGCTCTACGTCAGCCATTTTCATGTCCATATCGAACAGATTGGCACGGTGGGCGGTAGGCGAACGGTCGCCGCAGCAATCTTCAACCACGGTCACGCGGAAATTGTGATTGAACGCGTCAAGCACACCGGCACGCACGCAGCCCGATGTGGAGATGCCGATCACTACAAGACTGTCGATCCCTTGGTATCGCAGCCAAGATTCAAGCGGTGTTGCGAAGAATGGTGAGGGCTTGTTTTTCAGCACCACGACATCTTCTTCGCGCGGCGCATAGGCTTCCGGCCATTGGTCAGCTTTAGGGTCCGTGGTATACTGGAAGGTATCTGCAGTGCCGAGCTTCAAGTTCCACACACCGCGCTTGATCGGATGGCTACGATCATCACGGCGGCTGTAATAGATCGGCAGGCCAAAGCGCCGAAATGCCTCCGTGATCCGCACGAAATTGGCGACTAGACCGTCATCCCGCTCCGCGCACATATCGTAGGCTGGATCGACGAAATTGTTGGTGGTGTCGATGTTCAGCAGAGCCACATTTTCACCCAAACCAATGCTCTCACCAAACTTGGCTTTAGCGTAGGCCTGCATTTCAGATTCACTGATCAAATCCGCCCAGCGACGGATTTTTGCGTTCGGTTCATTCGCCATAGCGTCCACCTATCAAATAAAGATCATCGTGTTTATACCGGCACCGACTAGCATGAGGGAGAGCGGATCATGGCTCAAGCAGCCGCATTGGTTGATGGTGACGCTATGTCTGGGGGTCTCACGACGCCAGGCAACAAGAACCGTTCCAGCCAGCACGCACGGGCGGCTTTTCATGCGGCGGACGTCAAGGCGCTATGGATTGGGCTTTGGATGCGCGTCGCTGCGCTTGGCGTGATTTTGCTTTGGCTTGCAACGCTGGTCGGCCCCTATGCAACCACGTTCTATTTGCCATTCTTCATTGGATATATTGCCATTGGCTTCGGCCAATATCTAGCCGGCAAACACAGGCAGGACTGGCGCTTTACGCCCTGATCCTGGCGGATTTTCTAATGATGGCCGCGACCTTAGTTCTCGACAACCCCCTGAACGACGCCAGCAAACCGCCCGGCCAGGTCGCGTCTGAAGGGCGCGGTATATACTTGTTTATCCTGCTTGCGTCAGTCGCTGGTTGCTATGATTCGCGGCGGGTTTTGTGGGGCGGGTTTTGCGCAGGCTTCGCATGGACCGGAGCGTTCTACTACCTGACAACACTCCCTAAAGCCTTCACGATTTTTGATCTCGACGCCCCGGTCAAAGGTGAGGCATGGCTAGCACTGACAGCCAACCCATACTTCGTAGATGTCGAGAAATTATACGAAACAATCGTCGTCGTCGCCATTGTAACCGTTATTCTAGCGACTGTAGCACACCGCGCCCGAAGGATCGTGCGGGCGGAAATCACCTCGACGCGGGAACGCGCGAACCTGGCGCGATATTTCGCCCCCAGCATGGCTGAAGACCTGGCGAACCAGGACACGCCCTTCGATGTGATTACATCCCAGAATGCAGCCGTGCTGTTCGCAGATGTTGTAGGCTTCACCAAAGCAGCGGAGAACGAACCGCCGGAACGGGTCATCGGCTTTCTGCGCGACCTGCATATGCGGCTTGAACGCGCGATCTTCGAGAATGACGGCACGCTCGACAAATATATGGGTGACGGGCTTATGGCGACATTCGGCACGCCCCGCTCTGCAAAGGATGACGCCAGCCGCGCCATCGCCGCCGCACGGGCGATTATCGCGGAACAGGATGCTTGGAATATCAGCCGCGCTCAAGCCGGACTTGAGCCCGTTCGGATTGCTGTTGGTGTGCACTATGGCCCGGTCGTATCCGGTGATATCGGTTCTGAACGGCGGTTGGAGTTCGCGACGATTGGTGACGCCGTCAATCTCGCAGCGCAACTGGAGCAAGTGACAAGACCGCTGGAAGCCGGTGTCGTTATTAGCGAAGAAACGGCAGACCGTGCGCGTTCTGAAGACCCCACCAGGGCTGAGGCCCTTTTGACGGGATTTGTCAGTGCTGGCGAGGTGGAAATTCGCGGCCATTCGCCAGTGCGGGCGCTTCGACTGCCTTTGAGTTAATTGACCGATCGGAGATCAGTCCATCCATGGCGGGGTCGGCAGACCTTTTTCGCGCAAGAATTCTGGGTTGAACATCTTGCTCATATAGCGCGCGCCGCCATCACACAGGATGGTGACGATGGTTTTGCCGGGGCCAAGGTCTTTGGCCATCCGGATTGCACCAGCCACGTTCACACCGGATGATCCGCCAAGGCAGAAGCCTTCATGCTGCAGCAAATCAAACGCAATCGTCAGGCTCTCTTCGTCGGGAATCTGGTAAGCGTGATCAATCGGCGCATCTTCCAGGTTTGCCGTGATCCGGCCTTGGCCAATGCCTTCCGTGATGGAAGACCCTTCAGACTTGAGCGCACCATTTTTGTAGAATTCATAAAGCGCGGCACCAGGCGGGTCAGCGATGCCGATGGCGACATTCGGGTTCTTCGCCTTCAGACCAATCCCCGTACCGGCCAATGTACCGCCCGTGCCAACAGCGCAGATGAAGCCATCGATTTTGCCGTCAGTCTGCGTCCAGATTTCTTCCGCCGTCGTGCGAATATGGCCCTCGCGGTTCGCGACGTTATCGAACTGATTGGCCCAAATCGCGCCATTTGGCTCCGATTTTTGGCGCTCCTCCGCTAGGCGGCGGGAGACATGCACATAGTTATTTGGGTCCTTGAAAGGGGCTGCAGGCACTTGCACAAGTTCTGCACCGGCCAGGATCAGCATGTCCTTCTTTTCCTGGCTTTGGGTCTCAGGAATGACGATCACGGTTTTGTATCCGCGCGCGTTACCAACCAGCGCCAAGCCGATGCCAGTGTTGCCCGCAGTGCCCTCGACGATCACGCCGCCCGGCTTCAGCAGGCCCTTCGCTTCTGCATCCAAGACTATGGCGAGCGCGGCGCGGTCCTTCACGGACCCACCTGGGTTCATGAATTCGCATTTCCCTAGAATTTCGCAGCCCGTAACTTCACTCGCCGCCGTCAATCGGACCAGGGGCGTGTTGCCAATTGCATCGATAAAGTCCCGCCGGAATTCCATGAGCCTAAGCCCTCCCAAATCCTTGACCCAGCGACCTGATCGTGCGGACTATGCCGGGCATTTTTGCATGAAACGCAAAGATAAACCGTATTTTTCCTCTATTCCTTTTATGGGGCGAAACCCATATTAGGACAAGCTGTATTTCACTGCGTCCTGAAATATCCTGACGACGCCGGAGTGAGTAGATGTTCAAAGGCCTGATCGAAGAAATCGACTCTTACGTCGCCCGCGATCCTGCCCTCAGGAACCGATGGGATGTGGTTCTCTCATATCCAGGGTTTCACGCGCTCACATTCTATCGCGCCGCAAACTGGCTCTGGCGGAAGCGCCTGTTCACGCTTGGCCGCTTTGTCTCCCATCTTGGCCGGATGATGAGCGGCATCGAAATTCACCCCGGCGCCACGATCGGCAAACGGCTGTTTATTGATCATGGTATGGGCGTTGTTATTGGTGAGACGGCAGAGGTTGGCGACGATGTAACGCTTTATCAGGGCGTGACCCTAGGCGGTACAGCGCTCGACCAAGGTAAGCGGCACCCAACACTTGAGGACTGCGTGATCGTTGGCTCTGGCGCGCAAATTTTGGGGCCATTTACTGTCGGCGCAGGTGCTCGTGTTGGCGCTAACGCCGTCGTCGTCAACGCCGTGCCGCCCGCCGTAACTGTTGTCGGCATTCCAGCGAAAATCGTGAAGCGGGCTGAACCGACGCTGGAGCCTGCGGATTTCGAGGCCTATGGCGTCGCTGCGGGCATGACAGACCCCGTCGCCCGCAGTCTCGCGGCAATGCAGGAAGAATTGGAAGCGCTGCGCACCCGCGTCAAAGAGCTTGAAAGTGACGCTGCAAGCGTTGATCCCGTGAAGAACCAAGGCTGCAGCGCCGCTTAAAGCGCCTATCGCGGCTGATTGAGCCGTGCGGCTTCGGCCATTACTTCAACAGCCTCGTCCTGCTTCGTGCGGACAGTTAACGAAGCTAGGCCGATGTCTTCCCAACGCTTATATCGCGCCTTAATGCGCGATGCCGGGCCGACCAGGGATTTCTCGTCTACCCATTCGTCTGGCACGGCTGCTGTGGCCTCTTTTTTGTGACCGGCCAGGAAAAGTTCCTGAATCCGGTCAGCGGCATCTCCGAAACCACGGCGGACCATCATTTCCTTATGGAAATTCTTATTCTTGTGCCCCATACCGCCGACATAAAGCGCGACTTCAGGCTTCAGCCGGTCTAGCGCGCCCTGCACGTCTTCATCAATTTCAACATGGGCAGACGCGACAATTTCAAAATTGTGGAAGCCTTTATCAACACCTTTGGCCTGCGCGCGGGCGAACCCTTCCTCCACCCAGGGCATATATTCCTGAACAGCAGCAGGCGTGAGGCCAAGCGGCAGCCAACCGTCACATAGCTCTGCTGTCAGCCGGACAGTGGCCGCGTTCCCCGCGCCGATGAAAATTGGGATATCAGGGTTCATATGCAGGATTGATTGCAAAGGTTTGCCAACGCCAGCAGCGCCTTCGCCTTCATAGGGGAGACTAATTTCCCGGCCCTCATGACTAACTGGGCCTTCACGGCGGAAAACCTTCCGCATGATTTCCACATAGTCTTTCAGGCGGTAATAGGGTCGCCCCCAGGGCTGGCCATACCAACCTTCCACGATCTGTGGGCCAGACACGCCCAAGCCAGCGATAAATCGGCCACCGCCAGCCATTGCATCGACGGTTGCGGCCGACATCGCAGCATTCGCCGGCGTGCGTGCGGCTAACTGCATGATCGCGGTGCCTAATTTAATGCGACTCGTCTGCCCTGCCAGGAACGCCAATGGCGTCACTGCGTCAGAACCATAGGCCTCCGCCGTCCAGACGCAATCATATCCAAGAGCCTCGGCCCGCTGCACGCGCTCGACCGGCAGGTTCATCTCAGCGCCTGAATAACCGATGGAAAGTCCTAATTTCATTGCATTCCTCCAAGACCGATCCCGCAGGGAATCATTTATCTGCCTGAAAAGTAGGCAGTTTTAGAAAACCGTTACGTCTTAGTTTACCTGTTTACCTCTTGCGAACCATAGGACTTTCAGCCATTATATCGTTAGGACTGCGCAAATGTACTAGGTGTTTAGTCCCGGAGATTGATGGGTCGGATTTGTTCTGAACCGATCAGGCTCTTCAGTCCAGACTTTGCAGACATATTCGAATGGGGTGAGACCTTTCAAGGTTTTTAGTCTGCGTGCGAAGTTGTAGGCGTTTACAAAGTCTGCGAGGTGGTTTCGGAA
>JBDQJI010000152.1:0-7797 GCA_040263875.1 Alphaproteobacteria bacterium
CCTAGTCGGTGAACGTGGGGTGTCTTTGTCGGGAGGTCAGCGGCAACGGCTCGCTATCGCCCGCAGCATTCTGCCAGAGAGCCAAGTGCTGGTGTTTGACGATTCAACCGCCGCAGTTGATGCCGCCACAGAGCAGCGCATCCGCCATGCCATTCAGGAAACCGTCGCCGACCGCACGATCATCATTATTGCCCATCGCTTGACCTCACTGATGCATGCCAATGAGATATTATTCCTCGAAGACGGTCGAATTCTTGAACGCGGCACTCATGCAGAGCTTCTCGCATTGAACGGTCGGTATGCTGCGCTCTACGAGTTACAAACCACCCAAACCGAGGGCGACACTCTACCGGCGGAGACGCCCCAATGAGCCAGCCGTCGAAATCAACCGCTGAGCCGAAGCCGCAGTTTGCTGTCGTAGGGTCTCAAACATCCCAAGACGAAGCCTTATTTGGTCGTGCCTTCGATAAATGGGTCGTTCGCCGGTTCCTGACATTCCTCGCGCCCTATCGAGGGCGTATCAGCATTGGCATCGCCGCAATCGTTGTGTTCACGTTGATGCAACTGGCAATTCCCTTAGTCGTCCGCGCTGTAATTGACCGCGCGCTGGCTGGTCCAGAAGCCGGCTTGGCGTTGCTGCAGATCATTTGCGGCGTGTTCCTGGTGATCGTTGTTCTAAGTTATGCTGCCAACCACATTATGGAAATCGTCGTTGGCAAGGTCGCCCAGGAACTGCTGTTTGACCTAAGGCGCGCAATGTATGGCCACCTCCAGAAGGTCTCCCTCTCCTTCATGGACAAGACGGAAACCGGCCGACTTATGTCACGCCTGCAAGGCGATGTTGGCGCGCTCCAGGAATTCCTGGAGTCATCGATCTTCGCGATTGGCGATCTCTTATTGCTGATCGGAATTATCGTCGTCACCCTCAGCTTGGACCCAGTGCTTGGCGCATTGACGCTTTCCGTCGTGCCAATCCTGTTCATAGTCCGAATTGTGTGGCTGCCGCTCGCACGCCGGGCCTTTATGCGCGCCCGCGAAACCCAGAGTGCGACGAACGCAGCCTTAGCTGAAACCGTGCACGGCGTGCGCACCATCCAGGAGCTTCGCCGCGAAGACGTCAATCTTCGTCTGTTTGGTGAAAAAGCTCATGACAATCTACGCGCCCAGCTCTCTGCATCGAAATACACCAATATCATGGTGCCCATCGTCGATACGCTTTCGGGTGCAGCGATGGCGATTGTCATTATTGTGGGCGGCGGATTGGTCTTAGAAGATGCGCTCGACGTTGGCGTGATGATCGCCTTCCTGTTCTATGTGCAACGCTTCTTTGATCCCATCCGCTCCCTCACGCTTCAATACAGCGTCATGCAACGGGCCATGGCCGCCGGGCAGCGCATCTTTGAAGTGCTGGATGTCAAGATTGATGTCGCTGATGCGCCTAAGGCGGAAGTTCTTGGCGACATCGATGGTGCGGTTGAATTGCGCAACGTGACCTTCGGCTATGTCAAAGACCAACCTATTCTGAAGGATGTCAGTTTCAAGGCCGCACCCGGCGAAACTATCGCTTTGGTCGGCGCTACGGGGTCTGGCAAAACCAGTATTGCCGCACTCGTCCACCGCTTCTATGACGTTTGGGGCGGTGCGGTGATCATTGGCGGGCGCGATGTGCGTGATGTCACGCAGGAATCGCTCGCGCACAATGTCGGCATGGTATTGCAGGACCCTTTCCTGTTCTCAGACAGTGTGTTCGAAAACATCCGCTATTCCACGACCGATGCCAGCCATGCAGATGTTATTGACGCCGCCAAAGCCGTCGGCCTGCATGCGCTCATCGAAGCGATGCCGGATGGGTATGATACGATGCTGGAAGAAGGCGGCGGCGGCCTGTCTCTTGGTCAGCGCCAGTTGGTCAGCTTTGCCCGCGCCCTTGTCGCCGACACACGTATCCTCATTCTGGATGAGGCGACCGCGAATATCGACAGCTATACAGAGCGCCAAATCCAACTGGCTTTGGCGAAATTGCTTCAAGGTCGCACCGCAATCGTCATCGCCCACCGTTTAGCCACCATCCGCGGGGCGGATCGGATCATCGTTTTGCAGGCCGGCGAAGTGATCGAGAACGGCGACCACGACACGCTTATGGCCAGCGGCGGGCATTATAGTCAGCTGTACAGTTTGAATTTTGCCTCGTTCGACGATGCTTACCTGGCGCAGGCTGTTCTTACAGACGGATTCTTCTGAAAGCTAGAAAAGCCCAACAGTCTCTCCGTCATCTCCGATATTGATTGCCTCAGCCGCAGGCGTGCGCGGCAAGCCAGGCATGGTCATGATGTCACCACAGATGACGACAACGAAACCCGCACCAGCGGATAGCCGTATGTCACGGACCGGAATCTCATAACCCGTCGGCGCACCTTTGAGCGATGGGTCGCCCGAGAAACTGTATTGCGTCTTCGCCATGCAGACAGGCAAATTCCCGTAGCCTCTGTCCTGTAGTGTCTGAAGACGCGTCTTTGCACTGCTCGAGATATCAACGCCGTCAGCGCGATATATCTCACTAGCAACGGTTTCGATCTTCTTTAGTAACGGCAGCTCAGATGCATAGATCGGCTTGAATTCAGCTTTCCCACTGTCAGCCGCTTCAGACGCCAAACGCGCTAGACTCTCCGCCCCTGCCCCGCCATCAGCCCAATGGGTACAAACCGCGACTGGTTGGCGACGATTGAGGCAGTATCTCCGGATCGCATCCAACTCTGCATCCGTGTCCAGCGTAAACTTGTTGATTGCGACCACGGCTGGCACACCAAATTTGGCCATATTATCCAAGTGCCGCCCAAGATTGGCGAGGCCAGCCTCGACTGCACCAACGTTCTCTGTATTCAAATCAGCGCGCTGAACGCCACCATGGAACTTGAGCGCTCTCGCCGTTGCGACAACAACGATCGCATCGGGGGCAAGGCCAGATGATGGGCACTTAATATCGAGGAACTTCTCTGCACCCAAATCAGCGCCAAATCCTGCTTCTGTTACAACGTAATCTCCCAGCCCTAAGGCTGTTTTCGTCGCTATGACGCTATTGCATCCGTGGGCGATGTTAGCGAACGGTCCGCCATGGACAAAAGCCGGTGTCCCTTCAAGCGATTGTGCCAAGTTGGGTGCCATCGCATCTTTCATCAAGACAGTCATGGCACCGTCTGCATTCAAGTCAGCAGCCGTCACCGGTTGGCGATCACCGGTCTCGCCGACAACAATTCGGGCAAACCGCGCCTGCATGTCATCAAGATCATTCGCGAGGCAAAGAATGGCCATCACTTCTGATGCAACGGTAATGTCGTAACAGGTTTCTCGCGGGAATCCATTTGCGACGCCGCCAAGGTTTGCAACGATGCCACGTAGTGCGCGGTCATTCATGTCGACGACCCGACGCCACGCAATCCGCCGCGCATCCAATCCCAATTGGTTGCCCCAATAAATGTGATTATCAAGCATCGCCGCTAGCAAGTTATGAGCGGTCGAAATCGCGTGCATATCACCAGTGAAATGCAGATTGATCGATTCCATTGGGATGACCTGAGCGTACCTACCCCCAGCAGCCCCGCCTTTTTGGCCAAAACATGGGCCGAGGCTTGGTTCGCGCAGACAGATCAGTGAGTTCTTGCCAATCCGACGCAATCCGTCGCCAAGTCCGATCGTGGTGGTGGTCTTGCCTTCGCCTGCGGGTGTCGGCGTCATCGCGGTCACCAGAATTAGCTTGCCGCGCTTATTCCCTGCGACCTCTTTGGTCCAATCCAGGTCCAGTTTTGCCTTGTCACGTCCATAGGGCAAAAGCGCTGAGTCAGGCGCACCAATCTTTTCGGCGATGGCTTGAATTGGCTCCCCCGTCGTTGCACGGGCAATTTCAATGTCTGACAGCTGATTCATTCTAGGCGACTCCGATAGTGCTAGAAGCTAAGTTTGTCCGACATGCGTTTCAATCGTGCAAGGCGAATATTCTCACAAGTCTACGCGCGCCCAAGATTGACTTGGCACTCCATCACTCCGGTATCAGCTCCTACACCCGGATAGACATCCCGTCTGCGAGCGAGCGCCTGTAAGCGAGGAGTGCAGGTATAAATCCGGAGATAACGCCAGCGGCAATAACAAGGCCAAACAAGGTCAATTCCCATGTCGAAGGCCAATCGATCGGAAGATAGAAACCAAGGCGTACTTGGATAATCGGCTGTGTCACCACGAGAGCCGCATACAGAATGCCCGCGCCAATAAATGCGCCTATGGCTGCCAAAACACCAGATTCGACGACGAGCAATAGAAAGACATGAACGGGCCGGGCACCGACGGACCTCAAAATAGCCATCTCACGCCTACGTTCATTGAGGCCGCTTAGGCTCACGGCAATCATACCTAGAAACCCTGTTCCGACAACCAGGATTGAGATTGCCAAAAGCGCAGTTTCCAATCCGCCAATAGCATCCCAAAGCTGTTGCAATGCCACCCCTGGCAGGATCGCGAGCAATGCCTCCTCGCTATATGTATTTATACGCCGTTGGACAGAAAAGACCGCCATCCGAGACTTTAAACCTACCATGACGGCCGTCACGGCAGTCGGCTGAAGCTCCCGCATATCCTCAACTTTTGTTGAAACCGTCAAATCGGCACGGGGCGGGCGACCATCCTTCCACCCAATATGAATGGCTTCAATCGCCGCGAGGCTGACATGCACGGAACGGTCAACTGGCGTCCCCGTTTTGGCAAGAATACCGGAGATCGTGAACGGCTTGTTGTCGTGCTTCGTAAAGCCGAATGCACCAACCCCGTGGGCCAGAATAATCTTGTCGCCAACGCTGTAGCCCAGCTCCTCTGCGACATCAGCGCCAATAGCGGCTTCGAACAGCGCTGCAAAAGGTTGACCCGCCCCGAACGCCAAAGATTGTCGGCGCCCGAAGCGATAGTGCTTAAAGTAATCGCCTGTCGTACCCACCACACGAAAGCCGCGATGGGAGTCGCCAAGCGAAATCGGCACGGCCCAATCGACTTCACGCCAGGCACGTATATCCTGGTAGCTTTCCCAGGAAATGTTGCTGGTTGCATCACCAATCCGAAAAACGGAATAGAGCAATAACTGAACCGCACCGCCGCGCGCACCAACGATAAGGTCTGTACCGGAAATGGTATTTGAGAAGCTGCTTTGTGCGCCCGTCCGCACTTTCTCGACCCCCAGCAGCAAGCCGACGCTGAGCGCGATCGCGATAATAGTCAGGCTGGCAGTCACCCACCTATTGAGAAGGCTCCGGATTGCCAAGCATATCAGCGGGAAGTTCATCAACCGGCCCTCCCACTGCAATTGATCGCTTGAAGCGCTATCGTGCGGTCAAAACCTGGTGCCAGCGCACGATCATGGGAAACGAAAATCAAGCTCGCACCCGCAGCTTCCGTTTCTGCCCGAAGCAGTGTGAGGAATGCCTCCCGGGCGTCTGCATCAAGTGCCGATGTCGGCTCGTCACAGATAATGAGCTCAGGCTGCCCAATAAGAGCGCGCGCGACTGCCACGCGCTGCTGCTGGCCTGTGCTCAATTGGTTAACGCCCCTACCGGCCAAGTCCTGGGCATCTAAGCCTAGATGGGCAAGAAGCCGTCGCGCTTCTTCCTCTGGCGTCCTGCCAGCAGCTGCAATGCGTTCGCGCCGTCGCGGAGAAAAGCGGCAAGCCAAGAGCACATTCTCTATGAGGGACAGGTACGGCATAAGGTTAAATGACTGAAATACAAAGCCGATATGGTCACTGCGAAAGCTGTCGCGACGCCTAACAGGCAGAGCCGAAAGGTCTTGTCCGAGAACAAGCAATCGGCCCGCGCTTGGCTTCAGCACGCCCGCGAGAATATTCAAAAGTGTTGTCTTCCCGCTGCCACTAGGCCCTTCAATAAAGACCCGCTCTCCGGCTCTGACTTCAAGTGCATCTATGGCGAGGACATATGGGTCGCGCGGTCGCCAGCGAAACGATAGGTCGTGCGCCTCAACAATCAGAGCTCGCTGCTGTGTCGTCATCAATCCGCGCCAATAGTTTCCAGTCTGTGGGTCAGAACTTGATCCTGGCGGATTCAGCCGTCAACTCCTGAGCGAATTGGCCATTTGGACCGATGATTTGAGCTTCGATTTCAGCCGTTGCGGGGAAAGCCTCAAGGTAGCGAACGTCAATATATTCCAATGCCTCAGGTTTCTCGCAACGCCAAGCGTAATGCGCACCGAACGCACTATGATTTCTTGCTTCGTCCTCATGATCATCCTTGTGGTCAGAATGCTTATGTTCGTCCTTGTGGCCAGAATGCTTATGCTCGTCTTTATGATCCGAATGGTCATCATCTTTGTCAGCTTCAAGCGAGGCATGCTCGGCATGGGCTTCTGTGACCGTGCACAACGCCTTTTCTGGCAATGCAAACATTGCGGTTACGTTCTCAAGCTGACCGACCGCTTGCTGAATACGCCCCTTATCCGCGTCGTCCTCAGGCGCATGCTCAAATCCGACGATGTCCATGCCAGGCGCTTCAATATTGATGCCTAATTCAGCTCCCTCCAACACCACCTGCATGGAAGCATGCCCATGCTCGTGCGCATCATGCTGTCGGCGCTCTTCGGCGTGGGCTGCGGTTGTTGCTAAGCCTACGCAAACCGCCGTGATAACGATCAGACGCATCGGATTATTCCTTATAAGGTTCAACTGAAACAGCTTCGAGCCTGTACCCGGTCTCTACCGGAGTTTGGCCGTCGACCAGAGAGAGATCGACCGTCCCGCCAATCGCCGCCAAGCGCCCGGTGACATACACTAGCGTGTACAGCCCGGGGCTTTTGAAACCGCGCTGGTAGTTCACATGGACGATTTGATTGGGCGGTGGTGGCGGCACATGGATGCACGCGCCCACAAATGGGACCAGCAGGAATTCAGTCGTTTCGCCGCCATCGAACTCTAGGGGCAGAACATAGCCCGGCATTCTGATGGATTTTCCATTGAGATCAGCGTTTGGCGTCTTGTCCAGAAGATCAAGCCTAGCGTTAAGATCATCAACTTCGTTGGCGATAATGACTGCATCTGGAAACTTGGATGTGAGATCCTTCTTCAGCAGGTCCTGATCGAACGGCAACAGGTCATCAGTCGTCAGCCCAGCCTCTTTCATCTCTTTCTGGAGACGGCGCTGAGCGCCAATATCCTGGAACGCTTCCTGAGATTTCATGGGCAATGCGTTCAGACGGGCCTGAAGAACATCGACCTCTTTGCCCATCTCGTCGTATTTTGACGGCAATAGGTCCCTCCAACCAACCTGCTTTAGTTCAACAGCAGAAAGGCTTGGGGCATAAAGCGCCATCGCCATAGCTACCAAAATCAACCGCCAACGCATGATCTGATGTCTCCAGTTTGGCCTATATTACGTTATATCATAACAGCGCGATAATACAATTGAGGGGGGCCCACTGATTCGACTGAGGGAAACAACCCTAAACAATAAACGCGCTATCCTGTCAGCAATACAGTTTTGAGAAGCTTCCAAGACCGCCCATAGCCGTTTCTGTACCCATGTGCTCCAATCAATAAGAAATGAATGCTTGAACGGCGGTCCCAGACAATCGCCGCAGCCAAAGGACGCTAATATGTCAGACAAAATCAGGGTTGGGGGTGGATTCCGACGCGAAGCGCAACGCGATCAAGCAAACCTGATTTGAACGTCATTTCCAAGCTCGGCGAGCATGGCCTCGATGGGTGTTTTGAATCCGAGGCACTTTCGCGGCGTTGAGTTCAGGGCCATGGCAATC
>JBDQJI010000153.1:0-7630 GCA_040263875.1 Alphaproteobacteria bacterium
CTTAGCCATTGGGTTCGACCGTCTGGGACATACCGATGCGGTGCGCGAATATGAACGTCGCGGCGTGATCGTTTATGAGCGCGTTGCCAGCAGCCTTTATTCGAAGCGCATGCTTGATTCCTTCGGCCTAGATGGTGCGATCCGCGTATCGCCGCTGCACTGCAATTCCGCAGCCGACATTGACCGTTTCCTGCAGATCACGATGGAGATCAGCGAAGCGGCATCGAGTTGATGCTTCTAAACGCCCCTAAATGCCCCATATTGCAGCCGCCTCCGTTTCCGCCCATGCTTAAATAACCCGACCTTACCGGCCTACCGGAGCGCCGCTTACCCCATGACCGCCGCCGCTGGCGCAAGCGCTACAGAGCCTAGCGCAGAGTTATCTTTCGCTGAAATTCAGGCCGTTTCGCTGGTAACCGCGGCCCACTTCATGAGCCATTTCTATCAATTGGTGCTGCCGCCTGTATTTGGGATGATGGCGGCACGGCATGGGGTGGGCTTCACGGAACTTGGCGTGGTCGTCAGCACATTTGCGATTGCGACCAGTATCGCGCAAACGCCCGTCGGCTTCTTGATAGATCGCCTCAGCCCCGCCCGCATTTTGGCGCTGGGGCTTGGCTTGCTTGGGCTGTCTGTAGCGCTCTACGGCGTCGCACCCAGTTTTTGGATGTTGTTGCCATTGGCTGCAATTGGCGGAACGGCAAACGCGGTGTTTCATCCCGCTGATTACGCCATTTTGTCCGCTCGTGTGCATGATAAACGGATCGGCCGGGCGTTCAGCTTCCATGCGATCTCGGGGAATTTGGGATGGGCGGCAGCCCCGGCTGTAATGCTTGGTTTAACCGCGCTGACTGATCTGACAACGACATTCCTGGCCGTCGGCGCTTTCGGCATGGCGCTCGCGGCCTATTTGTTTTTGATCGCTGGCCGGATTGAGCCCCAAACAACCGAAACCGCCGCTCCAAGCCAAACTTCGACTGAGGTCGCAGCACCGAAAGGCGGCACAGTTGACGCCGGAATTGCCTTATTGCTGTCCCGGCCTGTGCTGATGCTGTTTGCCTTCCAGCTCATCTACGCGATTGCGTTTGGCGGGGTCCGAAACTTTAGTGTTGTGGCTTTGCCTGTCATCTGGGATTTAACGGCGGAAGCTGTCGCGGGCGCGCTCTCTGGCTATCTGTTGGCGGCGTCCGTCGGCAATTTGGCGGGCGGTTATCTGGCTGATCGGACGGGCCGCCCTGGCACCGTGTTTACGATCAACATCATCATAATTTCAGTCCTCGTCGCCAGCCTTGGCTACATTCCGATGTCGATCGGCCTGCTGACCGGCGTATTATTGGTGGCGGGTGGGCTGCAAGGTAGCCTCATGCCAGCCAGGGATATGCTGGTGCGCCAGATTGCCCCCAAGGGCCAGATGGGCAAGCTGTTTGGCTTTACCTCTAGCGGCCTCGCACTTGGCAATGCCGTGACGCCGGTGGCGTTTGGCTGGGTGATGGATAATGCCGATCCCCGCATTATCTTCTACGCCAGCGCCGGGTGCATGCTATTGGCCCTGCTGACCTATGTCGAAACCCGCCGCCAAGCAAAATAACTCCAGGCTGACAGTTTTATGACCCACACAATTACGCTGCTGACCTTCGATGAAGTGATCGAAGTTGAGGCTGATGAGACCATCCTCGAGATCGCGGTTGAGGAAAACATTCCCTATCCATTTGGCTGCAGATCTGGAAACTGCGGTGCCTGTAAATCCAGGCTGGTACTGGGCGAAGCGCATATGCGTGAGCATTCGTCTATGGCGCTAACGGCTGATGAAGCGGCGCGCGGCCTTGTCCTCGCCTGCCGTGCCGAACCCCGGTCTGACTGCACGCTCGCCGTCGTTAGTTATGATGATGCGTTGGCGCATCCTCTGAAGCAGCTTGTCGGCGAAGTCTCGGCGGTCGAAAAACTCACCCACGATATCGCCGCCGTGCAGATCGCACTG
The DNA here is from genome assembly GCA_040263875.1 of Alphaproteobacteria bacterium. Classification (GTDB taxonomy): domain Bacteria; phylum Pseudomonadota; class Alphaproteobacteria; order Bin95; family Bin95; genus VMCJ01. Next base: position 1,979 of record JBDQJI010000153.1, read on the forward strand.
CCAGAGCCGATGGACTATACCGCTGGCCAGTTCGCCGCCGTCGCGTTCCCAGGCTTCCCGGCGCGGGACTATTCCTTTGCCAGCCCGCCGAATGATCCGACCCGGCTTGAATTCCACATCCGCCGCATGGGCGATGATGGCGTCTCCGCCTTCATATTTGACCAACTTGCAGCAGGCGAACCGGTCGCCGTACATGGCCCCATGGGCTACGCGTTTTTGAGAGAGGCGGAGACAGGCCCTATTTTCGCCATTGCTGGCGGCTCCGGCTTGGCACCGATCCGTGCCATTCTGCAATCAGCGCTCGCCAAGCCAGATACGACGGCCCGCCCCGTCCGATTGTGGTTTGGCGCTCGGACGGAAGCGGACGTTTATCTGGAAGACGAACTCAAGGCCTTGGCAGCCCAGCACCCAGGCTTCAGCTATGAAATTGTTCTGTCGGAACCGGGAGCGGGCAGCGCTCGTCGCGCTGGGTTCGTCACTGACGCTTTCAAAGCTGACATCACGGCCCTTGGCGCTGATCCCTTAGATGGCGCGTGCGCATATCTCGCAGGCCCGCCGCCGATGGTCGAGGCAGGCGTTGAGATTCTCAAGACATCCGGGCTGGATCAAGCGCGTATCCATGCGGATGCCTTTTACACAGAAGCTGAAAAAGCCGCCCTTACTGGCGCGTAATTCTTCGAAACTGGATGTGAGCGCATTGCTTCTGCGAAACTATATGCTATATCGTGCATATAGATTTTGCAGATGACCACTGTCATCGCTCTAAACCCACGCCCCACATCAGATTTTCGGAGATTCCTCGATATGCCCGACTATAAGGTTAAAGACATCAGCCTCGCCGATTGGGGCCGCAAAGAGATAGCGATCGCTGAAACTGAAATGCCGGGCCTGATGGCGCTTCGCCAAGAATTCGGCGAAGCACAGCCGCTGAAGGGTGCCCGCATCGTTGGCTGCCTGCACATGACGATCCAAACCGCCGTGTTGATTGAAACACTAACGGCGCTCGGTGCGGAAGTTCGTTGGAGCTCCTGCAATATCTTCTCAACCCAAGACCAAGCCGCTGCCGCCATCGCCGTCACTGGCGTGTCGGTATTTGCCTGGAAGGGCGAGACCGAAGAAGAATACCTCTGGTGCATCGACCAGACGATTGAAGGCCCAGACGGCTGGCGCCCGAACATCCTGCTGGATGACGGCGGCGACCTCACAGTCATTGTGCATGAGAAATATCCGGAATTGATGGCGGATATCCGCGGCGTGTCAGAAGAAACCACGACCGGCGTCCATCGCCTCTATGACATGGCGAAGGCTGGCAAACTGATGTGCCCCGCCATCAACGTGAATGATAGCGTCACCAAGTCGAAGTTCGACAACCTCTATGGCTGCCGCGAAAGCCTGGTTGACGGCATTAAGCGCGCGACGGACGTTATGCTCGCTGGTAAAGTCGCCCTCGTCGCTGGTTATGGTGATGTCGGCAAAGGCTCTGCTGAAAGCCTGCGCAGCCAGGGTGCCCGCGTCCTCGTGACGGAAGTTGACCCAATCTGCGCCCTGCAGGCACTGATGGCCGGTTACGAAGTTACCACCATGGAAGAAGCCGCACCGAGCGCCGATATCTTCGTGACGGCGACGGGCAACAAAGACATCATCACCATTGACCATATGCGGGCGATGAAGGACAGGGCGATTGTCTGCAACATCGGCCACTTCGACAATGAAATTCACGTGGATGCGCTGCGCAATATGCAGTGGCACAACGTGAAGCCCCAGGTTGATGAAATCGAATTCCCGGACGGCAAGCGGATCATCCTGCTGGCCGAAGGTCGGTTGGTGAACCTTGGTTGCGGTACTGGCCACCCTAGCTTTGTGATGAGCGCCAGCTTCTCAAACCAGGTGCTGGCTCAGATCGAGCTTTGGACAAACAGCGCCAACTATGAAAATCAGGTCTATGTGCTACCGAAGCATCTGGACGAAAAAGTAGCCGCACTGCACCTGGAACGCCTTGGCGCTAAATTGACAACCCTTACGGCGGACCAAGCCGCATATATCGGTGTCATTGATGACGGGCCGTTCAAGCCAGACTACTATCGTTACTAGCGCGACCTGCTAGGACGATATCTGGCTGGTCTAAATCGGAACAATAGCCGGGGGGCTGAATATGGCGGAAGGCGGCGCGATTGTCGTATTAGCGATTATAGCGGGCCTTGCGCTGGTCCTCGCGGCGACGTTCGCCACCCTTTGGCATCGCAGGCGGCCAGATGCGCTGCAAGCTGAAGCCGCCCGATTTAAATCGGCCGCTATGATCGCGGAGCGGAGCCGCCAGGCGGCGGACGCCCGCGCCGCGTTCCTAGCTGAAATCCTCGACGCGCTGCCAAGCCCCGTTTGGCGGCGCGCTGACGATTTAGAACTGATCTACGCAAACAAGGCCTATGCAGAAGCTGTTGGCGCAGATTCGCCTGCCGCTGCACTACTCGACAATATTGAGATCGGCGGCGCAGAGGCCCTGGACCTTGCCCGCCGTGCACACCGCACTAATGCGACGCTTTCTGAAAGCCGTACGATTGTCGTCAGCGGCAAGCGCCAGCTTGTCGAAACAACGGAGCGACCGCTTGGCGGCGAGAAACCTGGCGGCGGCCTGATCGGCGACGCGCGGGATGTCACCGCGCTGGTTGAAGCGCAGGATGGCCAAGCCCGCCTCGTTGCCGCCCATGCCGAAGTGTTGGAACGCGTTGGATCAGCCGTCGCAGTCTTCACTGGCGGGCGCCAGCTGGCGTTCTGCAACAAGGCCTTCGTTGACCTATTTGGCCTCGACCCCGCGCGGATTGAGCAACGTATCGGCATCACCGAACTCCTGGATGACCTTCGTCGGCTTCGTATGCTGCCAGAAGTGATCGACTTCGCCGCGTTCAAGGCAGAGCGGGCGGCGGAATTCCAATCCCTGATGCAGCCGCGCGATGAGTTTCTGTTTCTGGCCAACGGCCGCACGCTGAAGGAAACCGCAGCCCCTCATCCGCAGGGCGGCCTTATCTATGTGTACGAAGATGTCAGTGATCAAATAGCGCTCGAACGCTCTTATCACACACTGAACCGTGTGCAGCGGCAAACACTGGATGCGCTGCAAGAAGGCATCGCGCTCTTCGGGGAGGACGGCAAGCTTCGGCTGTCGAACCGTGCTTTCAACGCTTTGTTCCGGGCTGAAGATGACGGCCTGGATGCCGCCCCGCATGTGGCGGCGCTCGCAGATGTAGCGGGTCAGTCACTCACGGATGAGACCTGGGACATTGGTCGCCAGGAAATGATCGATGCCGTCACCAGCCGGGCACCAGCAAAACTGCGGGCGCAATCCCTCGATGGCCGGACGCTAGAAATCGAGACGGCACCGCTCGCAGATGGCGGCGTGCTGACCGCGATGTATGATGTTTCAGCCAGCCACGCCGTTGAAACGGCATTGCGTGGACGGGCCGAAGCCCTTGAAGAAGCAGACAGGCTCAAGAATGAATTCCTGTACGTGATCTCCTACGAACTCCGCACACCGTTAACAACGATTACCGGGTTCGCGGATCTGCTTCGTGCTGGCGTTGCAGGTTACCTCTCCGAACGTCAAGGTGAGTATCTGGATGACATCCTGTCCGCTGGCGGTGCGTTCATTGCGCTTGTGGATGACATTATTGATGTGGCCGCTATTGAAGCCGGTCGCGCACCCTTAGAACGCACCCCCACATCTGCCGCAGACGCTGTAGCCAAAGCTGCCAGCGATGCGGCTGAGCGGATTGCGCCACAGCCGCTGAATATCGCACCAAATGTCCAATATGGTTTGACGCTGGATGCAGACGCCGAACGGCTCTGCCAGATATTCACACGCCTAATCATGGTCGCAGGACGGTATGCCCGTGACGGCGATGCGGTTGTTGTTACGGCTAAAGGCGACGGTGATTGGGCAATCCTGACTGTCACCACCGGCCATGTAGACTTGGATGAAACGGACACACTGTTCGCACCAGATGCGCCGGACACAGATGCCGGATTCCCGCCCGCCCGCACCGCCCGCGCCAGCCTGGACTTGACACTCGCAGCCCGCTTAGCCGAAGCCCACGGCGGCGAAATTGTTGTTAATCGGGCCGCCCCAGGTGCGCTCTCAGCTTATTGCCGCATGCCGCGTTTACCGGATGTGGTCTGACATTTCCTAAGGAGCCAACATCCCATGCCCAAAACCCGTGTCGTCCCCGAACCCTTTGATGCAGATGCCTTCGCGCCATACGGCGAGTGCTTCGCACTTAGGGACCTGGACGGCGACCGCCATGAGTTCGCAGCGAATATGTTCAATGGCCGCGCCCACGCTGAACTCAACGTCTCCGTCAGCCGCGCAAAGCCACAAACTGCTGATTTCGCCGTGCCAGCGCTGGAACGCCATGACGCTTCCGCTCAAACTTTCGCACCCATCGCTTGTGGCCGCTGGATGGTCGCTGTAGCACCGACGCTGCCAGATGGCGGGCCAGATTTCCAAAACCTCCAAGCCTTCATCATGGATGAAACCGTTGGCGTCTGTTATGCGCCGAATGTATGGCACCATCCGTTTGTGTGCTTCGATCAGCCCGCCGAAATGCTGATGCTACGCTGGGATGACCGCACTGAGGCTGACACGACCTGGGCACAAGCGCCTGCAGGCGTTGATGTCGAGATAGCGCTGCCCTAACAGGCGTTATCCTGCGATCTGCTCTTTCAATTGACGGGCGGCGAGGGCGAACCCGCCATCAGCGCCATCAATGAAATGCACGTGCGCGGCACTTGTCAGATCAAATACGAGGCAGGTCATCATTGCTGAGTCTGACCGGTGAAAGCCGTAGACCAGCCTGCCTGCCACACGTTCTTGCTCAAGCAGGGCTTCCAGCGCATCCGCCTGCTCTAGCGTTAGGTCCAGCACCATCCGCAGCATCCCGTCATATTTCCGGAAATCCGTCTGCGAGACCATTTCTTTGCGGTATTCGGGCGCGTTGTAGGGACCAACCTGCTTTTGGAAGCGTTCGGCATAAAGCTGCACCAAGCTTTCCATGATGATCCGCCAAAATCGCGCTTTGAACGGCGTGAAGGCGTTGAAGGCCAATGCCTCCAGCTTGAGACCTCGGGGCGGGAAGCGGAAGCTGAGTGTTCTGTTGCTGGTTGGTGCGGCTTCAGCAGCATCGCCGCCTAAAATGCGCTGAATTTCATCTAGCGTATAGCGCAGCTCACCACTTTCGCCCGAACCCAAACCTTTGACCATAATAGTCGCCATGACGCCGTGGCTGGGAGCCAGCGGCTCCCACCGACAGGTCAGGCCATCAAGATCAGGCGACTGATCATCCAATGGAATGCGATATCGGGCCCCCTCGTCTTCGTCTTTCAGCAGCACATCTGCCAGCTCAAGCCCGTCACCTGCGAACATCGCCAGCCGGGCACCTGGCCCCAACCCAAATTTCCGAACAAGGATATCACCGCCTCTTGCCCGCAGATCAGACGCTGGGAACGCTGCCACCCGAAGCTCTAGGTGTTTAGTCCCGGAGATTGATGGGTCGGATTTAGTCTGAACCGATCAGGCTCTTCAGTCCAGACTTTGCAGACATATTCGAATGGGGTGAGACCTTTCAAGGTTTTTAGTCTGCGTGCGAAGTTGTAGGCGTTTAC
>JBDQJI010000154.1:0-7495 GCA_040263875.1 Alphaproteobacteria bacterium
ATAGGCCTGGAAATCAGCACCGCCTGATTCAGCAAGGATCTTCGTGATCGCTGCCGTCAAGGACGTCTTACCATGGTCAACGTGACCAATCGTGCCGATGTTGCAGTGCGGCTTATTACGCTCAAACTTCTCTTTAGCCATGTTCGCCTCGATCTCTATGGACGATCACGCCCCTGTCCAGCCGGGCTGGATGGGGGCCATCTTGGTTAATATATGATCACGCAGCTTGCGCTTTGCGACCTCTCAATTGGAGCGGGCGACGGGGATCGAACCCGCACAGCCAGCTTGGAAGGCTGGAACTCTACCATTGAGCTACGCCCGCGCGTTGTCTTCTCCTGCCTTTGCCGAACCTTTCCGGCAAAGCCCGTCGCACCGCGGCGGACTTAAAACTTCAATTGGTGGAGGGGGTTGGATTCGAACCAACGTAGGCTACGCCAACGGGTTTACAGCCCGTCTCCTTTAACCACTCGGACACCCCTCCACGCAGGCCAAGGCAAAGCCCGGGCCGGGAACGCGGAGACATAGTTGCCAAGCGGCCCGGTTGTCAATAAGCAATCGTAACGAACTGCCTAATCAAATAGCTTTTTTGCGGGCGCGCATTTCGTGCGAACGCCTCAGTACCTTAAGGACTCCAAGCCTTGGCGAAAACCCCAGACAGCCGCCGCCCCAAATCCAGGCGCGACAAGGCGCCGCCACAAACGCCCAATGCAGCCAGCGCAAAGGGTGCCAGCCGAGGCGGCAAACCACAACAGCGCCGACCAACCGGGAAAACTAGCGGGAATGCCCTTTGGATCTACGGTCGCCATGCCGCCCTCGCCGCTTTGGCGAATCCACGGCGCGTCATTACTGCCGTGCGTGCGACAGAAGCATTCGTGGATACGCGAGAGGATGACCTTGCCGCCGCACGCCGCACCCGACCCGACGCTGAAGACTGGTCGATCGAACTTGCCCACGGCCAAGTCCTGCAGCGGATGCTGGGTGACGGTGCAGTTCACCAGGGCATCGCGGTGCAAACGAAACCGCTTGAGCAGCCGGACATTGCTGAAATTCGCTCCATTAATGATAGGTCTGTTGTGTTGGCACTCGATCAAGCGACCGACCCGCGCAATGTTGGTGCCGCAATCCGAGCTGCTGCTGCATTCGGTGCACACGCCGTGATCACGACTGCCCGTTCAGCACCGCCCGAATCGGGTGCGCTGGCTAAAGCCGCTGCCGGTGCGCTGGAGCAGTTGGCCTATGTGCGCGCGCCCAATCTCGCTCGCGCGCTCGACAGCCTTAAAGAGAACGGCTTCTGGACAGTCGGCCTTGCTGGCGAAGCAGAGACGCCGATTGCAGATGCGCCATTCGACCGGCCAACAGCAATCGTCATTGGCGCTGAAGGGTCTGGCCTCCGCCGCCTAACGCTTGAGCACTGCGACGCTGCCGTGCACATCCCAATGTCGCCAATTGTGGAAAGCCTGAACTTGGCGACCGCCGCCGCTATCGCGCTTTATGAAAAGAGCCGGGCTAATACTAGCCTTAGCTAGCGCTCAAAGCACTAAACAGCGCAGCACCCGCACATCATAGACTGGATGTTCAAAGGCGGAGACTGCAGGGCTGGAAGCGAACATCCAGCCGCGGAACAGAAGTGTGGGCGGAGTTTGCTTGCCGTCGCCGATTTCGACGAAGACCGTCGCTTCTGGTGGCTCTTCCGGCGGGCGGCGATTGCAAGCACTAACGCGGATGACGAGGCTGCCAAACTGAACGGTTTGACCATTCTGGATTGGCAGCTCAGAAACCCGTGCTGTGATCTTGTCGAGCCCCTGCAACACTGCACCCGGCATACCGACATAGTCTGCTGACGCAGGCGAAGCCACCAGACACACAGCGATGCCGGCGCCCTGAACGATTCTGACCAGCGCCTTCACGCTCATGGCTTTTTATCGCTGTCCTGCCCAGAGAAAATGAACTTGCCGATCAGCTGTTCCAGACTGACCGGAGACTGGGTGTAGCGAAGCTCACCACCCGCCGGCAGAAACTTATCTGACCCGCCCGGTGTCAAGGACATGAAACGCCCACCCAGCAGGCTTTCGCTGACGATTTCTGCAGAGGTATCATCAGGCACCTTCACGGCACCATCGATCTCCATCTCAACGACGGCTAAATATGTATCGGTTTCAAGCTGCATGCCCTTGATCTTACCAACACGGATGCCGCTCATTCGCACGTCCGCACCTTGCTTCAGGCCATCGACCCGATCAAAGCGGGCCTTAACGGCGTAGCCGCTGCCAACAGAGCCGATATCGGCTGCTTGATAAGAGAAGGCCAAGAACCCGCCGGCTGCTGCCAGCACGAGGGCGCCAATGGCGGTTTCAAGCGCATTGCGTCGCATCAGGCGGTTACTCCGGCTTCCAGGCTTGATAGTCACCGGTCGCGGCCGCGCGCTCACCCCCCATATAGTCGTGCCCTGGCGGACGGTAGGCGTCAGCGCTGCCCGTTCCGTTCGGTGCATGATCAATGGCGAACGCCGGACGGACATCGCCTTCCTTCGGCGGCTCGTCCACTGAGCGATGCAGCCATGCGTGCCATTCCGGCGGCACAGCAGAGGCCTCAACGGGGCCGTCAAAGCACACCCAGCGCTCATCAAGCTCTTGATTTTTATGGCGATAATATTCGTTGCCGAATGTGTCTTCGCCAACTTTTTCGCCGAAGCGCCATGTAAAGAAACGTGTGCCGATGGACGTCATGCCTGCTCCGTATCGCTCTGTCGCGGCGGTTCACGCCGGAAATGCTTGCGGTCGATTAACGCTGCGGAATATGGCCGAAGCGCGGCGCCGCGTCCAGACATTCACAGATCGTCATCAAACGTCGTGTTAACGAAAAATATTTTCACGACTATTCACAGACGGATTCTAGCGTTTTCAACGGCTTAAAAAAAGTGGTTAGGAAGAAGTTAACAAATCACGACAAAATGTGTTTGCGCCCATGAATCTCCCAAAGGTACACACATCATATAGTGGGTGGCTTGGCGGCGAGAACGATCTGTAGGTCGGCGTTGTGTGAGGTTCCCAGAAACACCAACATGTAGGGGGCTACATAGCCAATGCGCATCGACCGTCGATTCACGAAAGCTGGCGCTTCGCCATATGCAGATATTCCGTTCCGCCGGGCTACCAGTGAGATTCGCAATCCCGATGGCGGGATCGTGTTTCAAGCGGCGGATATTGATGTTCCGGCGAATTGGTCCCAGGTCGCGGTCGACGTTCTGGCACAGAAGTACTTCCGCAAAGCCGGCGTTCCAAAACGCTTGAAGGCCGATACAGAAGCAGACGTTCCAGAATTCCTGCAGCGTCGTTTGGCTGACGAAGCCGCAATGCAGATGCTGCCCAAGGAAGCGCGTACTGGCGGCGAGGACGATGCCCGACAGGTTTTCGACCGCCTCGCTGGTGCCTGGACCTATTGGGGCTGGAAGGGCGGCTATTTTGCATCTGAAGACGACGCCCAGTCCTTCTTTGATGAGATGCGCTACATGCTGGCCAATCAAATGGCCGCGCCGAACTCCCCCCAGTGGTTCAACACTGGCCTGCATTGGGCTTACGGCATCGACGGCCCATCCCAGGGTCACTTCTATGTGGACCCCAATTCGGAAGAGATGACCAAGTCTGCCTCTTCCTACGAACGCCCCCAGCCCCACGCCTGCTTCATTCAGTCTGTCGCTGATGATCTGGTGAACCCAGGCGGCATTATGGATCTGTGGGTGCGTGAAGCGCGGCTGTTCAAATATGGCTCTGGCACGGGCGCTAACTTCTCCCATGTCCGCGGTTCCGGTGAGAGCCTTTCGGGCGGCGGCAAATCCTCCGGCTTGATGAGCTTCCTGAAAATTGGTGACCGGGCAGCCGGTGCCATAAAATCAGGCGGCACGACCCGTCGCGCAGCCAAAATGGTCACGGTGGACGTGGATCATCCCGATATCGAATCCTATGTGGATTGGAAGGTTGTCGAGGAGCAGAAGGTTGCGGCCCTCGTAGCCGGGTCCAAGCTCGCGCGCAAAACGCTGAATGCCATTATGACCGCCTGCACGGATGCGGAAGCAGCTGGCGACAAAGCCTTTGACCCGGCGCTGAACCACGCCCTCAAGGTCGCGATCAAGAAAGCGCGCCGGGCCTGCATTTCCGAGAATTACATTCAGCGCGCGATCCAGCTTGCGAAGCAAGGCGAGACGGCGATCGACTTCCGCGAATACGACACGGACTGGGATTCTGAAGCCTATCTGACGGTATCCGGCCAGAACTCCAACAACTCCGTTCGCCTGACCAACGACTTCCTGCAGAAGGCGCTGGACGATGAGCCCTGGGACCTGATCCGCCGGACAGACGGCAAGGTTCACGAGACGATTTCGGCGCGCGGCTTGCTCGACAAAATCAGCCACGCCGCATGGGCGTCTGCTGATCCGGGCGTACAGTTCGACACGACCATCAACGAATGGCACACCTGCCCGGAATCAGGCCGGATCAACGCATCCAACCCTTGCTCCGAATACATGTTCCTGGACGATACGGCCTGTAACCTGGCCTCCATCAACCTGATGAAGTTCCGCAAAGAAGACGGCACCTTTGATATCGAAGGCTATCGTCACGCCTGCCGTCTCTGGACCATTGTTCTCGAAATCTCCGTGCTGATGGCGCAGTTCCCGTCTGAGGAAATTGCGCTTGGCTCCTATGATTTCCGCACATTGGGCCTCGGCTACGCCAACATCGGCGGTTTGCTGATGGCGACCGGCCTCTCCTATGATTCGGACGAGGGCCGCGCTGCGGCAGCCGGCATCACCGCGTTGATGACGGCTGTGTCCTATGAAACTTCCGCCGAAATGGCGAAAGAGCTTGGGCCATTCCGCCGCTTCCCCGAAAACCGGGATGCGATGCTGCAGGTTATCCGCAACCATCGCCGGGCAGCCCATGCTGCTGGCGGCTATGAAGGCCTGACGATTGCACCAGTTGAGATGGTCGTGGACGACGTTCCGTTCGCTGGCCTCGCCGCTGCAGCAGCCGAAGCATGGGACAAGGCGCTTGCCGCTGGCGAAGCCCACGGCTTCCGCAACGCCCAGGCGACTGTGATTGCGCCCACGGGCACCATCGGCCTCGTCATGGATTGCGACACGACGGGCGTTGAGCCTGACTTTGCATTGGTGAAGTTCAAGAAGCTCGCCGGTGGCGGCTATTTCAAGATCATCAACCAGATGGTCCCCACAGCACTGCGCACGCTGGGTTATGGCGAGCAGGATATTGAAGCGATCGTGTTGTATGCGGTCGGTCATGGTTCGCTAAAGGCGGCGCCACAGATCAACCACGAAACGCTGACGAATATCGGCTTCACGGAAGACCAGCTGGCGGCGATTGAAGAAAATCTCGCCAGCGCGTTCGATATCCGCTTCGTCTTCAATCGCTGGACGCTGGGCGATGATTTCTGCAAGACCAACCTCGGCTTCACGGATGAGCAGCTGGACGCACCAGACTTCGACATGCTCTCCGCCATGGGCTTCTCCAAGGACGCGATTGAGGCAGCCAACGAGCATGTTTGTGGCACCATGACGGTCGAAGGTGCGCCGAACCTCAAAGATGAGCACCTGCCCGTCTTCGATTGCGCCAACCCTTGCGGCCGCAAAGGCACCCGCTTCCTGGCGGCAGACAGCCACATCAAGATGCTGGCGGCAGCACAGCCGTTCATCTCTGGCGCGATCTCGAAAACGATCAACATGCCAAACGCGGCGACGATTGAGGAATGCAAAGACGCGTATTTGCTGTCCTGGCGCCTCGGATTGAAAGCCAATGCGCTCTACCGGGACGGCTCCAAGCTCTCGCAGCCGCTCGCCGCCATCCACCTTGGCGACGACGACGCGGACGAGGATACGGAAGAGACGTTCGCAGAAAAGATTGTTGAAGCCTCGCCACCGCAGCGGGCTGAGATTGTGGCCGAGCGCATTGTTGAGCGGCTGGTGCAGCAGCGCCGCCGCCTGCCCCATCGCCGGAAGGGTTACACCCAGAAAGCCAGCGTTGGTGGGCATAAAGTCTACCTCCGTACTGGTGAGTATGAAGATGGGCAACTCGGCGAAATCTTCGTCGACATGCACAAAGAAGGTGCGGCTTTCCGCAGCCTTATGAACAACTTCGCCATCGCAGTCTCCATCGGCCTCCAATACGGTGTGCCGCTGGAAGAATATGTCGAAGCGTTCACGTTCACACGCTTTGAGCCATCAGGCATGGTGACCGGCAATGACGCAGTCAAAATGTCTACCTCCATCCTGGACTACATGTTCCGTGAACTCGCCATCTCCTACCTTGGCCGCCATGACCTTTCCCACGCAGCCCCGGAAGACCTGAAGCCGGACAGCATGGGCGACGGCGAAAGCGAAAGCGCTATTCCAGAAGAATGGCGCGAACGCCGGGTAGACAAAATCCGCCAGGAAACGCTGGATGTCGTGAAACGCGTCGCCTCCAAAGGCTATGTGCGGGATAATCTGGTGGTGTTCACCAATAACGCTACGCAGGCGGCTGCCGGCCAAGAAACCACAATCGCCGCCAGCGGCAACCAGGTCGAAGCCCGCGCGGCTTCAGGCGGCGGTGTGGCAGTGGTGGCGACAGGTGAAGCCTCCATCGTTGCAGCAGTAGCCGCCAATAGCGGCTCAGCCAGTAGCGGCATGCAGGCCCGCGCCGTCGCCCGCCTAAAAGGCTACGAAGGCGACCCCTGCCCCGAATGCGCCAACTTCACCATGGTCCGCAACGGCGTCTGCCTAAAATGCGACAGCTGCGGCAGCACGACTGGTTGTAGCTGAAAGGAAAATCGGCGTCAGAGGCGGTTACTTCATGTAGCCGTCTCTGGAGACCCTTGTTGCCCGGAACCTAAATTTGGCTAAGCGGCGGTCAAGCGGCCACAATTATTAGACATTATTTTCTATTTTTTGACCACTTTTGATATCATGTCCATCAAAGCCTTATTCTGGTCTGCCAGTGTAGATAGAATAGCATCATTGCCCGGATTTTCAGCACTTTTTGCTTTCTTTGAATGCTTATTGTCACCCTGGTTTCTATCGAGCTCAATCATTGACGCTTGAAATCGGTCCATTGCTTCAGGCTTTTTAGAGAGCATTGCGGCTTGGAAGGCTCCGTACTTAGCCTGCATCACTATGATCTCATTCTGATAAAATCTTACTTCCGTCAAACCCGATTTGAACAGTGACAGGAAAAAATATGCAAATATTTGAATAGCAAGGACCAAAAGAAATCTGCCTAATATGAAATACTCAAACGCTCCTTGCAGTGTTTTATTCAAATTCTCAAACTTTTCACGTATATCATATAGCAGTCCCACCCCGAATGATGCGATTACAATTCCGATAATTAGAACCAAGAAGGATCTATAGTTTACAATTCTGGCTTGAGCCTTTAAGTGCCGAATTGATTCCTTAAAAAGGCTCTCAATTTTTTGGGTATTGTACACTTCCGACAGCATTTCCTGATGA
>JBDQJI010000155.1:0-7367 GCA_040263875.1 Alphaproteobacteria bacterium
CAACCAGGATCGCCAAACAATGACGATGCTCGACCTTGGGCCAGAGGATTCGCTGTATTACGAATGGACGCCGCCGCGCAAAGTTGGTGCGCCAAGTTTCGTTTTCATCAACCCGATTACAGGCGACACCAGCCTTTGGAATGCGGCGGTTATTCCAGTCGTAAAATCTGCTGGATTCGGTGTGCTCGCTTATGATTTTCGTGGACAAACCGGCAGCCGCTTCAAGCCAGGCAGAGCATTAGACGCAGACCTGATCGTTGATGATCTAAAGGCTCTTGTCCGCCATGTAGCGCCACAGAAGCCAATCCTTGTTGGCCTCTCTATCGGCGGCCTCTACGGCGCTCGTGCGGTATTGGATGGTCTCGATACGGCTGGTCTTATCGTGATTAATACGCTCCGCCGTATCACGCCGCGCATTCAGTGGATGAATGACGCATCGCTTAGAGTGATGCAAGTCGGTGGCCCGAACCTGATGAAAGACCTCTACTTTCATCTTCTTGTTGGGGAACCGTTTCAGGAGGCTAACCGCGCTGCGTTCTTGGCAGACGACCCCGATTACACACCGCTTGATCCCAATTCCGGTGCTGCCAATCTCGTCACCTACATGGGAGCGACCAGTTGGGATGTGGACTGGTCAAAACTGGAACTGCCCGTGCTTTCCGTAACAGGGCTGCAGGACCGGGTGTTCTACGACGCCGACATCGTGAACGAACTTTACGCCACCTTGCCAGACGCCCGCCGCGTCGACCTGGCAGACGCTGGCCACATGGTTCCAGCCGAAACGCCAGACGCACTGGTCGACGCCCTTAAGGCATTCGCGGCGGAGATAGCATAGTGCGCGGCTGGGTCGCGTATATTGCATGCTTCATCGGCGTATGTGGCCATGCCTCCAGCGAGTTCGTGGCCAAGCTTGCAGCCACGCCCGGTCCGGAATTCAGCGTGTGGCGTTTTATGATCGGCGGGATTGGCTTGTTGATCGCAACACAGTTCTGGCCAGGCGCGCGCGACCTAGTAACGCCCATCCGTCAGGACTGGCGCCGGGTCCTGCCGCTTGCATTCTTTGGTATGTCAGTTGCTCAACTGTTTTTTCACTGGGCGCTCGATTATGCCAGCATCGTCCAAGTCGCGACCATGGTGACGGCTATGCCAATGGTCGTGGTTGGCGTCGATTGGCTGATTAACCGCACGCCGGTTTCCGCGCCGAAGCTGATTAGCGGTTTCGGCGCATTTATCGGCGTATTGCTGCTGCTGACAGATGGTTATCTGGAAGCCTTCGACATTACAGGCGACGCATTTGTCGGCACGGTGATGGCCTTTGGCTGTGCGGTCACCGGTGCCTTCTATCTGGTATTGGTGCGCCCTGCTGTGATCGCCCATGGCGCTGTTCGCATGACAGCCTATACCTTCGTGCTGGGTTTCTTTGTCCTTTATCTCATCGTTGGTTTTGCCTGGGGGCTCTGGGTCGATCCACTAACGCTGTTTGACAAACGCCCAGAACAGATCGCCGGCATCTTCACGATTGGCATCTGGAATACGACCATCGCCATGATCCTTTGGCTCGCAGGGCTTTCATTTGCGCCAGACCTGGTGCGCGCGAACTATATGTTTTTCCTCAAGCCAGTGATCGCTGCGTTTTTGGCGATTGCTATTATCGGAGACAGCCTATCGCTTATGCAGGGCTTGGCGATCTTCGCCATTCTGTTTTGCGTCGGCATGGAATATGTTTGGACTGACCGCGCCGCCAAGGCAGCCGCCCGCCGCGCCAAAGCTTAGGACGACCGCCTGATGCGTACATACCCCGCAGAAACCCTCCGCCGCCAGATTGAGGCCGTGCTTGCCGCATGGGGCCTCGCTGCAGAACGAAGCAATCTGATTTCCGGCCTGATGGTAGAAGCCGACCTTCGCGGCATCGATAGTCACGGCATCGGCATGCTGCCCCACTACGAAACACGCCGGCAGAACGGAATGATCTTCCCAGCTGCTGAGCCCGTCGTGGAAACCGATTCACCGGCGTTCTGCGTTATCGATGCCGGCCACAGCCTCGGCCACGCACCAGGTGCGCTGGCGATGGGCATGGCGATTGAGAAAGCCAGCATTATGGGCGTCGGCATGGGGCTGGTGAAACGCTCCAACCACTATGGCGCAGCTGGCGTATACGCGACCATGGCGGCGGACGCGGGCATGATCGGCATGAGCATGACGGGCACGTCACAGCGCTCCATCGTGCCAACCTTCGCCAAGGAGCCGATGTATTCCACCAACCCCATTGCGTTCGCCGTTCCCGGGCCAAATGGCCAGCACCCGATTGTGTTGGACATGGCGACCTCGACCGTCGCTGTCGGCAAGCTGGATATCGCCCGCCGCACGGGCAAACCCTTGCCAGAAGGCTGGGCGCTGACACCCGAAGGCCAGCCTCAAACCGATGCTCAGGCCGCCTTCGACGCCCGCCCCCGCCGCATGACTCCCTTGGGCGGCGACCGTGAACGCGGCAGCCACAAAGGCTACGGCCTCGCCGTGATGGTGGATATTCTCTCCAGCGTCCTCACCGATTCCTGGTTCGGTGCGCATGACCTCAAGACCGGAAAAACCGGCAAGCATCACATGATCGGCAGTTTCTTCCTGGCACTCGACCCGGACATGTTCCGGGACAGCCGCGATGATTTTGACGCTGACATGGCCGCCCTCGTCGATTTCCTGAAGTCCACACCGCCGCTTGATGCTGATCAGCCTGTGATGGTCGCAGGCGAGCCGGAACGCATCGCTAAGGCGGAGCGCGAAAAATCAGGCATTCCCGTTAGCGATAAACTGTTTGAAGAACTCCGGTCCGCCGCTGAATCCAGCGGTGCCGCATTCCTGCTTGGCAATTAGGAGCCCAATCCATGTCCGCCGCACCCACGAGCCAGATCCCCGGATATTATCACCGTAAAATTGGCGATATTACCGTCACCGCGATTTCAGACGGCTTTTTGGATGGGGACGTCGATGTCCTCCGAAATATTGAGCCTGACGATGCGTTGAGCATGCTGCAGGCCAATTTCCGCAATGGTCGCCGGACTTATGTGAACGGCTTCATTATCCGCTCCAAAGGCCGTACCTGCCTGGTTGAGACCGGGTCCGGCAACTACCTGCAACCGACAGCGGGCAAGCTGTTGGAGAACGTTATTGCGGCAGGTGTGGACCCGAATGAGATCGACACCGTGCTGCTCACCCATATGCACCCGGATCATTCCGCTGGCCTCACCAATATGGAAGACAACTCGCTCTACTTCCCGAATGCGGAGCTGACAGCCCACGAGAACGAACCGAAACATTGGCTCGATGACGGTGCAATGGCGAATGCCGAAGAGCGCGCCCAGAGGCTGTATTTCCAAGCGACGCGCGAACAGATCGCTCCCTATGCCAAGCAAACCAAGCTGTTCCAATCAGGCGAAGTTTTCCCCGGCGTCACGGCCCTGCCCGCCCCTGGCCACACACCCGGTCACACCTGCTACATGGTCGAATCCGGGAATGACAGCCTGCTGATCTGGGGCGACATCGTCCATGTGCCGGAAATTCAAACCGCCCGCCCCGACGTCGCCATCGCCTTTGATACAGACATGCACGCCGCCATCGCATCCCGCAAACGCATCTTTGATATGGCCGCGACAGATGGCCTGCTCGTCGCCGGCATGCACCTGCACTTCCCCACTTTCAGTCACCTAATCCGCGACGGCGAAGGCTACCGCCTCCTCCCAGAACCCTGGGCACACGAGATGTAGGACGCAGCAAAACCGGCTGTATTCAACACGAATGGCGGAATGTATTGACCGCCGCCCACACAAGCGCTACATCACACCGCTCGCGGCCAATGCTGCCGCATCGTTGGGGATTAGTTTAACGGTAGAACAGCGGACTCTGACTCCGTCGGTCCTGGTTCGAATCCAGGATCCCCAGCCACTTTCAACAAAGACCTTCAGCTAGCTTTTGCGGGGTTAAACCCTCAATCCAAAATGACGTGCGGGACGAAGCGGGCGTCGTCGCGGGTTATGGGGGTGTCGTCTTCGCGGATGCCTAGGCCTGCTGGGCGGCTGGCGATGAGCCAGTTGCCGAGGACGGGGTATACGCCGTCCATTTTTGGCAATGCGGCGAGCGCTTGGACGATGCCGCCTTCTTCGCCGTAGAGGCCGTCTGCTTTCATCGTTGTTTCGCCGTTTTCAACGATTTCGATATTCGCGCCCTCACGGGAATAGATGGGCTTCTTGACGTAGCTTTCGCCGAGTACGTCCGCATCGACCGCATCCGTGAAGAACGAGGGCAGCAGGTTTGGGTGGCCGGGTGCCATTTCCCACAAAAGCGGCAATAGGCCTTTGTTGGAGAGCACGGCCTTCCAAGGTGGTTCGATCACGCGCATGCTGGATGTGGCCAGATTGTCTGCGAATTCGTCGTGGAACATCCATTCCCAGGGGTAGAGCTTGAACAGGTTGGATATCACCTGCTCAGCGCCATCCACGAACTGACCTTTATCCGTAACGCCAATCGTATCAATCGGCAGGAGATGGGTGCCGACGCCCGCCTGCTCCGCGCAATCTGCCAGGTATTCGATGGTGCCGACGTCTTCTTCAGACGCGGCTTCTGCCGTTAAGTGCAGCAGGCCTTCAATGCCGAAGCCTTGGAATGCCTCAATCAGGGTTTCGTGGATGGAGTTATACTGGTCTGCTGAATCCGGCAGGCGGCCGTCGGCGCGCAGGTCTTCCAACCAACGCCATTGAAACACGCCTGCCTCGTACAATGAGGTTGGCGTGTCCGCGTTATATTCGAGGAACTTCGCCGGCCCTTCCCCATTGTAGGAATAATCCATGCGACCATAGAGGTTCTTGGCTTTGCCCACCCAGCTATCGACGATATAATCCCAGTGCTTTTGCGGGATCGCCAGGCGCGTCATGATCTCTTCGCTTTGCAACGCCTTATCGACGATGGCGAAGCACATCTCCTCCAGCTCTTCCGACGGTGTTTCCAGATCATCCTCGATCTGGCGCATCGTGAAGCTGTAATATGCCCCTTCAAACCAATAGGGATCGCCGCCAATGGTATGGAAGCGGAAGCCGAGTTCTTCGGCGATTTCGCGCCAGTTATAGCGTTCTGGCGTTTTGATTCGCTGCAAAGGCTCAGCCGCCGAAGCTACGACCGCCAGAACGGCGCCCGCCCGTGCGGCCAAACCCGGAGCGAGAGACGACTTTACCAGCGGAAGGCCGGGCGGCAGCAGATTTCGGTACGGACACAGGGCCCGCTTTCGCATCCCACTTCGCACCAGATGCCGTGCGTACTTTGCCTGCTGACGAAGAACGATAGAGCGGCTGAGCAGCCACGGGACCGCTCATGGCGCGGCCCATCATGTAGCCAATCATCAACGGCATCCAAAGTCCGCCACCGGATGAAGCTTGCTGCTGTTGGGCTGGCTGTTGGCAAGCGGC
Source organism: Alphaproteobacteria bacterium (assembly GCA_040263875.1). GTDB lineage: Bacteria > Pseudomonadota > Alphaproteobacteria > Bin95 > Bin95 > VMCJ01. The sequence goes on from JBDQJI010000155.1 coordinate 5,451, forward strand.
GGCACCATGTTCAGCCTCACAATCTTGCTGGCTTTGGTATTTCGGTGCGACGCGGGCGTGGTCCTTCTGGGCAGCCGCGAAACCGGCTTGGCAATCGACCTCAGAAAGCTCACCGCCGACGATGCAGGCCTCAGCGCTGGAATATTGCAGCGCATCTACCTTTTCCTCACACCCGGTGAGCGCCAAAGCGGAAACGCTGACACCCATGGCGATCAACGCCACTCTGCCAGAGCGCTTGCGCGCAATCATCGGCGGGCGGGGCGGAAATTGTTTGAACTTAGCCATAAGTCGTCTCCCGGATTCCTGAACGCGCATATTAGAGCAGCGTTCCTTAAGGATATAGAACTGATCCAAGCCATTGCCTACATCTTTAAGGCAGAAACCACCATTTAAGCACCAAACGAGCTTCAGATGCTGAGGTCTTCTAGATTGTAGTCCTTCATATCAGCGCGGGCGGCATCGTCCCAAGCGTAGGATAAGCCTGCATCAATATGGGGCTTATAGGCATAAGGCTGTTCATCCGGGAACCGTTCATGGCGGGCGGCGATGGCATACCCTAGGATCCGCGCGCGGCGCTCAATCCGGGCTGAATCATAAACTGCGGCGGCGTTATGAAGGCCGCCCGCTTCCACATCCAGCACGCTCCGCCGGCGATGAAAGCCCATATTTGCAGTCACCCGCCAATCTTTGCTGGTATTAGCAAAAGAGCCATGCACGGTCTGCCGATTGGATATGGCGACATCGCCCGGTTTGCAGATGATCGGCGCCGCACCCGGCAGCTGTTCCGATCCGGCCTCAGCGATCATGGCTTTGATATCTGCCTTACCAAGCTTGTGGGACCCAACAACGACCCAGAGCCCGTTCGCCGCTGTACAGCCATAAGGCTGGCCCATGAAGTTAAACCCGTGAGACCCTTGGTCCCAATCCGGTGCGTCCCAATGGGTGGTTCCATCCTGATGCCAAGCGACCGAGGCACCGAGGCCCGGCTCCTTGATGAACAGCGCCTCGTTGAACGGCGCAAAGTCCTCGCCATTGATCGCAGCCGCGACTGCCAGCAGTTGCGGATGGCCGTAAAGACGCAGGCATGCTTCGGAGAATTGGAGCGAGCCCAGGATCATGTAAACGATTTCATCAGGCGCATCCGCCGCCGCCTCAGGCTCGAACATTTTCACCGGGTGCCGGCCCTTAGCGAAGGAAGTACCGCCAGCCGGATCACCTAACGGCTTTGACCAATAGAGGTTGGGTGCTGCGCATTCAGCTCCAATAGCGGGCCGCCCTGTCGCGTCTAATAAAGCGCCTTTGCAGACAGGGTAGCGGCTGCGGATGGCATCAACATCAGCCTTGATATCAGCGACATCCTCATCGCGCATGACGTTCTCGAACACATAGAAACCTGTCCGCCAATAGGCTTCCAGAATGTCTGGCGAGAGAGCGCCGTTATCAGTGAAAGTAATAGGTCCGCGATTGCCAAGCGCCATCGCGCGAGCCTCGCCCTCAGCCATGTAAGCCTGCATATCGGCGGTACGCGCGCCATATTCAATTGTAGTATCCGGCATGGCGAAAGCCCTGAAAACAGTGAGCGTTTCCAGACAGATTAGAGGAAAATAACCAGTTGCGGCAATTGGGCGAATTCAAGCGTCGCGGCTAGCGACTTGGCAAACCATTCGCTTGGGCGGCGGCATATTTCTCAAGATTCGCCTCCATTTGGTTGGCGAACCAAGCCGGCCCGGCATTCTGCGGTGGGCCTAAGTGTTTAGTCCCGGAGATTAATGGGTCGGATTTATTCTGAACCGATCAGGCTCTTCAGTCCAGACTTTGCAGACATATTCGAATGGGGTGAGACCTTTCAAGGTTTTTAGTCTGCGTGCGAAGTTGTAGGCGTTTACAAAGTCTGCGAGGTGGTTTCGGAACTGGTTG
>JBDQJI010000156.1:0-7264 GCA_040263875.1 Alphaproteobacteria bacterium
GCGCCCTTCAAGGCAGCGATCTGATCTCTCTCGCTGGGCGTGAGATGCGTATAGTTCGACATGGCGACACCGTTTCACGTTGTGCATCAGACAGATACCAAATCTGCCCGCGGTGTTGCACTTCGCTCCGGAATTCACCAGAGTAGTAATTAATGGTGAATAAAGTTTAAAACGCACTTTGCTTATGCGGCATAGAATTAAGAAATCATGGCTGTTGGCCTTAATTTATGTGGTGGAACCTTTATGAGCATAACCTCAAACCGTCGTTGTGTTGCCCAGCCGTTTGTCGGCCATTTTTTTTCGCGTAGCGATCGCGAGGGTCAGATTTCTGCCGGTGTCTGGGCTGTTCGCTTGGATGTGAACGACGGCCTAGGGCGGGGGCTAATGCCGTATTGTGGCTTTGGCACCGGAAGAATAAGCGGCTAGCCATCCGCAATTTTCCGCCATGAAAGTTCGCGGTGGTAGGTGACGCCGTTTACATCCTTGGGCGGCGGTTGGAGGATCATCAGGCCGTCTTCGAAGCGGACTTTGCGAATTTGGTCGGTGTCCATGCGGGCGGGGTCTGAGCAGGCGTCGACGCTGGTGATGAGGGTTTGGCCATCGAAGGTGAAGGCGCCGCAATAGCTGGTGTATTCGCGCGTCTCGCCTGCTGGCAATTCAGCGCGGCCGTCAATTAGAACTGCAGCCATGCGGCCGTCACGGGTCAACACGACATTGCCGATAGCTTTCTCGCCACCATAGGGTGGTGGGAGCGGCGCGCCGTTTGGGTCCTTCGACTGGCCGTGCACGAGCTTCCACGTGCCATATACGCCCGCCAACGGGTCGTGCTTCGCATCAGTCATCGAGGAAATCCTTGAGCAGGGTGTTGTAGGCTGCCGACTGTTCCATGTAGGCGGCGTGACCTGCATCCGCTACGACCTCCAGCCGGGCGCGGGGCACGGTATCAGCGACGGCTTTGGTTTGCGGCGCTGGCGCAATCCTGTCATTGGCGCCAGCGATTACCAATGTTGGCTGGTCTATAGTCGGCAGGATCGCGCGGTTGTCCGCCCCTTTCAGCAGGGATACGGCGGCGGCATATCCAGTTTCCCGAATTTCACCGGCGATGCTTGCGACTTCATCAAAGACCGGGCTGGCCTCGCCGACCATACCTTTCGCGCGGGCTTCACCGAACATCCGGTCATCCATTGCCCGGCGCTCGGCCAGGCGCATATCGTAGCTCGTGGGGTCGTCGGCACCGAAAGAGACCTTAGTGGACGAAAGCACGATTTTCCCAACACGCATTGGTGCCAGGCGCGCGATCCAAGGCCCGACAGCACCGCCCATGGAGTGGCCGACAAGGTCAAAATCTCCAACGCCTGCTGCATCAAGGGCCTCCAGTAGCGTCTTGGCGAAGTCATGGCAGGTAGGTTTGCCGCCTGGAAAATCATCGGAATCGCCATAGCCGGGGCAATCCCATGCGATGACGTGGCGGATATTTGCCAGGTCTGTCAGTTGCCGGTCCCAGGATTTGGAGGACCCACCCAGCCCATGCAGCAACACTAGCGCGCGGCCTTCGCCAGCTTGTCGAAGTGCGATCTGCCCTGCTGGTGTTCTGTGATTGGTGACCGTTCCGCCGCTCATGGCCTGATGCCTCGCTGTTTGATAATCTCGCGGCGCCAGATGTACAGCCCCGCCGCCGCTACGATAGCCGCACCAATCACTTTCTGCAGCCCCGGAGTTTCTCCCCACACCATGTAGCCAATCCCTGCCGCCCAAATGAGCGATAGGTATTTGAGTGGTGCTACGACGGCACCGGATGCAAGTTTGAACGCCGCAATCGTCAATCGGTTGGAGAGGGCAAGCATTGCGCCGGCCCCAAGCAGCAGCACCCAGGATACGGTTGAAACCGGCGTTGCGCCAAGCACAGGCAGGCTGGCAAATCCGCCTGCGGTCGCGATCAGCATCGTCCAGAGCAAGATGGACGGACCGCTATCAATCGCGCCCAGCTTTCGGGTGGCGATATCACGAAGTGCTGCGGTGGTTGCAGCCATCAGCGGGGCCGCCACCCACCATCCGATCTCATTGAAACTTGGGCCAACTATTAAAAGCGAGCCAAGGAAGCCGACAATCGTTGCTGTCCAGCGTCGCCAGCCAACGGGCTCATGCAGAAGAATTGCGGAAAGCGCCGTCACCAGTAGCGGCGAGACGAATATCAGCGCCAATGCATCCGCCAGCGGCAACACCTGGAATGAAAGAATGACGAACACGCTTGTGATCAGCGCTAACATACCCCGTAAGAAGGTTTGCCAGGGCGCATTGCTTTTCAGGTTGGATACGGTCGCACCTTCGTATTTTAGGATCACGAAGATACATGGCAGGGAAAGTAGGCCCCGCCATGCCATCACATCGCCTGGGTGCAGCGTATTCAATAGCCACTTGGTGATGGCGTCATTGCTGGTCAGCAGCATGGTGCCGATGACCATGCAGAGAATGCCTTTGGCAGGTGCATTCGTCGCTGCATTGGCAATAGGCTTCGGGATTGTCATAGAAAGTGCGCCTGAACTTCGTGGCCGGTTTATCATCCGGCGCTGGCACTATAGCATGAAGCTCTCTAACCGGAGGAACGCCAATGGCCATGGATGGACCGTTCAATAAAGCTGGCGAGACCCACGCCCGCTTTCCAAGCGACAAGCTGACCGAGATCCCGTACGACCTCTATACGGACGAGGATATCTACCGCCAGGAATTGGAGACGATCTATCGTGGCCCCGTGTGGAATTACTTGGCCTTAGCGTGCGAAATTCCGGAACCGGGCGACTACGTCACGACTTGCATTGGCGAAACGCCGGTGATCGTAACGCGAGACCGCGATGGCCAAATCCACGCAATGGAAAATCGCTGTGCCCATCGTGGTGCGCTCGTTTGTTTGAAGCGGCGCGGCAATGCAAAGCTTTTGACATGCGTCTACCACTCCTGGACCTACCGCCTCGATGGCAGCCTGCGCGGCGTCGCGTTTGAGAATGGCGTTGGCGGGGAGGGCGGCCTGCCCGATGATTTCGATAAGCAGGCGCACGGGCTAAAGCAGCTTCGCGTGACCGAATTCTGCGGCCTCATCTTCGGCACCTATTCGGACGCGACTTTAGATTTTGAAAACTATATCGGCCCTGAAATCGCAGCGCATATGCGCAGTATTTTGGGCAGGCCCCTAAAGTTCCTTGGGCGCAATGTGCAGGTGTTGCCGAACAACTGGAAAATATACAATGAGAACCTGCGCGACAGTTATCACGCGAGTCTGCTGCATACATTCTTCAATACCTTCAAGCTTAATCGCTTAAGCCAGGAAGGCGGCATCGTCGTTGGTGCGGGCGGCGGTAGTCACATTAGCTATGGCAAAAGCAGCACCGGCTATGACCATGATGCTTATAAAGAAGAGGGCATCCATTCGCTAAAAGATATGCAGCTGCAGGACCCGACATTGCTGGATGCTGTGGACGAGTCTGGCGAAGGCATGACGACGCGCATCATGTCCGTATTCCCAACATTCGGCCTGCAATGTCATTACAACTCGATTGCCGTCCGCCAAGTTCTGCCGAAGGGCGTTGGCGAGACGGAGCTGGTTTGGAACCATGTGGGCTACCAGGATGATAACGCTGAGATGGATCAGCGCAGGCTGAAGCAATCCAACCTAGTCGGCCCGGCAGGATATATTTCTATGGAAGACGGGTGCATCGGCGGGTTCGTTCAAAAAGCCATCCAGGGCGTGCATGGTGAAATCGGCGTGGTGCCAATGGGCGGTGAGACGGTTGAATCGACCAAGGGCCGGGCCACCGAGGTTTCCATCCGTGGCTTCTGGAAAGCCTACCGTGCAGTCATGGGCGTGTAATGACGGACGCTCATACCTACTTCCGCGTCGAACGGCTGCTAGCCGATTATGCCCGCGCGATTGATGATGACCGGCTTGAAGATTGGCCAGATTTCTTTGTGCCAGACTGCCTCTATAAGATCATTTCGACGGAGAACTTTGATCAGGGCCTGCCGCTCGGCATTATCCACGCCGATAACCAGGCGATGCTGCAAGACCGGGTTTCTTCCATCCGCCGGGCCAATATCTTCGAAGATCACCGCTATAAGCACTTTGTTTCAGCGACGCAGATCACCGATCTTGATGGCGATATCGTGCGTTCGATATCAAACTATCAGGTGATCCGGATAGATGTGCGCGGCAACGCCATGCTGTTCAGCGTTGGCAAATATTTGGATGTGATTGACCTTGGCGGCGCGCGTCCGCTGTTCCGCGAGAAGGTGGTCGTGTTCGATAACGAACGCGTCGACACTTTGCTCGCATTGCCTTTGTGACGGAGAAAACCCCATGACTGCGACATTGCCCGGCCCGCTTGTTTCAACGGAATGGCTGGCAGCTAACCTGGATGCTCCAAACCTTCGGGTGTTGGATGCAACAGTGCATCTGCATCCGGCAGAAAATGGCGGCATGACGATGGAATCTGGCCGCGCTGATTATGATGCCGGCCACATCCCCGGTGCCATGTTTGCGGACCTGACACGGGATCTTTCGGACGACAAAAGCCCACTGCGATTTACTTTGCCAACGGTGGAACGCTTCGCTGCTGCTATGGGACGCTTAGGGGTTGGGGATAATACGTCGGTCGTGATCTATTCCGGCGGTTCCATGTCCTGGGGGCCGCGGCTTTGGTTGATGCTGCGGGCATTCGGTTTTGATAATGCGGCGGTATTGGATGGCGGCTGGCGCAAGTGGTCGGCAGAGGGCAGGGCATCTGAAACCGCCTCTGCCAGCTACCCTGCTGCTGCTTTCACCGCGAATTTCCGTGACGGCGTTTTCGTTGACCAGGCGGCAGTAGAAGTTGCGCGCAGTGATGCCAACGCCGTCGTCGTCAACGCCCTTTCGCCGGCCCAACATGCCGGCACAGGCGGGCCCCATTACGGCCGTGCCGGGCGGATTACCGGCAGCATAAACGTGCCAGCGTCCGCTATGCTGAACCCAGACGATTTCACCTTCTTGCCGCTTGAATCGCTGGCAAACCGCTTCGATGAAGCGGGTGCGGGTGCCGACAAAGACCTTGTGATCTATTGCGGTGGCGGCATCGCCGCATCCCAGGTCGCTTTCGCCCAGCATCTACTGGGTCGTAAGCCAGCAACAGTATACGACGCCTCACTTCAAGAGTGGGCGCGCGACCCGAACGCGGCGATGGAAGCGGACGGGTAGGGCTAGTCCTGTAGTTTACCCGCAATCAGCTTGTAGACCGCTGAACTGTCAAGATTTGCTAGGCCGGCACCATCGGCCAATGCGTATACTTCTGCTGCCTGTGCGCCGAGCGGGCTAGCTTGGCCGATCTGCTTAGCAGCCGCTTGGGCGAGGCGAAGGTCTTTCAGCATCAGCGCAATCGTGAATCCGGGCGCGAAGTCACGTTCGACAGCAGATGTTGGGCTGAGGCCTTTTACCGGTGGTGAATTTACGCCCTGCGCGGTCTGCCCGGATGACGTGCTGACGACGTCATACAAAATCTTTGGATCAAGGCCCAAACCTTCGCCAATGGCATAGCATTCGGCGACGGCGATGGTTGCGATACCGGTTACCATATTGTTGCAGATCTTCGCCGCTTCCCCCATGCCCGATGGGCCGCAATGCACAACCTTGGCACCCATAGCTTCCAATTGCGGGCGGACGGTTTCCAGGTCCGCCGCGTCACCACCGACCATGAATGTCAGTGTGGCGTTTTCGGCGCCCGGAACACCGCCAGATACAGGCGCATCAATCATGCGGAACCCACGGGCTTTGGCTGCAATGGCCACTTCCTGCGCCGTCGCAACGTCAATCGTAGAGCTATCAACAATCAGTGCGCCTGGGGCAGCCTTATCTAGGACACCACCAGCATCAAGCAGCAACGCTTTCACGTCTGGACCAGCGGGCACCATGGTGAAAACGACATCAGCGCCATCAAGCACTGCTTCCAGGCTATCAGCGACTTCAGCGCCTGCATCCCGGCATAGTGCTGCCGCTTCTGGTGAGCGATCAAAGACGCGGATCCGGCGACCAAGGGCGTTCGCCTTCCGAGCCAAGTTCTGCGCCATAGGTGCGCCCATGCGCCCGGTGCCGATAAAGGCTGTTACGTCGCTCATTTGAATAGTCCTTGCCTGATGTGTTGATGTGTTCAGGCACGCATTCAAGCGTGATTCTGGGGCTTGTCAAACAGCCGCCATCTTTCGGCCCTTGGCGCGCCCGGAAGTGGGGCTAGTTCTGATGCTATGTTCAGACGACTAAAACAGTTGGCGATCGCGCTCCTGATTGCAAGCGCGGGGGCATTCCTTTGGCAGGCCGCATCGACGCCGCGTGTCGGCGGGCTCAGCATTCCTGAGCATGTTGCTTATGTCGCAAGCGATCTCAGAGGTGCCAATGATGCCTATTGTATGATGCGGCTCGCAAAGCTCGATGCTGACTACAAGCCAGCGCCCTTCATGACATTGGACGGCTGCGGCAATGAGTTCGCAGTCAGGGCGTCTGGAATAGGTGGTTCTAAGCTGAAGAACGCGCCGCTTATGTCCTGCAGCCTGGCAGAAGTTGTGGCTGAGTGGGAAAAAGAGGTGCTGCAGCCCGCGGCTTTGGTGCATCTTGGGAAGGGGGTCCGCCGCATTCAGCATCTCGGCACGTATAACTGCCGCAAAGTCAGGGGCAGCGTCCGGCGTATGAGTCAGCATGCTTATGCCAATGCCATTGATGTTTCCGGCTTTGTGCTTGACGAAGGGGGCTGTATCCGTCGAACGCGATTGGCCACGCGAGGATGCGAAGGGCCGTTTTCTTCGCGCGCTTAAACAGCCGACGTGCGATGCGTTCAACGTGACGCTGACCCCCGATAAGGACGCGCTCCACAAAAACCATTTCCACCTAGATGTCGGCCTCTGGCGGTCATGTAAGTAGGGGGGCCAGCCAAGGGCTGTGCTGCTTCGCTACTACCGAATCGACGTGGTGGTTGGAAATCGATTTTATCAATCTGATCAAAGCTGTGTTCACATCTGCGACCAGAGTTTCGATCATTGTTTGATGTGTCTAATTTTGAGATTAATTTCATCGTTTCTTAAGAAATCAACCTTCGCCCCGTTGCAGAATCTTAGGTGTTTAGTCCCGGAGATTGATGGGTCGGATTTATCCTGAACCGATCAGGCTCTTCAGTCCAGACTTTGCAGACATATTCGAATGGGGTGAGACCTTTCAAGGTTTTTAGTCTGCGTGCGAAGTTGTAGGCGTTTACAC
>JBDQJI010000157.1:0-7251 GCA_040263875.1 Alphaproteobacteria bacterium
CCGTTTCACGTTGTGCATCAGACAGATACCAAATCTGCCCGCGGTGTTGCACTTCGCTCCGGAATTCACCGTTGATAGCAATTGGAGTGCTCTGGTGCTTGATTGAATTTGCCCAACAATCAAGAAATGAAGCTATCTGACTGACCTGAAACAAACCCACTCTATTTTGTTTCAAATCATTCTCCTCATTATCCGCTGGCCGAGAATTTTAGTTGGTTAGCTGCTGCAGCAGTCGCCCGGTTTTTCTGAATTTGAAACAGAATTGGCCCATTCTGTTTCAAACCATTTCCGTAGTCAGTGATAGGAAGCCCGTCGAGGGCAGACTGAGCGATCCTGGCTTCAATCTAATATGCTCTTAGAAATCCACGTTTTGCTGAATAAGGTGTTACGGAAATATCGCTCCGTAAATAACCACCGCTGAAGGCCACAACCGAACAAGTAAACGGCATCAGAATAGCGCTAGGTTTGGGGCTAAATATTGAAAATGATGACATCATCCCTTGAAGATATATGTTTCGTGAAATTATTCATTTTTATCTAAAATTTGAAGTAAAGTTTCGGGAACTTCAATATCTGATCCATCACCGAATTCAATACCAATAGCAATTTTTCCAATAGGAACCCCTATCGTTTTGGCATGTTCTTCGGATATTACTTCATGAATTGAAATTATGGATCCAAATTCTCCAGGAGAATATCGACCTGGCGCACAACTAAGTACTTTTACAGACATACCATAATCAAATTTACTTCTAGTCTTCATTGCAGAGGCAACCAAGGTATTCCGTCGGGGCAATTTATACTAGGCCGATGTCCATATGGTTGCAAGCTTCGATAATCGATGTGATCAGGAGCCGGTCGGTGGGCGCCATCAATCCGAACTCCTGTTGTTAACCCACCCGCGTCTCAGATTTGAAGAAGTCTTCGTTTTTCGGAACGACGCTCCAATCTTTTGAATCAGAAGGGCTAATTCGGTTTCGACTTTTAGCTTCAATCAGATCAATGATCTAGAGTAGCGGCTTCGCAAGCTTGTTAAACTGTGCCCTGAAATCAGTCAGAAGGCGGCTCCTTTCGAAGCCGCCTCCCAGCCGCCCAATCAAATCAGCTCAGCAGCCAGCCGCCGTCTACGTCTACGGTGGTGCCGGTCATGAATTCGTTTTCTATGACGAGCATGATGGCTTGGGCGCATTCGTCTGGTTCGCCGGCGCGGGGGATGAGGTTGCCGGCGGTGGCACCGGCGACGAACTTTTTGCGGTTGTCGTCATCGGGGCCGAACATCGGCGTATCGATGGTGCCGGGGGAGACGAGGTTGAGGCGCTTGGGTGCGATTTCTGGCGCGACGGCCCGCACCAGCGCTTCAACTGCGCCGCCGACGGATGAGATTGCGACCTGGCCGGGCTTTGCTTTGCGGGCAGGGGCGCCGCTGACGAGAACGGCAGCGCCGTTTGCGCTCAAGTGTTCGCAGCCATACCGCAGCACGTTCGCATAGCCCCAGAGCTTCGCGAATGAGCCTTGATAGCCGTCCAGGTCCATCTGCAGGAACGGGCCAGCCGCGCGCGCACCGCCTGTAGCGGCGCTGACGAGAATGTCAAAAGGCGCTTCTTCCTTGAACAGCGCGTCCATGGCGTCCCGGTCTGTCACGTCGACCTGGCGGAAGGTGGCACCTGCTGGCAGGTCTGATGCTTTGTCCGGGCTGCGGCCCATGGCGATGACTTTCGCACCTTTAGCGACCAGCCGCTCGACCGTCGCGAGGCCAATGCCTGAAGTGCCGCCGAAAACCAATGCTTTTCTGCCAGATACGTCCATCATGCTCGTGTGTCCTTGGTGTGTGAGGTGTATGCCGCATCGTAGGAACCGACCCCGGCGGGCGCAAGCGATTCCACACGGACATGGCGGTTGATTTGGCAGGCGCTGATCCTGTCGTAAGCTTCGCCGCACATGAGGAGAATGATTGATGACCAACCGTATCGTGATAGCAGGCGCGCTGGGAACTGTGGGCCGGGCGGCGCTAGAGCATTTCGACGGGCTGGAAGGATGGGAGGTCATTGCACTTTCCCGCAGGCCGCCAGATTTCGAGAATGGTGCGACGTGGCTGTCAGTTGATTTGCGGGATGCGGCGGATGCGCGGGACAAGCTTGGCGCGTTGAAGGGTGTCACGCATCTGGCCTATGCGGCGGTGTATGAAATGCCCGATGTCGCCAAAGGCTGGCTGACGCGGGAACATGCAGACGTCAATCTGGCCATGCTGCAAAACCTCGTCAGCCCGCTTGCAGATGCCTCGCCAGATCTTCGACACATCACGCTATTGCAAGGAACGAAGGCTTATGGCGGACATTTAGGCCCGTTCAAAATCCCAGCCAAGGAAAGCGATTCTCGCTACATGCCGCCGAACTTCTACTACGACCAGATGGATTGGCTGGCCGATGAACGCGACCGCAGGGGGGCCAGTTGGACCTGGACGATCCTGCGCCCGCAGATCGTTTGCGGCGTCGCCATTGGCAGCCCGATGAACGTTGTTGCGGGTATTGGCGCATTCGCGGCGATTTCCCGTGAATATGGCATGCCGCTGCGCTTTCCCGGCGGCGACCCGCGCATTGGCGAGGCGACAGACGCTCGCCTGATCGCCCGCGCCATGGAATGGGCCGGGACAGATGAGCGGGCGGCGGACGAGGTCTTCAATATCGCCAATGGAGACGTGTACCAGTGGGAGGCCATCTGGCCGCGCATCGCCAAACTATTCGATATGGAGCTAGGCCCCCGCCACCCCATGTCCCTGGCGCGGACCATGCCGGGTAATGCGGACCTATGGCCCAAAATCACAGAGAAGCACGGCCTCATTGGCTATACTCTGGCAGACCTTGTGCCAAGCTGGAGCTTCGTCGATTTCATCTTCGGCCATGGCCAACGCCCAAACCCGCACAATATGAGCACGATCAAAGCCCGCAAAGCCGGCTTCCACGATTGCGTGGACACGGAGGAGATGTTCATCGAGCTGCTGCAAGAAATGCAGGAGCGGCGCTACATTCCGCGCTAGGCTTTTGCCTCCAACCGTTACGGCACCTTTGTGGCTATCGCGCCTGCTCTGGCCAGAAGCGCACGCCTTTGCGGGCATTGCCGCCGCCAAGTGCAATGGTGGTTCCGTCGGCGCGCCAACAGGCGGCACCTTGCCATTGACCATCTGGCATAAGGTGGACGCCATTCATGCCGCCGCCGAGATGCGGTGTCTCAACCGTTGTATGGCCCATGGCTTGGAGGGATACAGCGGCACCCGCAGCACCACCAGATTCGAGTTCTAATATGCCGCCCTGCGTCCAAACACGGGGTGCTTCGACGGCTTCCTGCAAGCTCATGCCGTGGTCGATCAAGTTCAGGATCGCGAGCATGGCAGAGGGGAAGATGCGCACACCGCCTGTTAGCCCCAGGGCAAATTGAACCGTGCCATCCTGCACACCCATGACCGGCGCCATAGATGTCGGCACCCGCTTGCCTGCTTGGATGGAGAGGGCGCGGCCGGGGTGAGGGTCGAACAGGGACATGTAGTTATTGGCGATCATGCCGGTCTCGCCGATGATATAGCGCGCACCAAACAAGCTGTTGATCGTATGGGTGGCGGTGACGATAGCGCCGTCTCTATCGACAACAGTCATATGCGTTGTGTGCGGGCTTTCGTTGAGCGAAGGCACGCCTGCTGTCCAGGTTTGCGCGCGGGCAGGGTCTATCAGCGCACGGCGATCCTCAGCGTAGGCTTTGGAAATTAGTTGCTCGATAGGTACGTTTAGGAATGCAGGGTCGCCTGTAGAGGCATCCCGGTCCGCAAAGGCGATCTTCATGGCCTCGGCGATCAGGTGAATGGTTTCTGGTGCGCCATAGCCCATGCCAGCCAGATCATAGCCCTCCAGAATGTTCAGCATCTGCACCACATGCACGCCGCCAGACGCCGGTGGTGGTGGGCCAATGATCTCGACACCGCGGTATTGGCCGCGAATGGGCGCGCGTTCAATCGGTCCATATTCAGCCAGATCACTCAGGCTAAGAATGCCGCCATTGGCCGCCATATAATCCGCCACAAGCCGGCCAACGCTGCCGCCATGCAGGGCGGACGGCCCCTCCGCCTGGATGGCCTTCAGCGTTTCAGCATATGCACCCTGCACAAGCCGTGAGCCCGCCTTGATCGGTTGGCCATCTGGCAGGAATGCGCTGGCGATGAGCGGATCAACGGCCATATCCGTGCCCGCTTCCTTGGTGCAGTCCTGCAGATATGGCGTGACGATGAAGCCGCGTTCAGCATGGCGAATTGCGGGGGCGATAACGTCTGCCAGTGAGAATGTGCCGTAGTCGTTGAGTGCTTTGGCCCAGGCCATCAGATTGCCCGCCGTCGCCGTCGCCAATGGGCCGAGCGTATTCCGGCGACCCTTGGTTTCAAGGCGTGTGGCAATGTCATCGGATACCGTTTCAAACATATCCGGTGTCGCGGCGGCGGGTGCCTGGCTCTGGCCATCAATCACTGTGTTATGGCCATCAGCGGTGCGGATATGCGTCATGCCACCGCCGATCAGGCCGACCATCATTGGTTCAACTACGGTGAGGGTGAGTAAGGTGGCGACGGCGGCATCAACCGCATTGCCGCCCGCCGCTAGCATTTCCGCACCTGCGGCTGCACCAAGCGGGTTATTAGCGCACACAACACCTTTGGAGCCGCTGGCGGGCTGTTTCTCACAATCGAATGGGGCTGGGCTATGGCCGCGCCAGTTTTTCTCTTGAAGCATGGCATTCGCCCTCCTCGGAATTGGTCCTCCCAGGATAGTGCGCCTATTCCGCCTGAGCGCAAAGTGCGTCAGCGCTCTCCATGGCGTTGATTTCATCCAGGATCCAAGCATGGAACTTGGCGACGGACGGTCGCTCCTCAACACCTTCCAGGCCGACCAGAAAGTATCCACGCCCAGACTTAATGTTCAGATCAATCGGGGAGACGAGCCTGCCAGACTGCAGATCATCGTGCGCCATAATGTTATGCGCTAAAAGCACGCCCGCACCTTGCGCAGCGGCGTCGAGTGCATGGTCTGCGCTGTTGAAATGCATGCCATGTCCACCTTGTGGCGCTGTCTGGCCTGCAGCGTGAAACCAGTCGTCCCAGCTTAACATGCGCTTATGGCTCATGAACGTGTCGTCATGGATCAGGGGCGCTTTGGCGACATTTTCAGGCTTGCCGTAGAGGTCATGGCGTGCGGCGATATCAGGCGTGCAAACTGCTAGATACTCTATGGAAGCCAGCAGCTCGACCGCCAGACCGTCTGCATTCTTACTCTCGACGGGCAGATTGCGGATTGCAAGATCAACGCCGTCAGTCAGAAAGTCTGCATTTCTGATGGAGGATGAAATCCGCACATCCATATCTGGGTTCGCGGCGATAAAGCGGTAGAGCCTGGGTGCGAGCCATTTCGCAGTCAATCCGGGCGGAGTGCTGAGGACGAGTACGTTAAAGAGTTCAGCCCGGCGCAATGCAGCGACAGCGCCCCGCACTTGCTGAAATCCAGCCTCCAGCCCCGGATATAGGATCCGCCCGGCGTTCGTAAGCTCAATACCCCGTGGCTTTCGGTCGAACAACGATATCTCCAGAAATGCCTCAAGCCCTCGGATCTGATGGCTGAGGGCACCGGGCGTCACGAATAGCTCCTCTGCGGCTGCGGTCATGCTGCCGTGGCGGGCGGCGGCCTCGAATGCGCGGAGGGCATTTAGCGGGGGCAATGCTTGCATGAGAATTCCTCATATCAGGGCTGAGAATTCATCCGATGTCATATCAGATTGATGGGTCTATATCTCTATTCATCGAAACAACGCAAACATCCCAGATGAGGAATAAAAAAATGATTGAGCAAAAATTCGCAACGGACCTGAACCTTTCCGATGAAGCCATGGTTTCTGACATGAATCATGGCCGTTACCTCCGGTCTGCAGCTTTCCACAGCATGGCTAAGGCCATTGGTCACGCCATCGCCAACCTCTCCAAGCGGGCTCTGGCAGCTATCGAACCGCATGCCCCTAAGGGCGCTCACTAAGGTTAACAGCCTTTAAAGGAATTCATACCATGTCGCTACACACCCACGAAATTACCTTGGCCGCCCGAGAGGTCGAAGGCGTTGAAATCAACCCCAACCAAGATCTGGTTGTTGTAGAAGGTCCGCTTTGGGTGACGCGCGTGGAGGACAACCGCGACATCATTCTAGGTGCGGGCGAGCGGTTGAATTTCACGAAACACACCCGCGCCATCGTCGGCGGCCTGCGGGAGATGGCGGTTCGTCTTAGGATTGAGCCGCACGCAGCCTGATCGTCTCATCATTCCCTTGGCCGCGAGATGATCCTCCCGATCTCGCGTGAAGCCGTCCGTCAGCATTGACGGGCGGCTTTCTCACGCCCACCCTAATAACTGTCGTCCATTCAATTCATTGGGGAGAGCACCATGACGCTTCGTATCAACGCTACAGCGCCGAACTTCGACGCTGAAACCACGCAAGGCCGCATCAATTTCCATGATTGGATCGGCGATAGCTGGGCGATCCTGTTTAGCCACCCGAAGGACTTCACGCCCGTCTGCACGACGGAGCTTGGCTTCATGGCGGGCCTGAAGCCAGAATTCGATAAGCGTAACACCAAGATCATCGGCCTTAGCGTTGATCCCGTAACGAACCATGCCGAATGGGCGAAGGATATTGAGGAAACTCAGGGCCACGCCGTCACATACCCGATGATTGGTGACACAGACCTCGCCGTCGCTAAGGCCTATGACATGCTGCCGGAAGATGAGAGCGGCGGTAGCGAAGGCCGCACGGCTGCGACCAATGCCACAGTCCGCAGCGTGTTCATCATCGGCCCCAATAAAAATGTGCATACGCCGATCATGTAATCATGATAGGCATTTGCAGTGTTTGTACTAGGTGCTATTAGCGGAAGTTGGTTGGCCAATGAAGCTGCGAAAGCCCGCTCATCAAAAGTCTCCTCAAAATCTGCGGTCTCCATTGGTCCCTTAGCACCTTTGATTTTTTTATATGCAGTGAGTACTTCCGGATGCTTTTTGACAAATTCTGCTAGGCTGCAGACTCATAACCAGTAGCTTACGGTAGCTGCGATGCAGACGGCGGCGAGGAAGTTCTGGGCTGATCTGTCGTATCTGGTTGCGATACGCCTGTAGTCCTTGAGGCGTCCGAACATGCGTTCGATGGCGTTTCGGCCCCGGTAGAGTGCGGGCGAGAAGCA
>JBDQJI010000158.1:0-6751 GCA_040263875.1 Alphaproteobacteria bacterium
AGCGCCATCTTTACAGAACGCGGCGGTGTATTCCTGCGAAACTGCCGCTTCTGCGCCGTTCGTATCACAGAGCGTTCCATTGCTATGCGCTTGACCAAAACGAACGACGACTTGGTAGCCGTCTGCGGGCGGTCCGCTAGGCTGCGCTTGGAATGGGATGACGGGCCCAAAATTTGCACCTGTCATGGCTTCTGCAATTTGGCGGGCAGCGGCTTTTGGCGTGACGCCTTGGTGGGGTGCGCCGACAGCCACGACATCAACTGCACCGTCTGCACCGGCTGTCGCGAAATCAGCGCCGGTGTAACCGTCATAATTAACGTAACTCACACGCTCATTAAGCCCCTGACAGCCTGCAAGGGCAAAGATCGCGCCGACTAGAACGAAGCGGTGGGAAACGCGCATTGGGGCCTCCTTCGCGAGTTTAGGTTTTATTATACGTGGTTTGCTTTGTCCCAAAATCAAGTGGAACCGTAAGGCGTGGCGCTGGCACCTTGATGATCTGTGGAATGGCTGGTCCAATCACTTGCATTACTAGCAGCATGGATGGGCAGCAAATGGCCAAGCAAAGATATTGCATTGTTGGGATTGGGCACACGCCCTTCGGCAAGAACCCGGGCGTTTCACAAATTGCACACAATGTGTTCGCAATCCGGTCTGCATTGGAAGACGCTGGGCTGGAGGCGAGCGACCTTGGTGGGGTGCTGACGAAAGCACCAACATCCACCTTCCCCATGCTGTTCGCACCTAAGGTGGCGGAGGCGCTTAACATTCAGCCTGATGTTGTTGGAACGCTGGACCAAGCAGGCGGCAGCAATATCGGCCTCATTCAATATGCGATCAGTGCAATTGAAGCAGGGCAGGCAGAGGTAATCGCGATCTCCTATGGCGATAATCCACGTACGGGCAGCCGTGCCAGCTATGCCCGTCCGCGTGGCAGCGAAGGCAGTATCGCCGGATTATTCGGCGCGCCTTCCAGCTACGCCATGATCGCCAGGCGACATATGCACGAATACGGTACGACCCAGGAAGGCCTAGGCGCTGTCGCTGTCACCCATCGCAAACACGCCAGCATGAACCCGAACGCGCAGTTCCGGGATCCGATCAATATGGACGACTATATGAACTCGCGCTGGGTCGCGAAGCCGTTCCATCTGCTGGATTGCTGCCCCGTGTCAGATGGCGGTGCCGCCTACATCATCACGACCGAAGAACGTGCGCGGGATATGAAACAGACACCGGTCTTCATCGAAGGCATCGGCCAATCCCATCCATCCTGGGAATTTTGGCGGAGGCCCAAGATGACGCTGTCTGGTGCCAAGCGTTCCGGGGAAATGGTGTTTAAGGCGGCGGAGATGAAGCCTTCAGATATGGATTTCTTCCAAATCTATGACTGCTTCACCATCGTCCCGATCATCAGCCTGGAGAACTACGGTTTCGTGAAACCTGGGGAGGGTGGGGATTTCTACCTTGCGGGCGAAACGCAGATCGGCGGCAGCCTGCCGACCAATACGTCCGGCGGGCTTTTGTCTGAAACAGGTATGCCCGGCACCCAGCTTGTGATTGAAGCCGTGCGCCAATTGCGCGGTCAATGCGGCGAGCGGCAGGTGAAAGACTGCGAGACAGGCATGGTCAGCCAGCAAGGCGGGATTATGACAACCCACGCCGCCATGATCCTCTCGAACGTGGGAGCATAGAGCCATGAGCTTCGAAGGTTTCAAAGACCTACTGCCCGAGATCACAGATGTGAACGCGCCCTATTGGGAGGGCCTGAATAAGGACGAAGTGCGCCTACAAACCTGCGGATCCTGTGGCGCGCGTCAGCATCCGCCGGAAAGCTTCTGTTATGCCTGCGGGTCAACAGATATCGCCTGGAAGCCAAGCACAGGTGAGGGCGAAATCTATTCATTCATTGAGGTGCATCAACTCTATAACGCGGCGTTCAAGGACCATCTGCCCTATGTGGTCGCCATCGTGCAGTTGGATGATGGCCCTCGCATCCTGGGCGCCATGCTGGGCCTGGACGGGGAGCCAGAGATTGGCGCTCGCGTGCGGCCAGCTATCAAGCAGGTCGACAACGAACGCGCTGTCCTCACCTTTAAATTGGCTTAGCGGAGGCTCATATGCCCATTGATTTTGACGTCCAGGACCATATTGCCAAAATCACGATCAACCGCCCTGAAGCGTTGAACGCCATGTCGCCAGATATGTATAAGGCGCTTTCTGAAAGCTGGGTTGAGGTGCGCGATAATCCTGATATTTGGATCGCTGTCGTTACTGGTGCGCCGCAGCCGAACCGCCCACCAGAGCGCCAGATTTTCACGGCGGGCGCAGATTTGAAAGCCATGGGCTCTAACCAGCTAGAGCCTTGGCAGTTCTGGCAGACGCAGCGGGATCAGATCCTGAATCGCGGCCTTGAGGTTTGGAAACCCGTAGTAGCTGCGGTAAACGGCCTCTGCCTCGCTGGCGGCATGACACTGCTTTTGGCGACAGATATCCGCATTGCCTCCGAGCACACGATGTTTGATTTGTCGGAAGTGAAGCGCGGCATCCTGCCAGGAAATGGCGGCACACAACGCACCATCCGCCAGTTGCCTTACCCGATCGCAATGGAGGTGCTGCTGCTAGGCAGGCGCCTCTCCGCCGAGCGTGCGCTGCATTTCGGCCTCATCAATGAGGTGGTGCCCCATGACACGGTGATGGATGTCGCCATGGAACGGGCAGCGGAATTGACGACCATGGCACCGCTCGCCCAGCGCGCGATCAAAGAACTATCGGTACGCGCGCAATATATTTCGCTGCAGGATGGATTGCGGCTTGAAGAGAGCATGCAGATGCGACTGCGGCAGACTGAGGATGGGCAAGAAGGACCGAAGGCGTTTGCGGAGAAGCGCCCTGCGCAATGGAAAGGGCGGTAGGGGCCTGCGGCAAAACGGGTTTCAGACCATCATCACTTCAGCCGCATTTTTGAGCTGTGCCATGTCTTTGCATCGCTGAAGCATTGCCGTAGCATCCGCTTCAGGCAGC
Source organism: Alphaproteobacteria bacterium (assembly GCA_040263875.1). Taxonomy (GTDB): domain Bacteria; phylum Pseudomonadota; class Alphaproteobacteria; order Bin95; family Bin95; genus VMCJ01. The sequence continues at coordinate 3,025 of JBDQJI010000158.1, forward strand.
GTTATCAGCGCCTGCGCCATGAACTTCGCGTCCAACTCCGCAGGCAACATTGGGCGTTCTAGGCTGCCGATGCCGTGATCGACATGATGTTCAAAGCTTGCCCTGTCTGACTGCTCAACGTGCACGATGGCACCTGCGCGGCAAACTTTTTCGTCTGGCTTAGCCTCAATCCGTCCGCGCACGGCCTGAATATCAGGATCAGTTACTGCAGCTTCATTGCCTTCAGCTATGCCAGCAGCGCCCCGAACCAATGTGGCGGCTACCCAATGCTGCAGGCTGACCTGAGCAAGCTGGCTATCTGGCGGCGTCGGGCGGTCACAGAGATAGAGGCAGAGTGGATCAACTGACAGGCTAACTCGGGTGATCTTTGCGGCGTTGAAGCCAGACTGCCGAGTGATCTCCAGGCACCCGTCTAAGGCCGGATGGATGACGATGCCGCATGGATAAGGCTTCGCCATATTGGCCAGCATTTCCCATCGCCTGCCAAGGCCATCTGTGGCGTGCGGCAAGTGCGCATTGGCAGCGAAGCTATCTGCAAAGCCGCGTGCGCCTTCCAGCGTTTCCTCTTTCGCGGTGACGCCTTGTTCGGCTAGAAGCGCCGCCAAATATCCGGCCCGCGCAGCCTGGGCTGGGACGAGGCTGGTGCACATGCTGCCGTGGGTTTGCCGGAACCCGGCGGATTCTGTGGCAGCAAGGCCAAGCGCCATCACCGTTTGATCTTCAGATAGCCCGCGGAGACGTGCGATGGCGGCAGCCGCACCTATGGGGCAAGCGATGCCTGTCATGTACCAGCCAAGCTCAGGCTCGGCAGGCGGCGTCATGAGCATGCTGGCAGCCCGGCAGGCGACTTCAATGCCGATGGCCAAGGCGGCTAGGAACTCTGCACCTGTCGTCGCAGTCCGTTCAGCTTCCGCCAGTAAAGGCCCAGCGATTGGCCCGGCGGGATGGATGACTGTCGCCAGATGTGTGTCATCGAAGGCATGGGCGGCAGATGCCTGGCAGTTCACCATGGCTGCATCGAGGAGGCCCAGGGTCTCTGTGCGCCCGATAACGTGTGCTTGTGGGCCACCGCTCAGCGGTGCAACCGTTCGGAACGTGCGCTCTACGGCATCATGATGGGCGCCGCCAAGCATGCAGCCTGCGATATTTAGGAAAGTGCGTCCGGCTTCTTTCTGAACGTTTTGCGGCAGGTCACTTGTTTTCGTTTGGCAAACGAACGCCGCCAGCAGCCTTGTTGTGCCGGTCAAGGATGTGGGCCCCAGGGGGCAGGGTTCATGAGCTTCACTTCCTGAGACATCACCAGTGGGCGGAACTTGGCAGCGAAGTCTTCCATAAACGCGCGGCTAGAGAATACGGCTGCCCAATGTGCACGGCGGTCAGCGTCATCATCAAATTTCCAGATGTGCGTGAGTTGGTTGATCATGCCCGTGTCGCCCTGGAAATAACCAACAAGCTTCTTGTCATGACCGCCAGCTTCCAGTGCTGGGAAGCCATGTTTTTGATAAAGTTCTGTCGCCTCCGCCATTTTGCCGACATAGAGGGTGTAGGTCCGCATCTCGTAGATCGCCATGGGATTAGTCTCCTGTGGTCAAAAGGCTGTGGCGGGTGATCAGAACTGCCAAGCCGTGCCGTCAATGTGAATGGTAATGCCGTTTGCTACCAGGTCGATATGCCGATTGCTGACGATCGTGCCGCCGTAAATATCTGCACCACGCCAGCCGATCAGATGATTGTCGCCAAGCGCGATATGGGCCGTATTGCGCCGGAACTTGTTCTCAACATGGCCGATATCCCGGGCTGCGGGATTTGTACCGAGGCCAAGCTCGCCGAGATTTAAGGCCTGAGCATCCGCCGCATCTAAGATCGTTTGCAGTCTGCGGGCGGCGGCCCCGCCGGATAGATTGGTAAGCCGCCCGGCCTCAAACGTCATGCGGATTGGGTCTTCCAGAACGCCAAGCTGCGGCCCGCCACCACCCAGATAGACAACTTGGCCAAAGGCATCGGCGACGAATGTACCGCTCGCCGTACCTTCTTCTGGAGAAGACATAGCCTCACCGCTGGGGAAGGAGCCAAAGCCAGTATCATCTTCCGCGTGGCCGGTTAATGGCAGGCAGGGCCGACAGACGCCAACGGTTAAATCCGTACCATTGGGTGATGTGACACGGACCTGTTTGGCGCCAGATACAGCCTTTGCCAGTGCATGAGTTGAGGCGCGTAGTGCCTTCGGTTCCGCCAGCGCGGCACCCCGGGTAAAATCCTCCAGCGGGGCATTGTTGATAAGCACCTGGCGCTTGCCAGCAGCGTAAAGCGCCTCGCTCAAATCATCATAAGCGCGGGGGAAACGGATGGTTGTTGCGACGATGGTTAGGTCAGCCCGCTCGACAGCCGCGATCACTGGGGTGGGATGGCGATAGTCCGTCATATCCGCTGGTGATGCGATGACCGCCGCCGTCACTGTGCCAGCGCCAGCCGCATCACAGGCGGCGGCAAGGGCATCCGTCAATGCCGGGTTCTGATCTGAGCTTGAGACAATCAGTACGTCCTCGCCCGCGCGAACATTGTCGCTTGCAAGGTTCCATGCAGCCCGTCTGAGCTCATGAAATGGGAATGAAACAGAGATGATCTAGCCTCCGCTACCATCGGGCCTAAGAACCGATGGTAGCGGGGCAAGACCTTATGCGTCTAGGAATACAAGTGCGCCGTGATCCAGATCATCGGCATGGACGCCAAGAAGTTTAACTGAACCCTGGTCACCAGCGGAGATCGTGACATTGTCGCCACTGCTGATGTGCAGGTCCTCTAACGTCAGGCCATGAAATTCGAGCGTGTCGCCATCTTCGAAGCCGCGTATACGATCATAGCCAAAAACGCCCTTGAAGACATAGGCGTCATGCCCGCTATCACCGCGCAAGACATCATGGCCAGTACCGCCTTCAAGCCGGTCGTTACCATCGCCGCCGCGCAGAATATCGCGCCCGTCACCGCCAGATAGCTCATCATCGCCTTGCTGGCCGTAGACGCGGTCATTTCCGGCACCGCCGTCTAAAACGTCATTATTGGAGCCGCCATAGAGGAAATCCTCACCTGCGCCGCCATACAGATGATCTTCCCCATGATTGCCAAATAGTTTGTCGCCATCCGCGCCACCATGGAGATAATCCTGTCCATGGCCGCCATACATGAGGTCAAAGCCATCGCCGCCGTGGATGGCGTCATCACCGATTTGGCCGAAGAGCTCATCATGGCCCGCACCGCCTTCGATCCAGTCATCGCCATTGCCGCCGGCGATCCAATCGTGACCACCGCCGCCGAATGCTTCGTCATTACCGGAGGCACCCCGAATGCTATCGCCGCCATCCTGGCCGTGCAGCACATCATCGCCCGCACCGCCGTTCAGCGTGTCATAGCCATCGCCGCCATCCAGATAGTCATCGTGGTCGCGACCGTAGAGGGTGTCATTTCCATCGCCGCCGGTCAGGAGATCCCGGTCCTGGCTGCCGATAACTGTGTCGTCACCATCGCCGCCGCCTTTACGATCATAGCTGAGGAATACGTCTTCCTGCATGACCTCGACGCCAGTATTCGCCGTGATGACACCGCTTAAAGTGTCGAGGCCGATGCCTTGGGCGACTTCTGGCAGCGGGTGAGCTTCGCCCCAGTATTTATCGCCCGCACGTACGCGTTCGAACTGGTCCGCGATGATGAGGTGGAACAACTCGCCGACTAG
>JBDQJI010000159.1:0-6695 GCA_040263875.1 Alphaproteobacteria bacterium
ACGCCGCGAAAGTGCCTCGGATTCAAAACACCCATCGAGGCCATGCTCGCCGAGCTTGGAAATGACGTTCAAATCAGGTTTGCTTGATCGCGTTGCGCTTCGCGTCGGAATCCACCAGGTATTGAGATGCCGTCATGAAGTCTCTTTTTCCGCAAGGACCAGTCGACGCTCAAGTCGATATGAGTTTGATTTCGCAGCTTGAAGCCGAAATGCAAGCAGCAGATGCTATTTTTCAGCCATCAAATGCCTGGGAAATTGATACTGAGGCGGACGCTCCTGAAGATAGCGGTGATATCGAACACATGATGCCCATGTGGGTCGGTCGGAGCGCGCTGAAGGTCGCGAGCGCTGAAGACTTAGAAACATTTGAGGCCTTCTATCTTTCTGTTGGCCCAGAGGCTGGTTTCCGTAGAATTTTGAATTCGCCTAATCCGGGCGACATCCGGAAATTTGAGCTCGGCACGCTGCATGACCTGATCCTGCTGGACAAATTTACGAACCTGTCCGAAACAACACCAGAAGATCGCCCTGTGTATCTGGAAATTGGCATAGGGTTTGGTCGCCTGCCAGAAGGCGTTATGCACCTTTCGAACTTTAATGCGCGCTGCATCTTGGTGGATATTGTTCCTGCAAGTCTTGCCTGGACCCATGCGTATTTGAGTAAAAAATACCCTGATCTTAATGTCACTATTCTTGATATTCATGCAGACATCAGTCAATTCGATTCTGTTGACGTTTTGATTGTCCCAGCTTGGAAATTGGAGAGCATTTCAGACAAAGTTAGTGCGGATATTCTGGTGACGATTGCTGCGCTGCAGGAGATGAAAGACGACCAGGTTGAATTTTACAAACAAATTATTGAAGAACTGACGAAACCGGGCTCGGCATTGTTCTTCTGCGTTTCCCGGGATTTTGTATACCCGCGGGCCTATGTCTTTCCTCCACATTGGCGGCGGGAATTTTTACGCTCGACGCCTCGGTCATTTTCACCCGACTTCCCATCAGAAATCTTCAGGCGCACAGATGAAGATAACTCTGCGCATAACAAGGTCTTTGAGGACGAATATTCGGTCGAAGTGATGGCCCGCTATAGAAATGATTTCAGGGGCCTATCCGTGAATTTCATGAAAACGCGTGCACAAAGTAAGAGCCGCATCATTGCGATGAAGCAAAGGATGGACAAGCTTGCGAGTGATAAAAGTAAAATAAAAGGTATTCTTGAAGATCGCATGTACCTTGTGGAGAAAGGCAAGGCTGCGCAGGCAGATTTGCGTGATGCGAGAAATACCCTAAGCAAGGTTGGGAAAGAAAATAGGGCTCTGGAGCAGGTCAATAAGCGCGCTGAATTTGAGCGGGCCAAGCTCGCTGAATTCCGCCAAAGAGAGCAATCTTTGAAAGATAAGGTTGCGACCTTAAATGCCGATATTCATCAAGCGCGGAAAGCTTTGGCCGAAGCTAAGGTTGCGCATAGCCAGCACTTGAAGACCCAGGACCGCCTAGCATTCACGGAAACGAAGCTCAGTGAAGCACTGGAACACCAAGCCAATACAGAAGAGAGCCTTGCAGCGGCAAACGCTAAGATTATGGAGGCCGAAGCTCGGGCGGAGCAGCAGCTAAAAGATATTGAGGCCGAACTTCAGACAGCCAAAGACGCTGTCAAAGTCCAAAAAATTAGCCTCAAAAAATTGGTAGCTAAAGCTGAAACTAAAACGGAAAAAGTGCTGGAGCTGAAAGCGCGGGAAGCTGCGATCAAAGAAAAGCTCTCCGCCAGCGTTGCGAAAGCTGCAGAGACACGATTGCTGATGGACCAGAAACTCAAGGCTGTCTATGTCCGCGCCGAAAAGCGGCAGGAAGCCCTGGAGGCCCAGATTGCTGAGCTACGGGAACGTGAAGGTGAGCTGAAGGCGCTGGTCCACTATGAAAAACAAGCGGGCGACTAAATCTCGCTGACGGACTTCCTAATCAGGCGCATGACGCACACACGGCGTGGCTGAATTGGCCGCTAGCCCCCAATACCTTCCAGCTTAGGCAGCCAATTGGTTTTGCACCAATCAGCGATTTCGGTGCCTGTTGCTTGCCACACGCCATCATGGCTCATGATGTAAGCCAGGGTTTCGTCCAAGTATTTCAGTCGATGCGGTTGGCCGTAAAGGTAGGGATGCAGGCAGAGCGGCATGACTGTGCCGGAGTGTTCGCCCTCGGCATACATCACGTCAAAATAATCTCGCATCATCCGGGCAAACTCTTCACCCTCGGTCTGCCAGCGGTAAACAACGGCGTCGTTTACATCCATGGAATAGGGGATGGATACGAGGTCGCCTTTGGCGGTTTTCACGCGCATCGGTTGGTCGTCATGGTAGAAATCCGTGGAGAAGCTGATGCCATTTGCAGCACAGGCTTCCGCACCCCAATAGGTGCCGCTGGCTGCAGGGCCAAACCAGCCATTCAGTTGGCGGCCTGAATATTTCCGGTATGTGTCGACGCAATCTTTGATGACGGCATGGGTTTCAGCCTCATCCAGGTTCCACATATAGCGGCTGTTATACAGACCATGGCAGACGTAATCGTAGTCCCGCGCTTCCATTGCTTCCCAGATATCCGGGTAATGCTCGATGATGCCAAAATTCAGGCTGACAGTGCATTTGATGTTGTGTTTGTCGAACACATCAAACATCCGCCATACGCCAACGCGATTGCCGTAATCCCGTACGCCATAGCCCAGCACATCCGGTGCGGGCATGCGCGGCCAGGGTTTGCGAACATTGTTGAACGTTGGCATGTATTCGTAATGCTCAATGTTAGGCAGCACCCAAAGTGCGACCCGCGCGCCGCCGGGCCATTCCAGCTTAGGGCGGTTCTCGTATGGAACGAACGGAAAGCGGTCGGCGACGTCTTTCACGGGATGCATGGTGGTCTCTCCTTAGTCCGTTCGGCCAATAACAAGCGCATCGACTGCGACCGCGCCCTTGCCCTTGGGGCGGACGAGGAAGGGGTTCACATCGGCCGTTTCCAGTGTGTCAGCATTGGCGGCGGCGAAAACTGACAGCTTGGCCAGCGCTTCTGCCAAGGCGTCAACGTCTGAAGGTGGGGCACCGCGCACGCCATCCAACATGGCGCGGCCTTTCACCTCGCCGATCATTTCATGGGCGATGTCCACACCGAACGGTGCCACACGGAAGGTCACGTCTTTCAGAACCTCGACGAACACCCCGCCAAGCCCGAACATCACCGTTGGTCCAAACACAGGGTCACGGACAACGCCCATGATCGTCTCGACGCCGTCATTGATCATTGGGGCAACCATAATGCCGTCCACATGGGCGTTTGGCGCATGCTGCTTGGCACGGTCCATCAGCGTATCGAACGCTTCATTGGCAGCATCCGCATCCTGGACGTTCAGAATTACACCACCGATTTCGGATTTATGCAGAATATCGGCAGACACGATCTTCATGACCACGGGATAGCCGATGCCATTGGCGGCCTCTGCCGCAGCTTCCGCCGATTCGACGGTGCGTTCATCCACCATCGGCAAGCCGTAGGCAGCGAGCATGGCTTTCGACTGCGTTTCATTAAGCGCTGCACCCTTTGCAACCGGCGGCGCATCACCTGGTGCCACTGGTGGAGCCTCTCCAGCATCGGATTTTGCAAACGCCTGGCCGAAATGGGTCAAGGCCGCCAGCGCATTTATGCCGCGCGATGGATCTTCGAACACCATGAAGCCGCATTCTTCTAGCTTCGCCGTCATGTCCGGGCGGGACAGGAAGGATAATGCCATGGCGCGGTCATGGTACTTGGCGCCGATTTCTTTCAGCTGCGGCAATATCTTTTCCATCAGCATTTCGTTTAGGCCGACAGACGTCCCGAAGCAGATGGAGGATTGGTATCCACCTTCATCCATAAGCGCTTCATACATGGGCTTCATCAGTGAGGCGTCGTTGATGAACTGCGCCGTCACATCCAGCGGGTTACGGGTTCCAGCAAACGGCACTAGTTCGCGCATGCGGTTTTGGGTCTCAACCGGCAATTCGGGAAGGGTCATGCCAGCGTCAGCCGCAGCATCCGCCATGATAACGCCAACGCCGCCGGACACGGTAATCACACCAAGGTCTGGCGTGGTTGGGAAATTGCCAAAGCTGGCGGCATAGGCGACATCAAACATCTCGTCGATGGATTGGGCGCGGTAGACGTCATACTGCTTGAGTAATGCGTCAAATACTGCGTCTGAACCGGCAAGGGACGCCGTGTGCGATGCTGCTGCAGCCGCACCGATATCTGACCGGCCAACTTTCATCAGCACGACAGGCTTCTTCTGCGCTTGGGCATGGGCCAAGGCTGCTTGGAAGCGTTCCGGGTTCTGAATGCCTTCGATATAGCCCATCACGACTTTGGTGTTCGGGTCCTCCGCCATGTAGGCGAGGCAATCGGAGAATTCGACATCGGACTGGTTGCCCATGGTCGCCCAAAGATTGATGCCAAGCCCACGCTCACGGGCGAGCATGAAGCAGTGGGCACCGAACGCGCCGGATTGGCTGGCGATGGAGATACCGCCTGAGTCAGGGCCTTTATCAACCAGCCCAGATGTAAACGTTGCGATCATGCCTGTATTGGCGTTCATGGTGCCCATGCAATTCGGCCCCATCACGCGCAGGCCAGCTTCAGCCGCTGCTGCCGCGATCCGGTCCTGGGCTTGAGCGCCGGCCTCGTCGATTTCTGCAAAGCCGGAAGACAGAATAATCGCTGCCTTCACGCCTTTTTCGATGCAGGCCTGAACGGCAGGTTCGACCAAGCCTTTTTCCTGCGGCACAACGATGATCGCCATGTCGACTGGGCCATCGACATCATGAATCGAAGCGTAGGATTTAAGGCCCTGAATTTCGGGAGACATCGGGTTGATCGGCAAGACGCGGCCTTTGTAGCCTGCGATCTTCATATTGTTGATCGGGCGGCCGCCGATCTTGAGCGGGTTCGACGACGCGCCAAAAATTGCCACGGAATCCGGATTGAAAAATGCTTTAAGGCTCGGCAGATCGAGCGTACCGGTATCAGTCATGTCGAATATCCTCTCCAGGCAGCGCATGGAAACTGCGTCGCTTTTGTCTCTAGTGGAAAGGCTAGCCGTCCGGGCGCGCAGTCACAAGCGCAGGCAGGAACTTAGAGCGATTGACCGTCTGTTGTTTGGAGATAGCAGCCGTCAATCCGCCAAGCGCCGTCTGGCTGGCGGAGTAGAGGGTATATGGCCTTAAATGCTTTGCCGTATTTGCCGACCACATGGGCGCGAACGGCACCGTGCTGACCCTGTGTTTCCACGGCCTCAACCTCAAATACTTCCGCCTTGATCAGCGCGCTATAGCTGAGGCGGACCATGGCCAGAAAATTCTCCGCAGACCCGAAGCGTTTCTGGATATCGGGTGTGGCGTAGCTGAACGCTTCTTCTGCATCACCGGCGGCAAGGGCGGCGACCTGGGCCTCAACAACTGCGCGAACGGCGGACTCGGCGTTATCGGCGCGTGCGAGCGACGTTGTGAACGTGAAGGCTATGAGTGTGGCAATCAATAAAAGGGCGCGGCGCATAATGTGTCTCCTTTGTTAGCCAGTATACGCAGGATCTTCGCGGATAGATTGCTGAACTGCTATTGGTCACGGAATTGCGATTGGTCACGTACAGGAGCACCCGTGCAATTCCCATGAAATCCATTATGTAGAGTCAGACCAAGCCCGCATCACGGATCAGCCTGAATGCCGAAAGGCGCAACCTCCAGTAACCCAGCATTCAAGACACGGCTTTGGCATCGCCGGATTGGGTATTTCCTGCGGGTTCTCACAGGGCGTCCTGATGGGTGGCGGGCCATGCCAACACTTGCGGCTTTCCCGCCCGAACCCGGTGTCACGCCTGACCCAAGGCCGCCAGTGCGGATTTTTATTGGTGCGGAACCTGGCCAGAATCGCGCTGAACGGGTGCTGGTTTGGTCCATCCTAAAGTACCGAGCCCCAGCCCGGGCCTATGAAATTTATTTGATGAAGGACCTGGCAGGGTTCGCTAGGCGATACTGGAAAACAGGGTTCACCAATTACCGCTATGCCATTCCAGCGTTCGCCAGCGGGTACGGCCGGGCGGTCTATAATGACGCCGATCAGGTCTATTTGACGGACCCAGCGGCGCTGTTTGACCAGCCGATGGGTGCCGCCGGCGTGCTGAGCATCGATGACCGTGAGACCTCTGTTATGCTGCTGGACGCTGCGCGTATGGGGGACGTGTGGCCGAAAGAGTTGGCGCAGGAAAATCAGGCGATGCATCGGGAATTTCGAAGCCGCGCGGCTGCAATCCCAGGCCTTTGGGGGCAGATGCCAGCTGAATGGAATGCGCGGGATGCCGAGTACCAGCAAGGCCAGTCAAAGCTGTTGCATTTCACGGCCCTGCATACCCAACCGTGGAAACCGTTCCCGAATGAATTCCGTTATGGGGACCATGCTGCCGCCGATATTTGGTGTGATCTAGAGGCGGAGGCAGACGCTGCCGGGTTCACAATTTTCACTGCAGCCCGCCCAAGCCCTGGTGGATTCCGACGCGAAGCGCAACGCGATCAAGCAAACCTGATTTGAACGTCATTTCCAAGCTCGGCGAGCATGGCCTCGATGGGTGTTTTGAATCCGAGGCACTTTCGCGGCGTTGAGTTCAGGGCCATGGCAATCTC
>JBDQJI010000160.1:0-6337 GCA_040263875.1 Alphaproteobacteria bacterium
ACTGCGTATAAATGGAGAGAAAGTAACACGCCAAGGCTACATATTCGTGCAGCCTTGGCGTTGCGTCGGCGGCACCAGAAGCGAAGGGAACAAGTACTGCTGCGCCTCCTGTTCCCGCTTGCATCCAGCCCGCATTGGCGTTCTCGCCGTCGCCAGTGGCCTTGTTGTAGAGGTCGCTTGTTGTCCCGGCACCAATATCGACAACATCACCTGCTGTGCCGTATGGCTCTGTGAAGTAGGCTGCTAAGTCGGCAGCCTCTAACGGGTTTCTTTTACAAAGGCGATTGCGTCGCCGCGGCTTGAAATGCAATGCCGCCATCTATGCCGCCTTCAATTGTGGCGTCATCATTCAGGGCGCAATCTCTGGCATTTGCCTTCAGCCACACGGCCTTGCGCGGCCCCGACACGGGCGGCACTGCTGTCCCTAACCTGCTACGCGCGGTATAGCAGCGTCAGGCTAATTCGCTGCGGTGCCTTGGGTTGCTCGGTGGTCTGTAGAAGACTTTCACCAGGCTTGCGCATCTGGGTGTTATGTGGGGTAGAAGGCAGTAACTGCCGGGCCATTGGCTTTGCTACTGCTTAAATCCGCTAAGACTCATTTTCACTTCATGCCTTTGTCGAAGCATGCCAGACTATTTGGGATGGATTAGACATAGCCGCGACGCTGCGGCGGGGAGCTAGCTATGACGGAAGCTGTTTCTACGAAGGTGTCAGCGCGCGCGCGGACGGTGCCGGAGGACTGGTTGAACGCTAATCGGGAGGATGTGCTGGAGCCTGATCTGCCGATTATTGATCCGCATCATCACCTCTGGGATTTTCCGAAGTCTCGCTATCAGTTGGATGAGATGCTGGCGGATGCGGGGGATGGGCATAATGTCCGCAAAACCGTGTTCATCGAATGCACATCCCAGTGGCGCGCAGATGGGCCGGAGGAAATGCGGCCCGTAGGCGAAACCGAGTACGCCAATGGCATCGCCGCCATGAGTGCGAGCGGCGACTATGGCGATTGCCGAGTCGCAGCCGGTATCGTCGGCTATGCGGACTTACGCCTTGGTGGTGCGGTTGAGGATGTGCTGCAAGCCCATGTAAACGCAGGCGGCGGACGGTTCCGAGGCACACGGCATTCAATCTCGTTTGATCCCTCCCCTGCCATCCATAACAGCCATGTCGGCGCACCACCGGATATGTACCATGACCCAGCCTTCCAAGAAGGTTTCCGAACGCTTGGTCGCATGGGCCTCTCGTTCGAAGCATGGCTCTACCACCCACAATTAGATGAACTGGCATTCCTGGTCGAAACCTTCCCTGACAATGCCATCGTCATGAACCATGTGGGCGGCCCCCTGGGCGTTGGCCCCTACGAAGGCCGCCAGAAGGAACTATTCCCGGCATGGAAAGCAGGTGTCGAGAAAGTGGCTGCGGCAGGCGACAATGTTTGCGTGAAGCTTGGTGGACTTGGCATGCCGGTCAATGGTTTTGGCTTCCAGGACCGTGCTGCTCCGCCGTCATCCCAGGAACTGGCAGATACGTGGCGCCCCTATGTCGAAACCTGCATTGAAGCCTTTGGCCCGAACCGCTGCATGTTCGAGAGCAATTTCCCGGTCGATAAAGTCAGCGGCAGCTACCGCACATACTGGAATGCCTTCAAACGCCTAGCATCTGGTGCCAGCGACGCTGAAAAATCCCAGATGTTCCATGACGTCGCGGCAAGGTTCTATAAAGTTTAGGAATTGGTCCGGGCGGCCGGACTTGAACCGGCACTCGCTTGCGCGAAACAGATTTTAAGTCTGTCGTGTCTACCGATTCCACCACGCCCGGGGCGAGCGCCGGGCAGCCTGAAAGGCTTAACGCGGCGCTCAATCGATCTTTCCACCCACGTCGCTAAAGGCGCGGGCGCGGGAGACCTTAGTGCAGGATCTGGCTTAAGAAAAGCTGTGTTCGTTCGTTACGCGGATTAGAGAAGAATTCCTCCGGCGCGTTCTCTTCAACGATCTCTCCACCATCCATGAAAACCACGCGGTTCGCGACCTGGCGGGCAAAGCCCATCTCATGGGTTACGCAGATCATTGTCATGCCGCTTTCGGCCAGATCGACCATAACATCCAGCACTTCCTTGATCATTTCAGGATCAAGCGCAGACGTCGGCTCATCAAACAGCATGATGCGTGGATTCATGCAGAGCGCACGTGCAATCGCAACGCGCTGTTGCTGGCCGCCGGAAAGCTGGCCTGGAAACTTCGCCGCCTGCTCTGGAATTTTCACGCGCTCCAGATATTGCATGGCAATTTCTTCAGCTTCGGCCTTCGGCTGCTTGCGCACCCAAAGCGGTGCCAGCGTGCAGTTTTCAAGCACGCTCAAATGCGGAAACAAGTTGAAGCTTTGAAACACCATGCCGACTTCAGAACGTACGCTATCAATGTTTTTGAGGTCACTGGTAAGTTCAACACCATCAACAATGATATCGCCTTCCTGGTGCTCTTCCAGGCGGTTAATGCATCGCACCAACGTTGATTTGCCCGAGCCAGACGGCCCGCACACAACGATGCGTTCGCCGCGCTGCACGGTCATGTCGATATCTTTTAGAACGTGGAAGTCACCGAACCACTTGTTCACGTTCCGCATTTCAATCGCTGTATCTTCAGCCACGCGCCAATTCTCCTGTTCCTGCCTGGCTCTCTCTACCGGAAAGCCTTGAACGGTATGCATCATACGACGCTAGAAGGGCCAAAAACGCAAGCCTTTATGCGGCTTCAACGTTGGATTTCGCCGGACCAGGCCAACATATGATGATTGCGGTCAGATCATCCGCCGGCTCGGCTTCACCGGCAAACGCAAGCACAGGCTTCACCAACGCATCCAACACAGCCGACGCGTCGCTCATACCAGCAACACCATCCAGCGCTTCATCCGTGCGTTCAACCCCAAAGAGATCACCTGATATATTCTGGGCTTCGGTAACGCCATCGGTCACTACTACCAACACGTCGCCGGGCTGCATCTGCGCCTGATCGGTCGGAAACGGGAACTCGTCCAACAGACAAAGTGGCGGCCCGCCCTCTCCTTCGAGACGCTCCTGCGAGCCATCAGAATGGATCAGCCAGGGCTGCTCGTGACCAGCGGAACAGAACTCAAGCGCGCCCGTTTCCACATCCAGAATGCCAGCAAAGGCTGTGACGAACATGGTGCCTGGATTATCGCGGGCGATTTCACTGGTCGCTTGTTCCAAAACCGCACCAATGGACTCCATGTCTCGCAGTGCGGAAGATTTACAAAGTGCCTTAGAGATCGCCACGAACAGGCTGGCCTCTGGGCCTTTGCCGGACACGTCGCCGACCAGGAAAAACAGGCGCTTATCATCCAACAGGAAGAAGTCATACAGATCCCCGCCGACTGTCCGCGCGGGCTCACTGATGGCCGCGATCGAAAAGCGTTGCTCATCTGGAAAGACCTCTGCCGCTTTCGGTAGAATGCCCATCTGGATGCGTTTGGCCGCTGCCATCTCACCATCGAGCCGCTGACTTGCAGCCGCTGCCACACGCCGCTCCCGTTCACTAAGTGTCATGGACGCTAGAAATGCCAAGCCACCCGCAACACCAATCGCCAAAGCGGGTGCTGCACCATCAAAAACCAGCTGCCCCGCAACATAAGCCGCTACGGCAGCCAAAAGCGGTGAGAGTGCGAGGCCTACGCCACCGAGAGCAGCCCACGCCAATCGCATCCTAGGCACGGCAAAGGCGGCAATGAGTGCCAAGACCAATGTCACTGCGATTTCCACTTGCTTCGCATTGTCTGGGCGGAACAGCAGCGCGCCGTCAAAAATTGCCTCAAGTGTTTGACGATGCGCTTCCACGCCTGGGATCAATGCGCCAAGTGGCGAAACACGCTCATCCAAGCCACCAGCGGCGGCATATCCAACCAGCACAAGCTTGCCTTCAAGCCGGGCCAATTCGTCATCATCGTCCATCAAAGCGATGGCAGGTATTTCCTTGCTCGTATCCCGTTCGGCATACCATGGCCGGACGGAGCCATCAGCCTCTGTCTGGACGGTAAAGAGTGTGTCATTGCCCTTGACCAGCGCCAGTTGATGGACGCCAGTTTCATTACTGTGGACGTGAACGACATCCGCCCCTGCCGCGACCCGCAGCATCTCAATCACAAGGCCAGGCGCCAGCTCTTCGAAGCCAACATCAAAGACCTGGCCCGTTCGCCGCGCCACACCATCAAACGCATGATGCTGCGCAACGACGCCTTCGCCAAACGCTGCTTCCCGGATCAGATCGTGACTGCGCAAAGGCTGAAATGGTTTGAGCCACCTATGGATCGCATGTCGAGCATCTTCGCCGTGTTCCGCGACTTCCTCACCAAGGCTGGAGCGCGCGCGCGGCGCAATACCAACATCACCAACCGCTAATACGAAAGGCGCATCCGTGATCCCGCGGACGATATCATGGTCGCCATGCTGCAGTGTGCGCAGCCATTCCTTGGCCTCATGGGGGGCATCCACATGTTCTGCAAGCTTGTGCGGGCCGAGCGAGTCTTCTTCTGCGTAAATAATATCAACACCGACCGCAGCCCGTTTGCCCGCAGCAATCCGGGCCATCAGCTCACCATTGACGGCTCTGGGCCAGGGCCAAGCGCCAACCGCCTCCACACTCGCCTCGTCGATCGTGACGACGATAACGGGCTCAGTCGTGCGCTGCCGCGGATACATCTGGTTCATGGAATCAAACCAGGAATTTGAGAGGCTAATCGGCGCCTGCCAGATGATCAGACCGGCAAGCACTGTACCGATAATGCTAACGGCGAGCCCGCGCTTCGCTAGCAGGAAGTCCGTCAGGTGAGCGAGAATTTTGGCCATGTGCGCCTAAAGCTGGACCTCTAGCCCGTCACCGGCAGCAATGACCTCCAGCACATCATTGTCTGGGTATGCATCGCGGCGAATTTCCTCATATCGCAGCGTATCAGCCAGGATCGAGTCAATTCGAGCGTCATCATAGACGGGCTCATGATGGAACAAAGCAAGGCGCTTTACGTTCGCCCGCTGACAAAGCTCAACGCCTACGATGTTGGAGGAGTGGCCCCAGTCTTCCTTCAGGGAAACCGCATCCGCCAAGGAATACATGGCGTCAAAGACAACGAGATCAGCTTCACGGAAAAACTCGACGAAGCCATCAGCCGCGTGTTCATCCTCAATCCGGTGTTCGGAATCGCTGGAATACACGAACACAGACCCTTCAGCCTCAATCCGGTAGCCATAGAAATCACCCGCGTGGAGCTGCAGTTTAGGCGTTACCTTGGCACCTGCAATCTCTGTGGTTTCGCCCGCCTTAAGTTTGCGGAACTCGATCTTGGCAGCCAGGACCGAAAAATCGACCGGGAAGTTCGGTGCCTGATTTTGCCGCCGGAATGATGCTTCCGCATCATCATGGCAGCTATAGATCACGATACGATTGCCGGGAATGAAAGCTGGCACAAAGAACGGAAAGCCCATCAAATGATCCCAATGGAGATGGGACATCAGCACATGATAGGTCTGGCCATTGCCTGGACCATGTTTGCCGATCATAGCGCCACCAAGCCGCCTGGCACCGGACCCGAAATCACAAAGCAAATGCTCTTCGCCAGCCAGCTCCACCTCTAAGCAAGAGGTATCGCCGCCATACGTGTTCGCCATCCAATAGGGCTGTGCGTCTAGGAATGTTTCGACTGCAGCATCGTCTGCAAAGGTTTGGCCAGAAGCCGCCTTAGCAATCGCGCGTGCCTTTATGCGGATTTGGTCATTCCACATCGGGGTCGGCAAAGATCCCCTGGTTCCCCAAAACCGTACCAGCATCGCGCCGCTCCTTGTCTCTAGCTTGAGAACGCGGCGACCGCGTCATCAACTGTGTCATAGGCTGGCAGAATGGTATCAAACCGGCTGATCCGAAAGACCTCACCGACAGTTGGCTGCATGCCTGCAACACAGATCTGTCCCTTCTGCGCCTTCGTTTTCTTAGATGCCATCAACAACACCCGAAGCCCAACACTGGAAACGTAATTTACGTCGGAAAAGTCCAGCACAAGTTTGTCGCCGCCTTCCTTGCAATCCCCCAGATAGGGATCAAGGGCTTGCTGAAAAGCATCGGCGGTCTGATGGTCAATCCGACCGGATGCGCCAAGAGTGACGACCGAGCCGTTACGATTTTCAGTCAAGTCCATGGTGAATTCCGGAGCGAAGTGCAACACCGCGGGCAGATTTGGTATCTGTCTGATGCACAACGTGAAACGGTGTCGCCATGTCGAACTATACGCATCTCACGCCCAGCGAGAGAGATCAGATCGCTGCCTTGAAGGGCGC
>JBDQJI010000161.1:0-6239 GCA_040263875.1 Alphaproteobacteria bacterium
CGGTGTAGACCTATCTAGCTATGACCCGAACGGGCCGATGCCTGCGCTTGAAGGCAATGACCTTCGCATGAGCGGGCCGGGCACGTTCGTTAGGATTGGGCGGGCGAAGAACTACACCCTTGGCCAAGTTGCCGTGCAGTCTAAGGCCGCGCGCAATCACTGTCTGATCGTTGGCGACGCGAAAGACGTGGCAGACCATATGGAGCATTGGTTCCGCGAAGGTGGGGCTGACGGCTTTAATCTATTGCCGCCAATCATGCCTGGATCACTTCAGGACTTCTGTAATCTGGTCGTGCCGGAATTGCAGCGACGGGGCCTGTTCAGAACTGAATATGAAGGGTCGACCTTGCGCGAAATTATGGGGCTGAATGCGCCTTAAGCTGATTTAGGCCGCAACACATGATGATGCGCGGCGTCATAGAGTTTGCTGTCCCGAAACGCATGTTCGCCAAGTGCGGGGCCTACCAGGATAAGCGCAGTGCGGGTGATCTTGGCGGCCTTCACGGCGCTGCGGATGTCGGCGAGCGTCCCTTGGATGATCAGCTCATCCGGCCAAGTCGCGCGGTACACAACGACGACAGGGCAATCTGCGCCATAAAGCGGCGTCAGCTCACGGCTTACTTTCGCCAGATTGTTGATGGATAGGTGGATCGCCAGCGTGGCCCCACTTTTGCCCAGCGTCACTAGATCCTCGCCTTCAGGCATTGCTGTTGCGCGGACGGACGTACGGGTGACTATCACAGTTTGCGCGATCTCTGGCAGAGTCAGTTCCATCTTCAGCGCTGCCGCTGCTGCTGCAAATGCTGGCACGCCGGGCGTGACGTCAAACGCGAGGTCGAGGGCTTCCAAGCGGCGCATTTGTTCGGCAATTGCACCATAAATGGATGGATCGCCGGAATGGACGCGGGCGACAATGCCGCCATCCGCTACGGCTTCCGTCATCATTTCAATAATCGCATCCAGGTCCATCGGGGCGGAATCAACCACCTTTGCGCCCGGCTTCGCTTCAGCCACAACAGCTTCAGGCACCAAAGAGCCTGCATAAAGCACAAGGTCTGCCGCTTGGATCAGCCGCAGCCCCCGGACAGTAATCAAGTCAGGCGCGCCAGGCCCGGCACCGATGAAATGGATGGTCATAGAGATACGGCCTCAATGGATCGAGTGATGTCGTGTCCTTAGCATGTGGCCCGGGTTGGCGCTAACCAGCTGCGCGCGCACGAAGGCCAGTGATAAATCCATCAACGTCCGAGCAAAGCGTGTCAGCGACATTGTGGATTTCATTGGCGGCGATGGAGACTTGCTCCACAACGGCATTGCCAGACCGGGCTTTCTCGTTGAGTTGGGCAATGAGGTCTGCCACCTCGACATTGGCGGCGGCGGCTCCCCCGGCACGATCTGCAATGCTGCGGGTCGTGGCCGCCTGTTGTGATACCGATGACGCGATCATATCCGCCATATCAGATGTGGATGCGACCACGTCGGCAATGACTTCAATATGATCAGAAGTTTCGGTTACGCCGTCCCGGATGCGCTTCACATGCTCGACGATCTCGTGTGCGGCTTCTGCGGTTTGGCCCGCAAGCTGTTTGACCTCGCCCGCGACAATCGCAAATCCGCGCCCTGCTTCACCCGCCCGTGCGGCTTCAATGGTTGCGTTTAGAGCCAGCAAGTTCGTGCGTTTCGTGATCTCGCTGACCAGATTGACAACTTCGCCAATCCGGTTCGCGTCATCGGTCAGGCCGGATACAGATGCTTTTGCGTTCGCAGCAGCGTCTGCGCCACGTTGGGACCGCTGGGCTGCATCCGATGCGGCGGTCTCGATCTCTCCGATGCTGCTCGCAATCTGTTGAGACCCGGCTGCGACACCGTCAACATTCTCGCGGGCTTCAGCAGCGCGATCGCGGGAGCTATGGGACAAGGTTTCAGTGGCGCTGATGGCATCAGACATGAAGTCGGAGGATTGGCGCAACTCATCCGCCGATCTACCGATCTGGGATACGGACGCCATCACCGTTGATTCAAATTCATTCGCCAATGCGCGCATCTCTTGGCGCATAGCGGCGCGGCGCTCTTCTTCCTCTGCTGCGACAGATTTCTGTTTTTTCATTTCCGCCATGCTGCGTAACGCGTTTGCAAATTTTGCAACGGTGCCGCCAAGCATGTTGAGTTCCCTGAGGGTCGCAGCCGGTGGCGGATCTGCAGATCGGCCAGCCCCAAGTTCTGCTAGTACGTGAACGGATCGCTGGATTGGTACAATGACCAAGCGTCGCGTAATTAGGCCGATTAGAATCACCATTACTAAGAAAATGGCACCAGCAAACCCGATTGCTAGTTGGATATTTTCAACTCCATTAATTATGCCGTTTGCGCTAGTGGTCGCCAAATTGTTGGACATTGCAGCGTGTTGATCTGCAAGGTTCGTAAGTGTCTGCATTGCACGGTCTAGGTCGCTAATTTGGAGCGCTTTCTCTGTGATTTGCTGACTGTGCAGGTCGAAGAGAATTACGGCTTTGCTTATGCTCTTGATTGAAAGGGACAAATTTTTGTAAGAGCCGGAACGATTTATCTCTCTTTCCATAGATTGAGCTTTATTCATGTTCTCTAAAAAGAAAGTCTTTGCGTTGGAAACTTGCGCTAGGTCATCAGACCTGAGCGCGCTGCTTACAGTCTTGCGGGCGTCATGTACGTATTGAAGAAGCTTCTGTGCACTGGCCGCAGTCGTAAAATTCTGTTGTAAGCGTTCGGCAGTGAAAGGCGAAAATGTCGCGTCTGATGTTGCCGTCAAATATTTGATCATCTGTGCAAATTCCTGCTCAGATCTAGAATAGTTATCCGAAATTTCGATGGTGAGCTCTTTTATAAAATTGTCGGTCGATTGTATTTTTGCGAGTATCTCGATGTTGTGCTGGTCCCGTTTATCTGCAGTCGCAGCCGCGTGCTGAATAGATTTAAGCGCATCGGCGGTGGCCGTTTGGTGATGACGGCTTTGCGATTGCATGAACGGCATAGCAACAGCGGCTGCCTGATCCTTTAGATCGTTTCGTTCAGATGCAGTTGTCGCGTAAGACATGCGCATGGTTAGCTGCATGAGGCGCTCAGTGGCTAGCGCAGCCGATACATGCTTGGCAGACTCGGGCAGTATTTGATCGCGAGTCGTTCGTGCCAGCTCATCGATGGCAGAGACGCGCGTGGAAATAATTGTTGCGGTAATCCCGAGCATGAGTAACAGTACTATCCCAAAGCCCGCAAATGCCTGCGCTAAGGAAAGCTGGGTCGCCCGGCTCTTGATACTGAACTTAAAAGCCATCCGAAGACCATCCATTTTTGTCCATGTCCACATGCTGAGAGGCTCGGGCAAATCCCGACCAATCTGAATCAGATTGGCCGGCATAAATTGCCCGCAATCAACGTGATAGAGCGCCGGTCTGCGTTGCAAGCGACGCACGACGCTCTAGTGGCCAGTGACGACAACTGCCGAAAGGTCATTCAAGGCAGGCTAAAGTTAAAGATGGCTTGAAATCGGCGGAATTCTGCCTTTAGTGCGTCCGGTAGGACAAGGCTTCCGCTACATGGGTACGGGTGACGCCTGGAGCTTCCGCCAGGTCTGCAATTGTTAGTGCGACACGCAGCACCCGGATATATCCACGTGCCGAGAGACGCAGGCGTTCTGCCGCATTTTCCAACAAAGTTCGCGCCGCATCATCAGCCTTCGCTGCTTCTGCAAGAATTTCACCGTCTGCATAGGCATTTATGCGAGTTTGGCCCGAAGGATCCAATGCCTCGTAGCGCTCGTACTGCCGCGCCCGGGCGGCAGCGACACGGGCGCCAACTTCGGCTGTGCCTTCTTTTGGCGGAGGTAAATTCAGATCAGCTGCTGCGACCCGGGGCGCCTCAACACGCATGTCAATCCGATCCAGTAACGGACCGGAGAGGCGGGCGGTATAGTCCGCGACGCATTTTGGTTGGCGCCCGCAGCCTTTAACCGGATCGTCAGCATGGCCGCAGCGACAGGGGTTCATCGCGGCAATCAACTGGAATCGAGCTGGATAGGCATAATGACCATTGGCGCGGGATACGACCGCACGCCCGGTTTCCAAGGGCTGGCGGAGTGCTTCCAGCACACCGCGTGGAAATTCTGGCAATTCATCCAGAAACAGCACGCCATTGTGGGCCAGGGATACTTCCCCCGGCTTCGCGCGCATGCCGCCGCCAATTAATGCAGGCATTGAGGCCGAATGGTGCGGGTCCCGAAAGGGGCGGTCTGCGAGAACGCCACCAATGCCAAGCGTACCAGCAACGCTATGGACCATGGACGTTTCAAGTGCTTCGCCCGGTGTGAAGGGCGGCAAAATGCCGGGCAACCTGGCTGCAAGCATGCTTTTGCCGGAACCAGGCGGGCCTACAAGCAGCAGGTTATGGCCGCCAGCTGCTGCAGCCTCCAGCGCGCGCTTAGCGCTTTCCTGGCCGCGCACATCCTTCAAATCCGGAATTGATTGATTGCTAATGGGCGGGGAGGCTTTTGGTGCCGTTAGGGTCGCAACACCCTTCAGATGGTTCATAAGGGCAGGCAGCGTTTCTGGCGCTAGGACTTCGAGCGGTCCGGCCCATGCCGCCTCTGGGCCATTGCCAGCGGGGCAGGTGAGCCCGCGTTCCCGGGTCATGGCGTGGACGGCCGCGGGCAAGGCACCGATAACGGGCAAGATCGCGCCATCAAGCGCCAATTCACCCATCGCGACCCATTGCTTCAAAGCTTCGGCCGGAACGGCATCCATTGCTGCGAGGAGCGCCAATGCAATCGGCAGGTCGAAATGGCTACCTTCCTTGGCTAAATCTGCAGGTGCCAAGTTGATCGTCACCCGCTCCAGCGGCATCGCCAGGCCAAGCGCATAGAGCGCAGCGCGGACCCGCTCCCGGCTTTCGGCGACGGCCTTGTCAGGCAAGCCAACAACGGTGAATGTCGGCGCGCCGCCGCCAGAGATATGCGCCTGCACATCCACCGCAACGGCTTCGATTCCCTGAAATGCAATCGTTGCGACGCGGGCGACAGCGCTGGCCATAGTTTGCCTTCCCTGTTTTCGTCTTAGCCCGCGGCGTTGAGGCGGGCCTCAATAGCGTCCCAGATCAGCGCTTCGAGCTTGGAGCCGTCGAAACGATTGATTTCTTGGATGCCGGTCGGGGAGGTCACGTTGATTTCGGTCAAATGATTGCCGATGACATCGATGCCGACAAAGACCAAGCCGCGCTCTTTCAAGGACGGCCCGATCATGGCGCAGATTTCCCTGTCGCGGTCCGTCATTCCAGCTTTGATCGCTTGACCGCCCACATGCATGTTCGCGCGGGCTTCGCCTTCTGCCGGTACACGGTCAATGGCACCAACGGCTTCACCGTCAACCAGGATGATGCGCTTGTCGCCGTTGCGGACGTCGGAGAGATATTTCTGGATGATCATCGGCTCGCGATAGAACTCAGTGAACAGTTCCATCAAGCTGGTCAGGTTTTCATCACCGGGTTTGATATGGAAAACGCCGGCGCCGCCGTTGCCAAACAACGGCTTGACGATCACGTCTTCGTGCTCTGCCCGGAAGTCCAGAATTGCCTGCTTATCCGTTGAGATTAGGGTAGGAGGAAGCAAGCCTTCAAAGTGTGTAACGAACAGTTTCTCTGGCGCATTTCGCACCTGGGCTGGATCATTCACCACCAGCGTTTTGGGGTGAATGTGCTCAAGAATATGTGTCGCCGTGATGTAAGCCATATCAAACGGCGGGTCTTGGCGCATCAGCACCACATCCATTGTGGAGAGGTCAATAATCTCTGGCTCGCCCATCGTGTAATGGCGGCCAAGTTCGCGGCGCAGCTCAAGGCGCTGTGCCCGCGCTGTCACTTTGCCGTCATGCAACGACAGGGCATTTGGCAGGTAGTGCCAGAGCGTATAGCCACGTTCCTGAGCCTCTAAGCCCAATACGAATGAGGAATCGCCATTGATATCAATGGGTTCAACGGGGTCCATCTGGATGGCGACGGCGAGACTCATGGGCGTATTCGCTCCTGCGATATAAGGTTTCTTAGACTATGATAGCGATCCTTGCCGCGCCAGCCTATGGTGCGTTCGGAGGCCGCAGGCTGCCTGGACTGAATTGTGACCGGCGACCCTTCAAAATATCGCCATAATTCGCTAGATAATGCGAAAGCTTGGCTCTGCCAATTCTATATCTTGGAGGCGAAACACATGCGCGTAACGA
>JBDQJI010000162.1:0-6156 GCA_040263875.1 Alphaproteobacteria bacterium
AGATTGCCATGGCCCTGAACTCAACGCCGCGAAAGTGCCTCGGATTCAAAACACCCATCGAGGCCATGCTCGCCGAGCTTGGAAATGACGTTCAAATCAGGTTTGCTTGATCGCGTTGCGCTTCGCGTCGGAATCCACCGATGACATAAACCGAACCCGTACTTGAAAGCGCACCGTTGATCACTGACCGATCAGCGCCGGTTACCCGGTTAAGCGTTGCGCCAGCGCCGTTATTGATCTGAACGGCATTGCCCTGACCGATGGAGAAGTCATTCCAGTTGATAATGGCATTGTCACTGGATTGATTGATCTCAAGCTTGCCAGACGCAGCATTCCCAATCTGCGCCTCACCGGCCGCAACGCGCCCACCAGATGGCAATGCACCCTCAGCCAGAGCTGGCGCTGCTTGCCCCATCATCAGACATAGGGCTGAAACAGACGTGAGCAGATGGATAGAAGGGCGGCGAGAGGCCTGCGGCGCGTTCATAACGTGTACTCCCATAGACAACACAGTATTTGTATTATGAATACGGGAGCGGCCTTGAACTGCATATCTGTCGGCCCGAATAGTAGTTATTCAGGGCAGTTATAACTTTGCTGAGAATTGCTAACTCGCCCCTAGTAATGCATGATTATTATATTGTTTTAATTATATTTTCTGGAATCACTGGCGCGTTGAAAAGACGAGAGTCAACCAGATAGCATTGTGTCAACGGTCACACACGCGCCCATCGCCCAGGGCGCATGTGGCCCGGCGTCCGCAGGTCCCCGATTAGTTCATGGACAGCTGTTGCACGCTTAATCAGCGTGCTCTCAGCGTTCGCTTTAACAGTGTGCGCTACGGTGCCCGTCGGTCCACATTGTTGCCCAAGCCCAAATCCGCCCGGCGAACGATTGCCCAGCGATATTGATCCGGCCAACCAGCTTGCGCATTATCCGGATCCAGGATTTCAGCGGCACGCAGGGCCCAGAACGGATCGTACATCAGCTCTCGCCCGATCCCGATCAAGTCAGCCCGGCCTTCCTGCAAAATATCTTCGGCCTGTTGAGCCTCAATGATACGACCGATGGCCATGGTCAATATATCAGCCTCTTCGCGCACCTGCTCCGCGTATGGCACCTGGAATCCAGGTGGACGGTCGCCAGATGCTGCCGGGCTGCCATCATCCTTGGCCCTGAAAGCAGGCGCCCCGGTAATACCGCCCGCAGAGCAATCAACCACATCGACGCCGCGTGCTTTTAGCTCTTGCGATAGCACCACAGAATCCTCCAACTCCCATCCTTTGCCGTCGACGGCGGAGATGCGGAAGAACAGTGGTAAGTCCTCGGGCCAGGCTGCGCGCACTGCTTCAGTCACCTCCAGGGCAAAGCGCATGCGCCCTGCCCGGTCCCCGCCATATCCGTCATTGCGTTGATTGCTGAGCGGCGAAAGGAAACTGTGGATCAGGTAGCCATGGGCACCATGGATCTCCAACACCTTGAAACCAGCTGTGACAGCACGGCTAGCGGCGTCAGCAAAGGCAGTAACCAGATCAGCAATATCCGCCTCACTAAGGGCATCAGGTGTCTGCCATCCATCATTCAGAGGAACTGCCGATGGGCCGACGACTCGCCATGATGGGTCCCCCCAAGTGGTGTCGCCAAGTGGTAACGGCTTGCCGCCATCCCAAGGCGGACTGGCCGATGCCTTGCGACCAGCATGGGCTATTTGAAGCCCGGGAACGGACCCCATGGACTCGATGAACCGTGTAGTTGGCTTCAGCGCTTCGGCTTGTTCATCCGTCCAAATACCCAAGCAGCGGGGCGTAATTCGGCCACGCGGCTCAACTGCAGTCGCTTCAGCGAACACCAATCCAACATTGCCTCGGGCAAAGGTTGAGAGATGTGCAAATTGCCAATCCGTGGCAACGCCGCTATCAGCCGAGTACATACACAAAGGCGAAAGCACGACGCGGTTAGGCAAAGTAACACCACGTATTTTTAACGGCGAAAACAGCAAAGGGGACTGGCTCATTAAGTGATCTTTCGGATGGCGTGACGCACAGGCTTACAGACCTTTTAGCATAGCGATGCCCGTTCACATCCGAACATCAGCAAAAAAAGCCGAATTGGCGTTGTGACTACGATTAGCTTGCCGATGATGGTTCCAACACCTGTCAGAAAATAATCCCTACGGCCAGGCACCCCTACTAAACGGGCACGAGGACACGGTTATCCCAAAGCGTCAGGCCGCCAACCTTCAATGCGTGCCGATACACAAACGGCTCAGCGGTGGCACGCTCCAACAAGTCAGCCAACATAGCCTTCGATCTCACCAAAATTCAGCGTGAACGCTTGCTGTTCATCCTTCGTCAGGTTCTGGTCGCGGAAGGCTATGACGTGGAATTCTTCCAAGTTTCTGCTGACAGCTTAGCTTATGGATAAGCAATTCAAGCAAGCAGTGCGTTTTCCACTTCCACATCCCAGCCTAGATACAGGGTTTCCTGGTCGCGAATAATCGGTCGCGCCATGACCTTGGGCTGGGCGGCAATCTGCGCCTCTGCTTCAGCATTCTTCAGCCAGATATTCAGCGACCGATAGTCATTCGTTTTCCGGTCCACCAGCCGACTGCCGAACTCTGCATACAGTTCAGCTAATTCGGCCTCACTGAGAGGTACAGCCCTGACATCCCGAAAACTAACCTGCTTGCCATCTGCCTCCAACGCCTTTTGCGCCCTTTGGCAAACAGGGCAGGTCCTCAATCCATAGATGATCATGCGATAATTCCCCTCAAAAATGATCTCACAATCTCATGCATCAAGCCCGCCAAAGCAATCATGGGGTCGTGCGGTACTGTTTTGGATGGAGTTCGTGCATAGGCTGGCAACCCCACGTATGAAGGTTCTCAAGTCTACCTGATGTTCAAGGATGATTTGAGCCACTCAGCATAGTCCGTCAACGCAGCTTCATCTCTGGAGCAATAGGTCCATTTTTGTTGGCGCTTTGCGACGATAAATCCCGCACGCTTAAGCAGTTCGATATGGCGGCTCATGGTCGGCTGACTAACACTGAAATGGTCCGCCAGCAGCAGCACACACACGCCAACCGCAACAGGGTCTGCGGATTCCTGCATAGAAAAGTGCGCTGATGGGTCGTCGAGCAAACGCAAAACCTCAATCCGGGTTTCGTTCGCCAGCGCCTTGACTTGATCTTCTCTTATGGTCATTCATATAGTTAAATCGCAAATACGCTATATGTCAATATGTATGTAAGGCCGAAACGATGCTAGACCTAAATGAACGCTTCTCATATCAAGGGCAGTCGATTGCGTGGGGGGCGATGGGGGAAGGCGATCCGATCGTTCTGATCCACGGGTTTCCTTGGTCCGCGCAGGCTTGGCGGTCTATCGCGCCTTGGTTGGCGAGAACCCATAAGGTCTATTTCTTCGACATGCTCGGTACAGGTTTGTCCGAGAAAGGCCCGGATCAGAACGTTACGGAATCCATTCAAAGCGACCTGCTGGAAGCCCTGATTGGCGATTGGCACCTCGAGCGCCCACAGGTCATTGGGCATGATTTTGGTGGGCTATGCGCGCTCCGCGGTCACTTCGTGAACGGGATCCGCTATAGCAAGCTGCACCTTGTGAATGCAGTCGCGGTATTGCCATCTGGCTCGCCATTCTACGCCCATGTCGCCAAACATGAGCCTGCCTTTGCGGGCTTGCCAGACTACGCCCACGAAGCGCTCTTCCGAGCCTACATTCAAGCCGCAGCCCATTATCCGCTGCGGGAGGAGGCGATCCGCATGTATTTCGAACCCTGGTCCGGCGAGGCTGGAAAAGCCGCATTCTACCGCCAGATCGCCCATGCCGACCTTGGCAATATCGAAGCGGCGCAAAAGCTCTATGCTGAGCCCGATTTTGACGTCCACATGACATGGGGCATGCGCGACACCTTCATTCCTTCAGAGCACGGGCGAGAGGTACAAGACCTACTAAACGCAAAGAGCTTCACGCCCATCCCCGATGCATCACACATCGTGCATGAAGATGCCCCAGCAGCGTTGCTGGGGTCCCTGCTTAAGAGCATCTAGCCGCCGGTGAAAGGGCGCGTCGATTACTTCGATGAATTGCTGTCGGGCTTTGGGCAGCGGGTGTCAGCCAAGAGCCGCAAATCCTGGTTCGTGTTCTATCGCGTGAAGGGCGGCGTTACAAAAATCTACAACCGCTTTTCCTATGCCGACGAAAAGCGCGACGCGCTGGATCGCTGGGGGCGGCGGTTAGAAGCTGTGCTGGGGATAGATCGCGGCAACGTGGCCGCACTGGCAACCGCGAAGCGATAGACTATTGTTTGGCGCGGTTATCCGCCGTTCGTGTTCGTTCCAAAAGCTCCCGTACCAAAAAGCGGTCGTTTTCGCCGTAGTCAAAACGTATGAGTTTTGACCGAGTTAGGAGTGCGCGTTTGCGCGCTTCGTGTCCCTGGCAATTGTTGCGGAAAGAATATCGAACCTTTCAGTGAAGTGACGAGGCTGTTTCATATCGCTACCGCCGGTCCAATCGACCGTGCTTTTGGTCTGGGCATCCGCCTGATCAGAAGCTCTGCAGCCAGCACGTTGAAGACCCACGCTGACACCATGATGCCTTCGCGGATGGGGCCCGTTGCCTCTGACCCGACGGCGAGAATCCAGCCGATCCCCAAGATCGTCTGTGTTGATGCACCTTGACCGATTGCATAGGCCCGCAGCATCAAAGCGCTATGCCGAAAGACGTTCCGGGACCGGATCGCGGCCACGGCCCAGACGATGAAGCCGATCATTAATGACCCAAGTACCATCCTCACCCAGTACAGTAGATTTCCCTGAAGCTCTGCGGGGAAGACGTAGATGTGGGTCATCCACAGACCGCTCGCAGCGGCGAGGCATCCCGCGAGCACCACGGTTCGTCCAATAACGCGGTGCGTTGCGGGATGGTGTCGCCTAATGCTCGGCAGGAACTGCAGCGCCCCGGCGATGCAGAACAGGAAGCTGGTCAGAATGTGGAGCGTGATCGGAAATGGGGTGGACAGGGCGCGCGGATTTTCGGGGATGATTGCTGGTCCCCCGACCAGCTCCAGCACGCGCAGCAACCCTCCGACGGCTGGGACGAAAGAGTAGACCACGATTAGGGCAAACAGGATCAACTCGGACCGGCTGACGGATTTCATGGCACGCGGTCCTCGTGCAGGGCGGCCTGCTCAATTTGGGAGCTGGAAGGCGCTTCGACGGTTTTCCTTACCCAGAAGGCGGTGCTGGCTTGACCGACACAAGCCCCCAGACTGATCGGCTTCATTGTCCGGCCCCAGCTTTCGGGCGCGGCGTCGCACGGACCAGAAAGGCCTCCAATGGCACGAGTGCAACGGCTTTTTGCGATTTCCGATGATCCAAACCAACGGATGATCACAGGAATTCTCCCTGTAACTGAAGGGATGGGTATCTGCTGGGTAAGCCTCATCGCGATATCCTGTTCGACTGCGTGATAGTGTCGAACCCGTTTTATGCCGACCGCATGCAATACAAAATTGCGCATCTTTCTGGTTCTGGTATACGAAAATGATGGAGTGGAAAAAATCGGCTTTTGACTGGAACCAAGCTCGCGCGTTCCTCGTGACCGCCGAGGAAGGGTCGCTGTCTGCGGCGGCACGTGCTCTCGGGCTGACGCAACCGACACTCAGTCGACAAGTCACAGGCATCGAAGAGTCGTTGGGTGTGACGTTGTTCGAACGCACATCCCGCGCGCTACTCTTGACGCAGGCTGGCGCGGAATTGCTCGAACATTTCCGCAGCATGGGGGACGCGGCAAACCGCATCTCCCTGACGGCGACTGGCCAATCCCAGACCATCACAGGCAAGGTAGTCATCGCTGCAACCAATGGCATGGCGACCTATTTCCTGCCGCCAGTCCTTAAGGATCTGCGGACCAGGGCACCGGAGCTTCAGGTCGAGATTATCGCATCGAACGAGATGAGCGATTTGCGGCGGCGTGAAGCCGATATCGCGATCCGGCACGCCCGCCCCCAGGATAGCAACCTTATCGCCAAACGCCTGCGTGATACCACGGCTCAGCTCTACGCATCGACGCAATATCTGTCAATCCCGGAGCAAAAAGGGGCCAGTTCCCGGTAGAATATAGGTCCATCTTGC
>JBDQJI010000163.1:0-6082 GCA_040263875.1 Alphaproteobacteria bacterium
CCTAGCCTCGATAGTTCCTTAATGAGCATGGCCTTTGGGTCAGGTGTGAACCCATTACGCATGCGTCTCATCGAAATCTTTCGAGATGCGGTAGAAGTGCGGCATTACGGGGCTCATGCCATTTTTCTCATGGGCGCGGACAACGCCGCGGGCGACTGTGCGCAGATGCACTTCATCAGGGCCATCAATGAACTGTAATGCACGGCCCCAGCTCCAAAGGTAGGAGAGCGGCGTATCTGGCGTTAGGCCCATCGCGCCGAACACCTGCATCGCACGGTTTGTGACAGTGGTTTGCAGGCGAGCCGCAACGATTTTGATTTTTGAGACTTCATCACGAGCGGCGCGAGGGCCTTCCTGATCAATGATCCATGCAGCGCGCAGCACAAGTAGGCGCGCCATATCGATTTCCTGGCGGCAAAGGGCGACAGCCTCACGTGTTGTGTCGTGGTCAATCGTGCGTTTGCCGAATGTGTTACGGTTCAGGCCCCGCTCAATCATAAGCTCCAACGCAACTTCGCATTGGCCGATTGTGCGCATGCAGTGATGGATGCGTCCGGGGCCAAGCCGCGCCTGGGCAATCATGAATCCGTCGCCTTCTTCCGCGACTAGGTTACTCACCGGTACGCGCACATTATCGAACACGACCTCACAATGCCCTTCTGGGGAAATGTGATGCATGATCGGGATATTGCGGCGGACGGATACGCCCGGTGTGCCCGGATCAACCAGCACTTGGCTTTGCTGGCGATGCGTTGCTGCATCAGGGTCCGTCTTGCCCATCACAATCATCACGCCAAGGTTTGGATGCATGGCGTTGGTGATGAACCATTTGCGGCCATTGATGACGTATTCGTCGCCCTCACGCGTGATGCGGGTCTGAACATTGGTTGCGTCTGAGGATGCGACTTCAGGCTCCGTCATGCAAAAGGCGGAACGGATCTCACCTTCAAACAATGGCTTTAGGTACTTTTCTTTCTGCTCGGGCGTGCCGAACATGTGGAACACTTCCATATTGCCGGTGTCTGGCGCATTGCAGTTGAACATCTCTGGAGACCAGTAAATGCGCCCCATGATCTCTGCGAGCGGCGCATATTCCAGGTTGGATAGGCCTTGGCCCGGCACGCCATCTGGCAGGTGGGACAGGAACATATTCCAGAGGCCTTCAGCTTTCGCTTTGGCTTTGATGTCATCACAGAATGGCGGCGGGAAGGTCCCGGCTTCTGTCAGCTCATGCCATTCCTTGTCGCGAGGCACGATCTCGCGAACCATGAAATCCGTCAGTTGTTCTTGCAGCTGTTTGACTTTGTCTGAGTAGCCGAAATCCATGGAAGTGCCTGCCTTTATCTTCGGGCGCCGCGTGGGGGCGTTGATCGGTGATGCAGGCAGTGTAGCGCCCGCCGTCGCCTGGGGCTATCGTCGGCGGAGGAGGGTGCGCCCATGCGTTTCGTCGCAGTTGTTAAAGAAGATTGTCCAACCTGTGTTCTGGCTGCGCCCATGCTGGGTGCGATCCGGGCTGCCGGGCTGCCATTAGAAGTATGGACGCAGGATAATCCAGCGTTTCCGGAAGGCCTTGCTCCACTGCATGATGCTGATTTGCTCAAAAGTCATGCAATGGGGATCGAGATTTTACCGACTTTGGCCGCCATTGATGATTCTGGCCACGAACAGGCCCGCGTCTTTGGCTGGAATACCGATGATTGGCGGAAAATAACGGGCCTCAACGGTCTGGGCGAAGGCTTGCCAGTGAATCAACCAGGCTGCGGCGCATTGAACGTTGCGCCGGGCATGCTGGAACGACTCCAACTTGCGTCTGGAGAGGTAAAGTTGCAGGCCAGGGAAATCGCGGTCGAGGATGATATCGACCCAATGGAGGTCGCCTATGACCGTGGCTGGACGGATGGCTTGCCCATTACGCCACCGACAGACCTACGCGTCGCGCGGATGCTTACTGGCACGACGCGCCCGGCGGGTGACATCGTTGGCTTGATCCCACCAAATCTCGTGCCTTGTACGGTCGAAAAAGCTGCGATCAATGCAGTGATGGCCGGGTGCCGGCCCGAATATTTCCCTGTGCTGCTCGGGGCGATTGAAACGGCATTGCAGCCTGAATTTGCGATGCATGGGCTGCTGTGTACGCTGGCGTTCTCAGGCCCGTTGGTGATCGTGAATGGCCCTGTTTCACGCCGTATCGGCATGAATTCAGGCGGGAATGCTTTGGGCCAGGGCAACCGCGCGAATGCGACCATTGGCAGAGCGTTTCAGCTAATCATCCGCAATGTGGGTGGAGGCCGACCGCAGGAGATCGACAGGGCCTGTCTTGGCCAGCCCGGCAAATACACATTCTGTTTCGCTGAAGATGAGAGCGACGAAGGTTGGACGCCATTGTCAGAGGCGCGAGGCGTTTCAGCAGGCAAGTCTGCCGTCACGATGTTCCATGCGGACGGTGTTACAGGGTTTGTCGACCAGAAAAGCCGCACGCCAGATGAGCTTTGCCGCTCGCTCGTGATGCAGCTATGGAGTGTCAACCATCCGCGCCTAGCGCGCTGGGGCAATGCCGTTCTTGTGCTTTCGCCAAACCACTATGAAGTGTTCCGCGCTGGCGGATGGGGACGGGCGGAGCTTGAAGCCGGATTGCATCAGGCGCTGAAACGCCCGGCGAAGGAGTTGCTGGAAGGCGCTGACGGTCATCCGCTCGGCATCACTCCGGCGCAGGCTGATGAATATGCAGATGCGGATGGCATGATCGATAAGTTCCATCCGGGCGGCTTGCTGATTGTGCGTGCAGGCGGGCCTGGCGCACTGATGTCTGGGATTATTGGCGGCTGGACTGGCGGCCGGAACAACAAGGAAGTGCGTCCCGTTACACGCGCGCTGGAGGAGGTCTGACCTATGACGACATACACAATGCGTGACCCGACGGCGGAAACCGCCGCCGTATTGCGGGAACGCCGCCCACCGCCTGAAAGCTTGGTCGGTAAAACGGTAGCTTTGCTCTCGATTTCCAAAGAGCGGTCTGACGAGTTCATGGACGCGCTGGAGCCGCACATAAAGGCCGCTGGCGTTAAGACCATCCGCTTTAAGAAACCAACGCACACCAAGCCTGCACCAGAAGCCCTGCTTCAAGACATCGTCGAGCAGGCGGATCTGGTGATCGAAGCGCTGGCTGACTGAGGGTCGTGCACGTCGTGCAGTTTGCATGACATCCACACCCTCGACACACGCGGTCTTCCAGGCTGTGCCACGGCCACGGTGGAATTCAAGCAGGCGGCTGCCGCGCAAGGTGGCGCGCTTGGCTTTGCGCCGGCGATTGTATGGACGCCGCATCCGATCCAGAACCGTTCCAGCGATGAGCTGGCGGCGCTGGCGGCAGAAGCCGCACCCCAAATCCTTGCGGCCATACGGCAGGGCTAGATGTCGGACGGGCCGCTGGTGAGAGCGAAAGCGGGGCTGCGTCCGTCGTGAGCATTAAAGGTATTGAAAGCCAGCGTGCGCGGCTGCTGCGGCTGTCGTGGCCCATCATGTTGTCCAATGTCACGGTGCCGCTGGTTGGGGCCACAGACACGATTGTAATGGGGCATCAGCCCGATGCAGCGCTATTAGCTGGGCTCGGCCTTGGCGCTGGCGTCTTTAATCTCGCGTTCTTCAGCTTTAACTTTCTAAGAATGGGAACGACCGGCCCTGCGGCACAAGCTGCGGGTGCTGGCAATATGGCGGAAGCACGGGCGATCCTTTATCGCGCACTTGGTCTTGCCATGTTGATTGGCATGGCGCTTGTGGCGCTCACGCCCTTGATCGTGCTCGGCGCATTCTCGGTTTCCGAAGCCGCGCCGGATGTTGAGGCGGCGGCGACGAGTTATTTGAGCATCCGCTTGCTCGCTGCGCCCGCTGCGTTCGCTGAAATGGTGCTTGTGGGCTGGCTTTGGGCCCTCCAGGACACCCGCTCGGCATTCTATATCCAGATAGCGACTAACCTCACCAATATCGTGCTGGACGTTTGGTTTGTGATTGGCCTTGGCTGGGGTGTGGAAGGAGCTGCGGCGGCAAGTGCGATTGCCCATGTCGTTGGTGCCATCATCGGCTGCGCCATCGTATGGCGACGGTTGGGGCCGGATAAGCGTGTTGCCTGGGCGCAGGTTGCTGACTGGGCACGGGTCCGCCGCATGCTGGTGATGAGCCGGGATATTTTTATTCGCACAATCTGCGTTGTTGGGGGGTTACTGCTGTTTCGGTATGAGGCGAACCGCTTCGGGACTGATGCTGCAGCCAGTATTGAGCCGCTCTACCAATTTCTAACAATAACCGCCTATGCCCTTGACGGATTTAGCCATTCTGTTGAGCCAATGGTTGGTGACGCCATCGGCAAGAAGGATAAGCGCGCGCTCCGTGACGCTGCCATTGCGGCGTTCCAAGCGGGTGGCATTACGGCGGCGATTATGTCTGGGCTGCTTCTGCTGTTTGGTGAGCACCTCCTGCTGCTTTTCACAAGTATTCCAGAAGTTCTCGCCATTGCGCGCGAATATGTTGTCTATGCGGCTTTGCTGCCGATTGTCGCTGTATGGTGCTATCTATTGGACGGAATGTTTCTGGGCGCTGCCCTCAATATCGCTGTTCGGAACGCCATGCTGCAGGCGATGGCAATCTATCTGATTGTCCTTTTCACTTTGCCGCGTCACTTCGGGCTGGATGGCCTTTGGATTGCCGTCATGGTCTTCATGGGCCTGCGGGGCGTGACGCTGGCGCTTCGGTGGAATCGCCTGCTACGCTCTGCTGACTGAGATATCTCTGAACAAAGGAAGCGCCCCTATGGCCGATTACAAATACCTGAAAGTCGAACGCGATGGCCCCGTGACCATCGTCACCGTCAACCGGCCAGAGGTCTATAATGCCCTGCATCCACCGGCGCATTGGGAGTTTGACGAGGTCTTCAACAATTTCCGTGACGACCCTGAACAATGGATCGCGATCATCACGGGCGCTGGCGACAAAGCCTTCTCCGCCGGTAATGATTTGAAGTATCAGGCTGAAGGGAAGGGGCCGCGTGATCGGCCTGCAACCGGATTTGCTGGCCTGACATTCCGCTATGATCTGGATAAGCCAGTCATTGCTGCTGTGAATGGTTTTGCGATGGGCGGCGGTTTCGAAATCGCATTGGCCTGCGATATCATCGTGGCCTCTGAAAATGCCATCTTCGCACTGCCGGAACCGCGTGTTGGGTTGGCGGCATTGGCTGGCGGCGTTCACAGGCTCCCGCGCGCAATTCCGCTGAAACAGGCCATGGGCATGATGTTGACCGGTGGGCGCGTAAAGGCGGCAGAAGGCAAGGAGCTTGGCTTCGTCAATGAAGTGACGCCAGTTGGCGGCGCGCTTGAGGGGGCGAAACGCTGGGCCGCAACGATCATGGAATGCAGCCCAATGTCACTCCGCGCGACGAAGCAGGCGTCCATGCGTGGTCTGAACGCACCTACGCTGCAGGATGCGATTGAAACCACGTATCCTGCCGTTCGAGCGCTCTATGCCAGTGAGGATTTAATTGAAGGTCCGAAGGCGTTTGCAGAAAAACGCACGCCAAACTGGAAGGGCCGGTAAGGCCGAAGCCTAACGTCAGGCGACGTTCATCATTTCTGTTGAGCGCCGGAGCCCTGGAGAATCGGCGCTCGGCAGATTGATAGCCGCCGTAATAAGGCCCGTCTCGTCATCTTGTTCGAGGCTCGCTTCGCCAGCATGAAGTCTCGCTACAGCGCGGACATATGTAAGGCCGGTGCCTAAACCTTCCTGGGCGCGCTCCAGTGATTGGTCTGCCTGGCCAAAGGATTCAAACGGATCAAACGTGATCTGCATTTGATCCGAGCCTGCTTGGTTTGTGACCCAAAGCCGGACATCGCCGCGCTCTGATAGGACTGTTGCACCAATGATGATTGGGCGTTCAGGGTCGCCGTATTTGGCCGGCGTCAGGTCCTATGAGACAGATTGAGGGTATAATTTAGAGGAGGATTTTGGTCTCATCGCAGTGACGAAGGAACGAAGATGAGAGCAAAATCCAACAGTCCGAAGACGTCGGGCAGCCGTGCCGTCAAAGACATCC
>JBDQJI010000164.1:0-6025 GCA_040263875.1 Alphaproteobacteria bacterium
GCTAGGTTCCATGCAGATGGCCTGCTGGATGGCGCCAATTACTCCAGTGTCGCGCAGGCAGACTCTGTAACCCCACTTGGAGAGGCCGGAACGCTGACGTTCAATGATACGTCCGGCGCGCTGATCGGTACATTGGCGTACTCTGCAACGGATACGCTGGATGATATTGCTGCCGCAATTGCGGGTGACGGTACTCTATCAGCAGCTGGTATTTCAGCGAGCGTAAGTGCGGATGGCAGTGGGTCCACCTTGCAGATATCCGGTAGTTCATCCTTCAATATTGAAGATTCTGGCGGTCTCATCAGCGCGCTCGGCGTCGCAAAAGACGATCTGGTAATTGAGCGGTCTAGCAACACCGTTTCTGACCTGTTTGATGGCGTTACACTGACATTATTCCAGGCCGAAGTTGGCACTACGATCTCGGTAGATGTGGAGCGTGATCTCTCCAACGTGAAAACCGGCATCGCCAATTTTATCACAAGCTATAATGAGCTTCGCCAAGAACTGAACTTCCAACTGAACGTGGATCCTACTTCAGGCACTGCTGATGAGGATGCAGTTCTATTCGGCAATTCTGCGCTAGAGGAAATGGACCGGCGATTAGAAACAATTGTTGGCGGCGGTGCGGATGGCGTGAGCAGCGCATTCTCCGTGCTTGCGCAGATTGGGATCGACTTCATCGCCAATGGTGATCTTGAAGACCCAACACTGCGGGACACGTTGGAATTGAATGAGGAGCAGCTTGATGATGCCCTCCTGAACAATTTGGAAGACGTTCAGAAGCTTTTCCAATTTGATTTTGCGGCCTCCGACCCCCGTGTGGTCCTGCTTGGGTTTGATGGGAATTCAACCCATTCCTCTGCTGGTTACACGATGGATATCGACTATGACGAAGGCGGCGGGGCCATCAATTCACTAACAATGAGTGATGGCGTCGCGACTGCGAACGGGAATACGATCACCATAGACAGCGGCGGTGCCAAAGGGCTGCGCTTGTTCTATTCCGGTGATTCTGACTTAAGCGGCGTGACGCTGGACTTTACGGTTGGCGTTGGTGCGAAAATGTTCTTCGATCTGGGCGAAATCCTTGAAGCTGATGGCGGTGTCATTGCCAGTGAAGCCGATAGTTTGACCGGCCAGAATGAGCTCGCAGAAGAGCGCACAGTCTCCATGTTGGACCGGTTGGAACGAGAACGCACAAGTGTTCTCAACAAATTCATTCGCATGGAAGCAGCGCTGGCTTCAATGAACCAAACATTGGCCCAGGTCCAGCAAATCACTGAAGCCATGTTCCAGGATCGTTAACCACTTACGCCTAAAGTACTGTTTCCGAAGGCAGAAAGCATCACAATGCAACGTTCCGCGGCGGACGTATACAAGACCCAGGCGATCATGACAGCACCTCCGGCTAAGCTGGTGGCGATGTGCTATGATCGGGCGATAATGGCGCTACGTGATACGATGCGTTCAATTGATGCCAAAGACATTCAGGGTCGTTTCAATCACTCGACCCGGGCTGCGAACATCATTGCGCACCTATGGGGTACGCTGGATATGGATCAAGGCGGTGAAGTCGCTAAGAACCTCAGCGATATCTACGGATATGCGATGCGGCGTGTCCAGGACATCAACATGTCTAATGACAAAGCTGCCGCTGAAGACGTGATTTCCGTGCTTGTGCCGTTGTCACGATCTTGGAATGAGTTGGCAGACCGGGGCGAAGAAATGCCGATGGCGATGCCAAAAGTGCCGCCGCCACGTCGCCCGCTACCGCCGCCAGTTTCTGGCGCGCCTGGCCCATCGGGGCAACCAGGCCCATCAAGCAGCAGTCCGACGCAAAGCAGCGGAATTTCGATCAGCGCCTGAGCGCTGTTCACGCTCTTTATCGAAAGCCCTAAACGCGCCAAAATCATGAAGATGTTGCGCGTCTGCTGATTCGAGGCCAGACGCTTTGTAAGCGAAAGGTACTTGGCGACTATGCCAGACGTTGGTTTCAGAAAATGGCTTGATCTAACTTATGACGAGATGACGGATGACTATGCTATCGTATCAATTGATTTAGACGACGATAAGGTCAATGTGCGTGGCGTGGGTCATGGTGGTGTCGTCGCATCATTGATCGATATTGCGATGGGGACGGCAGCTGGCGGGGGCAATTACGACACCCGCAAACGCCTTGTTGCGACCCAAGAACTCAAAGTGAATTACCTTGCACCTGCCAAAGGCACTCGCCTGACAGCGCGGGCGGATATTGTCCGTGCGGGGCGTAGAGCTATCGTTGTGCGTTGCGATGTGACAACGGAACTGGGCGTGCTTTGCGCTACCGCACTTGGCACCTTCATGACCCGCCGTGTTGCATCTGGAGACCCAGCGCGGTTCCAGCCAAGGGCTGACGAAGCCTAGCCTTTCAGCAGTAAGAGCAGGATGCCGCCGACAATCAGCACGATCCCAAATATCTCGCCCCTGGTCGATTTCTCGTGAAAAAACATGACGGAGGCGATGAAGGTGAACACGAGCTCAATCTGACCCAGCGCGCGAACATACGCGACGTTCTGGATCGTCATTGCGGTAAACCAGCCAACGGAACCAAGTGCACCAGCAGCCCCAACGATGCTGGCAACCCGCCAAGCTTTGATGATCTTCGTGAGTTGGCCGGGTTCCCTAATTTTAATGTAGATCAACATGGCGAGGGTCTGCATGCCTGTCGCCCAAACAAGCGTATAGCCGGCGTTAATCAGGAAGAGGTTCCCCGCCGCATCAGGATCACCCAACGCATGCGAGCCGCCGCGATAAGCAACGGCGGATATGCCAAACAGTGCACCAGACGCCAAACCAATAAGGGTGGTTCTTTCAAAGAGCGCAGACATGAGATTGCTGAGGCCATTGCCGCTCTTTGCTAAGCTGATCGCCATCACGCCGACGAGGCTGATTAGGATGGCAAAGATTGCAGGCCATGTCAGTGAATCGCCAAGGAAGACGGCGCCAAAAATGGCAGCCTGCACGGTTTCTGTCTTGGAATAGGCGGTGCCAACGGCAAAATTTCTGAAGCCAAAAAGATAGACCAACAGCGCCGTCGCACCGATTTGAGCGGCGCCACCAAGGGCGGTCCAAGCAAAGAATTCTGCGTTGACGGATGGCAGGCTAAACCCAAATCCGTACATCAGCACTAAGCAATAGGCGAGCGCTACGGGAAAGCCGTAGCCAAACCGAGCAAATGTGGCACCTGCTGTCGAAAGCCGACCTTTAAGGTGCTTCTGCAACGCCGATCGCAGGTTCTGCAAAAACGCAGCCGCGATCGTGATCGGGATCCAAAGTTCAAACATGCTGATTTCAATACGTTAGCTGGTAAACGAAACACCCCCTCGCACCGCGAAGGTTGCGAGGGGGTGGCATCGAATGAGAGCAGGTGTTTACTGCTCCTGGTTCGTAAACACCACGGAGCCTGAAGCAGCAAACATGCCGCCGACGCCATGGCAGAAGCTAACCTGGGCATCTGGCACCTGGGCTGGAGAAATGCCGCGCATCTGGCGAATGCTCTCCTGAAGGGCGTACATGCCGTACATGCCAGAATGCATGTAGGAGAGGCCGCCGCCATTGGTGTTCATTGGC
This sequence comes from Alphaproteobacteria bacterium, assembly GCA_040263875.1. Lineage (GTDB taxonomy): Bacteria > Pseudomonadota > Alphaproteobacteria > Bin95 > Bin95 > VMCJ01. Next base: position 3,610 of record JBDQJI010000164.1, read on the forward strand.
AATTTACCGCCGAGTGCGGTATTCCGCTCCCAAATGAAGTCTGCCGCTTCACCACGCTTACAGAAGCCTAAGTCTTCGAGGCCATAGAGCGGCAAATGCGCGAAGGCGTCATAGATCATCAAGTGATCAACATCATCGTGGCTGATGCCTGATGTCCGCCACGCTTCACCGCCTGAAAGCCGGAAGGCCTGGGAGGAGGTGAAGTCTTTCATCTGCGAAACCATGGTGGTCTCCGCACCTTCGCCAGTGCCGATGATGTAGACGGGCTTCTGCTTCATGTCTTTGGCGCGATCGGCCTTGGACAGGATGATCGCGCCGCCGCCATCCGTGACGAGGCAGCACATCAGCAGTGTGAACGGCCATGCGATTGGGCGTGCGTTCAGAACGTCATCCACCGTGATCGGGTCACGCATGTAAGCGCGTGGGTGCATTGCAGCATATTCGCGTTGCACAACGGCCACATTCGCCAGCTTTTCAATTGGGATGTCGTAAGTTTGCAGATAACGCATCACTGGAATGGTGAACTGCGTCGGCGGGTTCATAACGCCGTATGGCAGCTGGAACTGGCCTTCGAGCATGCCAGCGCCGATAGAGCGCGGCGTCATGCCAACCTGGCTGCGGCCACTCTCACCATGCGTAATCAGGATGTTGGTGGCGAGACCGGCTTCAAGCGCGGCCACAGCATGGCGCACATGGATCATGAACGAGCAACCACCGACGGACGTACCGTCCACATATGTCGGCTCAATGCCGAGATAATGCGCGAGTTCGGTTGGGACTTCCTTGGCGGTCGCGATGCCGTCAATGTCAGACGGCTTCAAGCCAGCGTCCGCCATTGCATTCAGCGCAGCGTCTGCATGAAGCATGATGTTTGAAATATGGGGCAGTTTGCCCATTTCAGTCGATTCGGCTGCGCCGACGACTGCTACAGAACCTGATTTCATAGTTGTGTTCCCCCTCAGCCCTTCGCAGGCCGGAACATCGGCAGATCGATGTCGTCGGTCAAAGTTTCAAAGCAGACTTCCAGCGGCATATCGAGCTGGAGCGCTTCCGGTGTTTGCTCGCATTCCATGATGTTGGCCATCAGGCGCGGGCCTTCTTCCAACTCAACAACCGCGATGGCGTAGGGCGCTTCCAGCTTGAAGTTCGGCGGTGAGCGATGGTTGATAATATAGCTGTAAAGAATGCCTTTGCCGGACGCCTTGAACGTCTCAACATTGCGGCTGCCGGTATATGGGCTGAATGGGCGGGGCGGGAAGTATGCTTTGCCCGTATCTTTGCAGCGCTGCAGGATCAGTTCGCCATTCTTGCACCCATCCCAGAAATGTTGGGTCTCCGGTGTCGGTTGCGGTACAGGCCGTTGTGGTTTCGCGTCGGACAAAATCGCCCCTCCTTTAGCTTTGGTCTGAGTATGAGAGGGGGAAAGCGTAGCCAAGTTTTATGGCCTTGAACATGGGGGCAATTCAGCCTGCTGCGTCAAAAAGAAAAAGGCCGCTCCCGTTTCCGGAAGCGGCCCTAGACCAAGTATCGATAACGTCAGGTGACGGCGTACGCCTTACTTAGTGGCGAGAACGGATTTCGTCTCGTCAATTGAGGCGGTGAAGCGTGCGTTGACGAGGCTAACGGCTTCGTCAGCAGTCTTTGCAGCCATGTCCATCATTTCGCGACCGTTTTCGAACATGCTGGTGTAAGCAGTCTTCGTAAGGTCAGCCTGCTTAGCAACGCGCTCTTCTGGGGAAGCAGCGGCCATGTCGGTCATTGCTTTGGTCGCGGCTTCGCCGGCTTCCTTAGCAACTTCAGCCTGGCGGCGGGCGAGGGCGGTCATGCCTTCGTATGCGCTCTGACCAGCAGCGGTCATAGCTTCCATGTTCTTGCGTTGGGTGGCCATGATGGCATCCATGTCAAAGCCAGGTGCTTTGAACTGGTTAAAAGCTTTGAACATGTCGAAGTCGAATGCTGGCTTCGGGGTAGCTGTCTGTTTCGCTGCGCTCATTGAATTTCTCCTTGCTATAGCAGATGCCGGTTGCCGTCGGCGAAGCCCCGGATTTGTGCACTGCAACATTGATGCACTGAATATGCGCACTAATTGGGCAGTGTCAAGGAAAATTGTGCGACGCAATATAAAAATATTGCGGATGCGTTATGCGACGGCGAAATCATCTGCGTCCAGCGATGCCAGGGCAACGCCTGTCAGGGTTACTGTCCCGCCGCCTGTTAGATCGACAACTGTGTCGCCACCATTTGTCCGTGCGAGTTCAAGAACATCCGCACCAGAGGCGAATCCAAACCCGAATGCCAGGTAGTGTCCGGCGTCAGGTCCTATGAGACAGATTGAGGGTATAATTTAGAGGAGGATTTTGGTCTCATCGCAGTGACGAAGGAACGAAGATGAGAGCAAAATCCAACAGTCCGAAGA
>JBDQJI010000165.1:0-5727 GCA_040263875.1 Alphaproteobacteria bacterium
CAGGCTCTCTTGACTATCTTGTATTGCTCGACGGATCGCCGCTGTCGTGCGGGCGCTCCCGTGAAGTACCTGTCCCATAATGCGTCCTTCCAAACTTGGGAAAAGAGTGCACCATAAATCTCCGGGACTAAACAGCTAGGTCATAAATCGCCGCAATCATGCTGGCGGCGCGTGCAAGCGCCGTTTTGCAGGCTTCAGCAACAACAGGCGGGGCAGCGATCACAGCACCATCGCCGCCGAACACATAGGGCAGATCAACGCCATCTGCTGCATTAATCACGGCCATGATCGTGGCTGCACCCGACATGTTTACTTGCTTGTACCGCCCCTGCTCTATCGCAATCGTTGAGCCAACAACGTCTGAGGCAAGCACTGTCCAGTCATCGGGCAGCGGCGCGTAGGATTCCAGATCCGTAAACTCAGCAAACTCCCTGAATTCCGGCAGGTCGGCGTAGAAGCGCTCTGTGCTCAAGTGCTATCGACCTTCAATGATGTAGGGCCAAGGATCAGCCTCACTGCCGAATGTTACCGGGCAGTGGATCAGCACAGGCGCGTTTGCAGCGAACGCTTTCTCCAATGCGGGCTTCAAATCGGCTGGTGTCTCCGCGCGCAGTCCCATCACACCGAAGCTTTCGGCCATTTTCAAAAAGTCTGGGTTCTCCAGGTAGCTTCCAAGCTCCCGGCCTTGGAAACGCCGAATCTGATCCCGGCGGACATTCCCATACGCGCCGTTATCGAAAACGATTGAGACGACGTTTAGGCCAAACTGTGCTGCAGTCGCCAGTTCCTGCACGCCAAACAAGAACCCGCCATCCCCCGCAATAGAGACCACTGGCGTATCACCCATCGCGGCTTTAGCGCCAAGTGCGGTCATGAAGCCGTAGCCAAGTGTGCCCTAATATCCAGACGTCACATATGTGCGCGGGTTGTAAACGGGGAAGCCTGAATAGGAGACATAGCCCGCCTGACAAAGCTCCTCCACGAAGATGCCATCGCGCGGCAGGACGGTGCGGATAGCGTCCAGGTAGTCCATTTGCGGCTGCAGATTGTCGCGAAAGTCCTTGCCGGTGCGCGCCTTGGCTTCTTGCACGGCATCCAGCCTATCGGCTTTCCCAGCACCCGCCTTATCAAGGGCGGAGAGCAGCGCCCGAAGCGCCATCGCCGCATCTGCCGTAATTGATTGATCGGCAGGCAACCGCGCATGCTCCATACCGTCAATATCAATGCGGACAAGCGTTGGTGTTGCAGGCCGTGGCGTCCAGGCCATGCCCTGCCAGCGCATGTATGGCCCTTCCATCCGGCTGCCGATTGCAAGCACGACATCAGAGTCCGCCCAAATCGACTTTGCTTCTGCAAAAGCCAATCCGAGTGGATTATCGCTGGCGACAATCCCGCGCCCGCCACGGAATGCCCCAACGGGGGCACCCAACCGTTCCGCTACAGCCAATACTTCAGCCGCAGCATCCTGCGCGCCAGAGCCGACCCAGATCAGTGGAGATTTAGCACTTGCCAATATTTTCGCGGCCGCCGTGATTTCATCACTATTTGGTTCAGGCTGCGCAGGAAGCCTAGGCGCTGGCGTGTCGGCGACATCACCCGGCGTGGCCAGCACATCCCATGCAGCTTCCAACGCCACGGGGCCGGGCCTGCCACCGAGCATCTGCCGGAACGCTTCATCGACCATGGCCGGAGCCGCCGCCGGGCTTTCCACCCTGTCGGCCCAGCGGATCAGGGTTCTAAGCAACCCGCGCTGATCCGGCAGTTCATGCAGATGCCCACGCCCTTTGCCGATAAAGTCCTTCGGCGTTTCACCGGTGATGCACATGACCGGCGTTGACGTGCCATAGGCGGTGCAGAGGGCAGCCGTAGTGTTCAGCACGCCCGGCCCTGGAACCACGGTATAAACGCCTGGACGCCCGCTGGTTTTCGCATATCCCATGGCCATATAGGCCGTCGCTTGCTCATGCCTGGCACCGATTAAGCGGACACGGTCACCGGCTTGGGCCATTGCATCGAATAAGGGATAGGTCTGCGCGCCCGGCAGGCCGAACACCGTATCAACGCCATGCGCCAGTACACGCTCAATAATTGCTTGGCCTGAGCTCATTGTCTTCATGGCCATCACCGCCCCCTGTTGATCGTTCTACATATATTGGGGTGAGACTATACGCGCGCCAAGCGCCCTGCACGGTTTCAGTGAAATGCGTTACAATCCACCTGAAGCAGATTTGAGGATAAATGCCATGGCTCCGGACACCGCCCCCGCCAATGACCGCCGCAATTCCCAACGCCTGAGCGAGGCATTGGAGAAACTTCAGGGCCTGTTGGGGGACCGCCTGTCCACCTCACAAGCTGTGCGCGACCAGCATGGCCAGGGCGAAGACCATTTTCACATAGCCGCACCTGATGCTGTTGCGTTCGCGGAATCAACCGAAGAAGTTTCCCAGATCGTCAAAATCTGCGCGGAACACGAATTGCCCGTCATTGCTTGGGGAACAGGCACGTCGCTAGAAGGCCACGTGCAGGCGCTAAATGGCGGCATCACGATTGATCTCTCTGGCATGAATAAGGTGCTTGAGGTCAGCAGCGAGGACGGTGACTGCATGGTGCAAGCGGGCGTCACGCGGAAAGCCTTGAACGAGCATATCCGCGACACCGGCTATTTCTTCCCAGTTGATCCAGGCGCTGATGCCAGCCTTGGCGGCATGGCGGCGACGGGCGCGTCCGGCACCAACGCCGTTCGGTACGGCACAATGAAAGAGAACGTGATCGGGCTGACGGTCGTGATGGCTGACGGCCGGGTGATGAAAACCGGCGGCAGGGCGCGCAAGACCTCTGCCGGATACGACCTGACCCACTTGATTGTCGGCAGCGAGGGCACGCTTGGGATCATCACCGAGGTTCGCCTGCGTTTATACGGCGTGCCTGAGAAGATTGCTGCCGCTGTGTGCCAGTTCGATGATCTGGCGGGGGCAGTTGAAACCGTTCAGCAAACCATCCAGATGGGTGTGCCGGTCGCACGCATGGAACTGGTCGATGATGTTCAGCTGCAAGCGTGCATGGATTATTCGAAGCTCGAAGGCTTTGAAGCTAAGCCGACGCTGTTTTTTGAATTCCACGGGACCGAGACTGGCGTGGCGGAACAGGCCGAAATTGTTGAAGCTTTGGCTATGGACAATAGCGGCGGCGCTTTCCAATGGACGGCAAAAGCAGAGGAACGCACCAAACTTTGGGAAGCACGGCACAACGCTTATTATGCCGCGTTAGCCCATGTTCCAGGCAAAAGCGGATGGTCAACCGATGTTGTCGTGCCGATCAGCCGGCTCGCGGAGTGCATCGTTGCGACGAAAGACGATATTGGCGCATCAAACCTATATTCGCCAATCTGCGGCCATGTTGGCGATGGCAACTTCCATTGCTGCATCATCGTAGATCTGGACGACGCAGAGGAAATGGGCCGCGCCACAGCCTTCAATGACCGGCTGGTGAACCGCGCGCTCTCCATGGGCGGCTCGTGCAGCGGCGAGCACGGTGTAGGCATGTCGAAGATTGGCCATATGCGCAACGAAGTCGGCGAAGAAGCCTATGAGGTTATGCAACAACTGAAGCGCGCCTTAGACCCACAGAATATTATGAACCCCGGTAAGGTGGCACCAGTATGAAGGTTGCGATCTACGGCGCGGGTGCCATTGGCGCGCATCTTGGCGGCATGCTCGCGCGCTCCGGCGTTGATGTCTCCCTCATCGCCCGCGGCCCGCACCTTGAAGCGATGCAGCAGAACGGACTTCTGTGCAAAATCCAGGACGGCGAGGAATTTCGGGTCCACCCGAACGCGACTGATGACCCCGCAAGCCTAGGCCCGCAGGACTACGTTATCGTTACGCTGAAGGCCCACCAAAGCCCAAGTGTCGTCGGGCTGATGCAGCCGCTGATGGGACCGGATACCGCCGTCGTCACCGCAATGAATGGCGTGCCCTGGTGGTATTTCCACGGCCTTGGCAGCGAGCATGACGGCACGCATCTGGAAGCCGTTGACCCTGGGCGCGCGCAATGGGACGGGCTAGGGCCAGAACGCGCCATCGGCATGGTCGTGCACCCGGCGACAGAGATTACCGCACCTGGCGTGATGCAGCACATGGAGGGCGACGCCTATCCCATCGGCGAGCCATCTGGCGAGAAAACGCCACGTATCGAAGCGCTGTCTGCCGCACTTACTGAATCCGGTCTGCGCGCGCCTATCCGCACCAAAATCCGCGATGACATCTGGATGAAGCTTTGGGGCAATCTGTGCCTGAACCCTGTTTCAGCGCTAACAGGCTCAACGCTTGGCGGGCTGGGCCAGGATGAAGCCGTGCGTGACTTACTGTTTGGGCTCGCCGCTGAAGGCAGGGCCGTCGGCGAAGCTTTGGGGGCTCGGTTCCGGGTAACCGCAGAACGTCGATTGAAGGCCGCATTTGAAATTGGCGAGCACAAAACCTCCATGCTGCAGGACCTGGAACGGGGCCGGCCGATGGAAATCGACGCGCTGGTGACCTCCGTTACAGAGCTTGGCGACGTGGTCGGCGTCGATACACCAATGCTGGATGCAGTCGCCGCACTGGTCAAATTGAAAGCCCGGAACGCTGGGCTTTACGGCTAAGCAATCGGCAATGAGCAAATCGACGAACCCAGAAGAATTGACGCCGAAACAAAAGGCTAGCGCCGACAAGCGCGCCCGCCTGGCCAAGTCCCTGAAGGCGAATATGCGACGCCGTAAGGACAGAGATGCGCCGCCACCCAGCACAGTAGAAAGCGGTGAAAATCAATCGGATAGAGTGCTTAAGCCAAAAGCGTAGATGAATTGACCGTTTACCTCTTTCGCCCTTTGAATACTGTTGCTTGTGGGGAATCACTATAGGGGCGCGACCGATGCGCGATTTGGGGAGGACATCAAAGTCCTTTGCTCTACGGACCTGCGCTTTCGCTGGCGCCGTTGCCGTGGCCCTGACTGCTGGGTGGGTGAATCCTGCTACAGCACAGAATGTTCCAGAAGCCCAGCGCCAAGCGCTTGAGGCGGCTTTTGAGGAACTGATCAAAGACCCCACAAACCTAGATAAAACATATGCTTATGCCAAGCAGGCAACCGCTGCTGGCGATTATGAAGCCGCGATCACGTCCTATGAACGGCTGCTGCTGTTCAACCCGGATCTGCCTCGTGTCCGCGCGGAACTTGGCGTTCTTTATTATCGGCTTGGTAGCTTTGACACGGCCAAAGGCTACTTTGAGGCCGTTCTAGCTGATGAAAAAACGCCGCCGGAAGTTGCGAATCGCGTCCAGGGCTTCATCAGCAAGATTGATGACTCAGCCAATCCACATCGATTTGGCGGATCTTTCACATTCGCAGGCCGTTTCCAGTCCAACGCGAATTACGGCCCGGATGGCGACGTTCTGGTGAATAATGTGCCGGCGACTCCCGGTGAAGAGACAGCAGAAGACGACGACTTCAATATATTCGCCGTACTGTCTGGCCGCTATGCTTATGACATGGGCAATGACGCCGGTGACTTCTTCGCCGTGGAAGGCACGATTTACGGCTCTCGCCAGGTCAAGGGTGGATTCCGACGCGAAGCGCAACGCGATCAAGCAAACCTGATTTGAACGTCATTTCCAAGCTCGGCGAGCATGGCCTCGATGGGTGTTTTGAATCCGAGGCACTTTCGCGGCGTTGAGTTCAGGGCCATGGCAATC
>JBDQJI010000166.1:0-5625 GCA_040263875.1 Alphaproteobacteria bacterium
CCTATGCGTCCTGGCAGAAGGGCGGCGTCGAAAATACCAACGGAAGGATAAGACGCTGGCTACCAAGGTCCATCGACCTCGATCTGGTCAGCGACGAAGACATCCAGGAGATTGCCATGGCCCTGAACTCAACGCCGCGACAGTGCCTCGGATTCAAAACACCCATCGAGGCCATGCTCGCCGAGCTTGGAAATGACGTTCAAATCAGGTTTGCTTGATCGCGTTGCGCTTCGCGTCGGAATCCACCCTCCGTTAAATCGAACCCAATCCTGTCTCAAATGATTTGATGACGGACAGTTGATGCAAGAAACGATATCCAAGCTTGAAGTTGCGCAACCTTGTTGAAGTTGTACATGCTGGAAAATGGCCAGAATTGTCAGTCAATGACCTCAAAACATACCGCACCACATGTAAACCTATTCCGATGCAATTGATTTTGCTATCTGTCATTCACTGATGGAATGCGGTGGGTTTTGGGCTGTTCGCATCGCGAACGAATAGCGCATTATTTTGTGTGCCGGCTGAGAGGACCTGGGGTGCCAGACGCGACGATTGTTCAATTGCATGCGCCACATGAGTTGCTAGCTTCTGTAAGCAGGCGTCTGCTTTTATCGCAGCTAAACTCGCGGGGGACCGAATGTTAAAGCCATACCGCGTCTATTCAGCTGAAACGAAGGCCATAGCCCAATGACCGCGCCACGCCTCGAACTCACGGGCGTCACCAAACGATTTCCTGGCGTAATCGCAAATGACGATGTTGCATTTTCTATCGCACCCGGTGAAATGCATGCGCTGCTGGGGGAGAATGGTGCGGGCAAATCAACGCTCGTCAAAATGATTTACGGCGTTATGCGGCCTGATGCCGGGGCGATGCGCCTTGATGGTGAGGTTTACACGCCAAACCGGCCGTTTGATGCGCGCACGCGCGGTGTTGGCATGGTATTTCAGCATTTTTCGCTGTTTGAAGCACTGACAGTTGGCGAGAATGTAGCGCTTGGCATGAACGCTGCAGATGTTGGCCGCGATCTAAACGATCAGATCGTTAAAGTGTCCGACGCATACGGTCTCTCGCTCGATCCTGCACGGACTGTCGGCTCACTTTCTGTTGGTGAACGCCAGCGTGTTGAAATCGTGCGATGCCTTCTCCAAAACCCGCGTCTGCTGATTATGGACGAGCCAACGTCTGTGCTAACGCCGCAGGAAGTGGATGATCTTTTCAAGACGCTCCGCGCTTTGATCGCCGATGGCTGCTCGATCCTCTACATCTCCCATAAGCTTGAGGAAATTCGCGCCCATTGCGACACAGCAACCGTGCTGCGCGGTGGCAAAGTCGTCGGGCATTGCGATCCGTCAAAGGCGACGGCGCGCAGCCTGGCCGAAATGATGGTCGGCATGGAATTGGCGCTGCCAAAGAAATCAGCCATAGACTTCGGCGCTGCGCGGTTGACTGTAAACAATCTGTCTCTTCCGGCCGATGACCCTTTCGGCGTCTCCCTGCACGATATCTCATTCACAGTCCGGGCTGGCGAAATTCTGGGGATCGCAGGCGTTGCGGGTAACGGGCAGGGGGAGCTTCTGGATGCGCTAAGCGGCGAGCGCACGACCCAGAATGATGCAATCCTGCTGGACCAGGAGCCGGTTGGCAGTGTTGGGCCGACAGACCGGCGCGGCCTTGCGTTTTGTGCAGCGCCCGAGGAGCGGCTTGGCCACGGTGCGGCACCAGATATGTCGCTTTGGGAAAACACCATGCTGTCCGCCCGTTCCAGTCAGGGCATGGTCCACGGCGGCATGCTGAATTTGAGCGCTGCGAAAGCGTTCGCTGCTAAGATCATTTCAGCATTTGATGTCCGCACGTCTGGCGCAGATAAGCATGCCCGCACCTTGTCCGGCGGGAATCTGCAAAAATTCATTATCGGGCGGGAGATATTGCAGGCGCCGAGGGTGCTGGCAATCCTGCAGCCAACTTGGGGCGTTGATGCCGCTGCGGCCGCTTCCATTCATCGGGCAATCCAGGAACTCGCCAGTAATGGGGCTGCTGTCCTGCTGATTTCTCAGGATTTAGATGAATTAACGGCAGTCTCGACCACGTTTGCTGTGATCGCAGGGGGCCGCTTATCAGCGCCGCAGCCAACTGACAGCATAACCGTAGAAGAAATCGGCATCCTGATGGGCGGCACGCAGCAGCACACATCTGCTGGTACGACGTCATGATCAGGCTTGAACCCCGCAAGGATGTTTCGCCGGCTATGGCCTATTTGGCACCAGCGCTGGCAGTGCTGGTGACCGCATGCGCAGGCACGCTGATCTTTGCTGCGCTCGGCAAAGACCCAATTGAGGCAATGCGGCTTTTCTTTATTCAGCCGCTCGGCGACTGGTTTTCGATCTCAGAGATGATTGTTAAGGCGACGCCGCTGATCTTGATCGCGATAGGCCTGTCATTCGGCTTCAGAGCCGGTGTTTGGAACATCGGTGCAGAAGGACAATTCACACTTGGCGCGCTTGCAGGTGGTGCGACGGCGTTGGCGCTGTATGACGTCGCTGGATATTGGGTCTTGCCGTTAATGTGCATCACAGGCGCGCTTGCTGGCATGGCCTGGGCAGCGATCCCAGCGCTATTGCGGACCCGCTTTAACGCCAACGAAATTCTCGTCACGTTGATGTTGAGTTATGTCGCCGTGCTGCTGTTGAGTGTCTTGATTCACGGTGCCTTGAAAGACCCTGAAGGGATGAACTTCCCAGAAAGCCGCCTGTTCCACGATTCCGCGACACTCCCAATTCTGTTTGAGGGCACACGCGCCCATATAGGGTTTCTAGCAGCGCTTGCCGTAGTGGGCATCGCCTGGTTTACCCTTGGTCGGCATATCTTCGGCTTTCAAGTGAAAGTCATGGGCCAAGCACCTAGGGCGGCACGCTTTGGCGGATTCATAGAAAACCGCGTTATCTGGTTCAGCCTGCTGCTATCCGGCGCCTTAGCGGGTTTGGCGGGCGTGTTTGAAGCGGCAGGGCCTGTGGGGCAACTCGTTCCAGCACTACCAGTTGGTTATGGCTTCACGGCGATCATCGTGGCGTTCCTAGGGCGCTTGCAGCCGGTAGGCATTGTGATCGCAGGATTTGTTATGGCGCTTACATATATTGGCGGTGAAACGGCACAGATTGAAATGAACTTGCCAAGCGCCATCACCGGCGTATTCCAAGGCATGTTCTTATTCTCCCTCCTTGGGATCGATGTATTTGCTCGCTACCGGCTTCGCTGGGGCAAGTCCAGCGCGCAGACGGCGAAAGGATGAGGTGATGGACTTACTGCAAGCCATCCTGCAAGGCGTAATCGTTGCCTCAACCCCGTTGGTCTTCGCCGCATTGGGTGAGGTCGTGACGGAGCGCTCCGGAGTCCTCAATCTCGGCGTTGAGGGCATGATGATTATGGGCGCTGTCGCCGGGTTCGCGATCACATTAGATAGCGGATCATACTTCGCCGGCATATTGGGGGCGGCACTGGCCGGAGCGCTTGCAGCCTCAGTGTTCGGGCTGCTGACGCAGTTCTTGATGTCCAATCAGGTGGCGACAGGCCTAGCACTCACGATTTTTGGCCTCGGCGTCGCAGCTCTCATCGGCCAGGGCTATTCCGGCGAAACGACTCCAGCTTTGCCTGTACTGCCAATTCCGCTGTTATCTGAAATCCCGTTTATTGGCCCAATTCTATTTGTTCATGATCCGCTGGTTTATCTGTCGGTGGTGATGGTCGTTGGCGTCACCTTGTTCCTGAACCGCACGCGCGCTGGGCTAATCCTGAAAGCTGTTGGCGACAATCATGACGCGGCCCACGCCATTGGCTACCGGGTTGTGATGGTACGCATGGCCGCGATTGCGTTTGGCGGCGCGTGTGCTGGGCTTGGCGGGGCATACCTATCGATCGTCCAAACGCCGCTGTGGGTCGAGAACATGACTGCTGGTCGTGGATGGATTGCGCTGGCCATCGTCGTATTCTCGGCCTGGCGTCCCGCACGGGCGTTGATGGGCGCCTATCTGTTTGGCGGCGTGACGCTTATACAGTTACACATTCAGGGGCTAGGCATCGAAATTGCGTCGCAATATCTCTCGATGCTGCCCTATCTGGTAACCATTTTGGTGCTCACGGTGATTTCCTACGATAAAACCCGTGCAAAATTGAACGCTCCGGCCTGTCTTGGCCGCTCGTTTTATGCATCATCCTGATATCGAACGACTCGCAAGAATTAAAACGGAGGCGACTTTATGAAGCGAATGATTTCAAAGCTGGCGGCCTTTTCGGTGGCGGCCTTTGTAGGCGGCGCGGCGCTGGCCGACGATCCGATGAAAATCGGTTTCGTCTATGTTGGCCCAGTCGGCGACCATGGCTGGACGTATGAACATGAGCAGGGCCGGCTTGCGGTAGAGAAAGCGTTTGGCGACAAGGTGAAAACCACTTATGTCGAAAACGTTTCCGAAGGTCCGGATGCGACGCGCGTTATTCAGCAGCTTGCGCGCAGCGGCCACGACATGATCTTCACCACGTCCTTTGGTTTCATGAACCCGACGCTGAAGGTCGCGAAGACTTTCCCTAAGGTGAAGTTTGAACATGCGACCGGCTTTAAGCGGGCGGCGAATGTTTCAACCTATTCCGCGCGTTTTTATGAAGGCCGCACGGTCATTGGCCTGATCGCGGGCAAGATGACGAAATCTAACACCATCGGCTACATCGCATCCTTCCCGATTCCGGAAGTCGTGCGCGGCATCAACGCAGCCTACCTTGCAGCCAAGAGCGTCAACCCAGACGTCAAAATAAAAATCGTATGGGTCAACACCTGGTTCGATCCGGGTAAAGAAGCCGACGCCGCCAAAGCGCTGATTGACCAGGGTGCCGACATCCTGATGCAACACACCGATAGCCCGGCTGCGATGCAAATCGCGGAGGAGCGAGGCATCATGGCGTTCGGTCAGGCCTCAGACATGGTCAAATTCGGCCCGAACGCGCAATTGACGTCGATCATTGACGATTGGGCGCCGTATTACATCGCCCGCGTTCAGGCGGCGATGGATGGCACCTGGAAGAGCCAGGACACCTGGGATGGCATCAAGCAGGGCATGGTCGCCATGGCTGATTTCTCCCACAAAATCCCAACTGATATGCAAGCCATGGCGCAGAAAGCGGTTGATGATATCGTCGCCGGCACGCGCCATTCCTTCACTGGCCCGATAAACAAGCAGGATGGTTCGCCCTGGCTGAAAGCTGGCGAAACCGCAAGTGACGGCGATCTAGCTGGCATGAACTTCTATGTTGAAGGCGTTGAGGGCGCATTGCCGAAGTAGCGTTCTACTATCAGCGGGATGTAACGGCGATGGGGCAGGGCGTTGTTCTAAAAGAGCAAACGCTCCGCTTCATCACCGATCTTGTTTACCTCGAAACGTGATCATGTGGGTGAGGGGCAAAAGTACCGGCACTGCTTTGCTATTGCCCCAACTCCCTTAGCTAGGTGTTTAGTCCCGGAGATTTATGGTGCACTCTTTTCCCAAGTTTGGAAGGACGCATTATGGGACAGGTACTTCACGGGAGCGCCCGCACGACAGCGGCGATCCGTCGAGCAATACAAGATAGTCAAGAGAGCCTGA
>JBDQJI010000167.1:0-5602 GCA_040263875.1 Alphaproteobacteria bacterium
CGTCCTCGATACTGAGAACTGTTGATCGTGGTTCTCTCGGGCCTGTCCGGCGATCTTCGACTGAGCGCCGCTTCTTCCACTTCGCAACGGTCTTCGGGTTGATCCCGTGCCGCAGCGCAAGGACCCTCAGGCTCTCTTGACGATCTTGTATTGCTCGACGGATCGCCGCTGTCGTGCGGGCGCTCCCGTGAAGTACCTGTCCCATAATGCGTCCTTCCAAACTTGGGAAAAGAGTGCACCATCAATCTCCGGGACTAAACACCTAGACCCTGGACTGAAGGTCGTCATCGTCTCCAGCCTGACGAAACGCAATGCCGATATCTGCATGACAGCACTTAGGGCTGGCGCCAGCGACGTACTCGCCAAACCGGCTTCAAACCCAGACGCCGTCGCTAAATTCTCAGCCGAACTCTGCACGAAGGTCCTGAACCTGGGTGGTATTCCGCGCTCCAAACGGACTAGTGCGGGAACAGATGCAGCACTGACTGCTCACCCCCGTCCAACCGCCAGGGCAACAACACACAATTGGGGCGAGATCGCGGCAATCGCAATCGGCAGTTCCACTGGCGGGCCGCAAGCGCTGACGGCGACATTAAGCAAATGGAGCGCTCAGGGCGCTACGCTGCCGGTCTTCATCACCCAGCACATGCCGCCCATGTTCACGCACAGCTTGGCAGAGCATATCGCACGCATTTCCGGCGCTATCGCAAGGGAAGCCGTGCATGGTGAAGTTGTTGAGCCAGGGCGGATTTATCTAGCGCCCGGCGATATGCATATGCAGGTCGCCGATAAACATGGCGCTGTCCGTATCATGTTGAATGATGGCGCGCTGGTGAATTTTTGCAGGCCGTCTGTTGATCCCATGCTTATGTCGCTGGCTAATATCTACGGCTCAAAGCTGCTGACAGTTATCTTGACCGGGATGGGCAAGGATGGTCTCCGTGGCGTGGAGGCGGCCAATGCCGCTGGCGGCAGCGTGATTGTTCAGGACGAAGCTAGTAGCGCTGTATGGGGCATGCCGGGTGCGGTCGCTAATGCTGGCCTCGCACACGAAATTTTACCGTTAGAATTTATGGCGGGCCGGCTCGCAGAGCTTGCCCGGGGGAGGCGTAAAGACATCGATGAGCTGATTGCCAATGTCATGGCGACAGCGCCGCGGCAGGCCATCACTGCAATTGTCGACGCGATGGTCACCAACGAGACATACTTCTTCAGAGACCGGCATCCGTTCACCCATTTCGCAACGGAAACGCTACCAGCGCTCATTGAAGCGCGGCGGGATGTAAAGCGGCTACAAATCTGGTCTGCCGCTGCATTCACCGGCCAGGAAGCATATTCGCTTGCGATGATCTTGAGCACCTATGCCGAACAGCTTGCGGGCTGGCGTGTCAGCTTGATTGGCACAGATATTTCCCATCAAGCCATCGCCCGCGCCAAAACCGGCATCTACAGTCAGTTTGAGGTGCAGCGCGGGTTGCCAATCAAGCAGCTCGTGCGTCATTTTGAGAAAGTTGGTGACCATTGGCGCGTCAAGCCAGCACTTCGAGAAGACGTAAAGTTCGAGCAGCTAAACCTACTAAAAGACTTTTCCCCACTTGGCGAGTTCGATGCGATTTTCTGCCGGAATGTGCTGATCTATTTCGACACAGACGGGCGTCGGAACGTTCTTGATCAGATCAGCAAAGCGCTGCGGCCAGACGGTACGCTCTACCTTGGCGGGGCGGAGACTATTACCGGCATTTCCCGTGCATTCACACCGGTGGATGACGCACGCGGTGTGTATCACCCGCTCTCGCAGCAATCTGAAGTACAGGCTGCCCGGTCCGCTTAAGCGGCCGCGTTCTGCTGATGGCCGGCGTCCCGTTGCGCCGCCTCCCATCCGATCATGGCAAGCTTGCGGGGAATGCCCCATTCGTAGTTCCGCACGTAACCATTGCTGAGAATCGCGCGATGGCACGGGATAAGCCAACTGATCGGGTTCCTACCAATTGCTGCACCAACTGCCCGCGCTGCCTTCGGCTTACCAGCGAGCTTCGCAACAGCACCATAGGTCGCTAGATGACCATCTGGAATCTCCAGTAGCGCCCGCCAGACCTTGATCTGAAACGGCGTGCCGATCAGGCAAAGCGGTAGCGGGGCCTGGTTGGCGGTATCCTGGAAAATCCGTGCTGCCATGGCTTCAGCGGCGGCGACATCCTCAACAAATTCAGCCGCCGGCCAACGCCCCTGCATATTGGCGAGGACATCCGCCTGCTCACCCTTAGCGCCCGGTTCTGCAAACGCCAGACCGGCCAAGCCGCGGTCCGTCATGAACAGCAGCGTCAGGCCAAATGGCGATTCAGCCCAGCCCCAGCGCATCGGAAGCCCCTCACCCCGACGCTTGTAATCACCGGGCGTCATCGCTTCATGAACGACGAATAGATCATGCAAGCGGCCCGGGCCAGATAGGCCTGCATCCAATGCTGCATCGAGCACGCTTTGGCTTTCTTCCAGCCGCGCTTTTGCATAATCCAAAGTCAAGTGTTGCAGGAACTTCTTAGGGCTAAGCCCCACCCAACGCTTAAAAACTCTTTGGAAATGAGCGGGTGACATGCCGGCTTCCGCCGCGACCCAATCCAAGTCAGGCTGTTCTGCCCGCATATCAGCAATGGCGGCCATAGCGGATGCGATTTTCGGGTATGCGTCAACATCAGTCATCTGAATGCTCCTTCAGCGTGTTGAAGCTTAGAATGGCGATGCCCCCCCCCGCCCAAACCACCCGCTTCTTGCGGGTGCTGCTAATTTTTACCGGCGTGGGCATATACGGCCCGCTCAAACCGATCCAGCAGCGCCAGCACGCCTAGGTCCGCAAATGGGAACTGTTGGGTAAAGATCGCGCCGGACAGGTCAGACTTTGGGTCGATCCAGAAATATGAATTGCGCAATCCGGCCCACGCGAGCGATCCAGCGCGCCTGGCACCAGGCACATCATCCTGATTAATCATGAATGTCAGCCCCCATTTTTTGGCCATGCCAGGATAGAATTCCGCATCACAGGTTAAGTGCGGCATGCAGCTGTTGAGTTTCTCCACCAGCACATCGCCAATATGGTTCTGGCCCATCAACGCTACCGTTTCAGGCTTCAATATCTGTGCGCCATCCAAGCTGCCACCATTCAGCATCATACGCATGAAGCAGGCGTAATCAGGTGCGGTTGAATACATGCCTCCGCCGCCGTTGAAATGCGCCGGGTTCTGCGGGGGATCAAAATCGACCGCCTTAACCGCCCCATCGCCGCCTCGTTGATGTACACCGGCCAAGCGCGCACGCAATGCATCCGTCAGCAGATACCCAGTCGATGCCATGCCAAGCGGCTTACAGATATTTGCCTGCACATAGTCATTCAGCGCCTCGCCTGTGACGGCCTCAAGTACCTTGCCCGCCCAATCAATACCGACGCCATATTGCCAGCGCGTGCCGGGGTCAAATGCTAGGGGTGGGCGATCCGCCACTGCGCCAAAGATGTCCTCACGCTTGACGCCATGGGCTTTGATCCAAGCCCGCTGGTCAGCATTCCACATGTCATAGACGTAGCCAGATGTGTGGGTCAGTAGGTTGCGCAACGTGATGACACCCCTGGCTGGACGGAGGATAGGCTTCCCCTGGTCATCGAAGCCTTCAAGCACATCCGGCATATTCAGGGCGGGCACAAGCGCGCCGCAATCATCATCTAGGCCGATCTTGCCTTGCTCGACCAGCTGCATGCACGCAGCACCAGTGACCGGCTTGGTCATGGAATGGATCCACAGTACTTGATCCGTGCGCATGGCCTCGCCCGACCCCAGACGACGCTCACCAGCCGCCCCCTCATAGATCACGCCGCTGCTGTCAGCCGCGATAGCGACAACGCCTGGAACGGAGGCCGCGGCATCAAGCGATCCATTGACCACTTCAGCCAAAATCCCATCAATCTTCATAGACATATCAGTGACTTCCCAGGTTTTATTCATTTTCTGATTGATCTGAATTGGTCTTCTGACCACGATCACAGTCAAACTTATTCTGGCGCAAACGACCCCATTGCGCATCCGTTTCCATCTTGGCACGGGCGGCGCGGTAATAGGCTTCCAGGAATGCTTTGTTTTCAAGCTGTTCATCGCCGGAAATGCGATCGTGGTCGATCTTCCTGGCGATGGCTTCAGCAACGGCTTGGAACTTCTCATCCAGACCAGGCCCATCGGCATAGAGCAAGTCCGCCAGCGTGTTCAGTTCCGCCTCGCCATAGGCGTCTAGCTGCGTTGGCGTAAACACCACTGCGAGTTCCGGTTCAAGCGCAAGCTCAACAGAAAGCGGCGGCGCTACCTCCAGCGGCTTCGGCCCTGCACCCTCATTCTCCGTTGTAGTAACTGGCGACGCTGCGACTGCCGGCGATTTGGCTGGTGCTGGGCTATCATCCAACAGGTCACGCACCAGCGATGGCTTGGGATCGACGACGACCCAAGTTCCGGCCAACACATCCCCAGCTCGCATCCGCTCAGCGCTGAATAGCGGAATCGCTGCAAAGCAGAGCACCCATGCCAAAGTCAGCAGGGTCACGAGCGGATCGCCGTCGCCGCTCAATAGTGCGAACGTCAGCGGCAACCACATCTCCACCTCACGGGCGAGGTTCGGCGCGAGAACAGCGGCAGCGGTCAAAGGCGCGCCATTGCGGCCAATTACCCGGATACCGACAGAGCGCTTACCAGGTGTCCGCCCATTCAGAATGAGCTCAAACCAAGGGAAATACAGAACGCGGGCCAGGAACGCGAAGAACCCCACATAAGACCAAACGACACTGCTGCGCATATCCGCGAAGATCGCCAGCAGGGCCACGACAATAATCGCCCCAACAACGAACAACGCATCAATCAGCGCAGCTGCCATGCGGGTGCTGTAATCCGCGATTGTCACTGTCAGGCGCACACCTTCCGGCGTGATGATATCTGGCTGCTAGAGTTGTGGCTTTGTCGGCTCTGCCATGGATGGGGTGTTACGGAGCTTTGGTGCGGGCACGTCAATCATCGCTGCCCTCTCTGACTTGCCCGGCCACGCTGGAAATACCAGAGCCAGAAGATCGCGGTCGCACCGCCGAACATCAGCCGTGCCGTTGTCGGCTCAATCGCTTGACGCAGCACGCCCTCAAAAAATGCCGCAACAAAAAGCATGGCGAACGCCCCGGCAGCCAAGAAGCCGCCATGCATCCCATGACGTCTGGCTGCCGCCATCCGCGTTTCATCTACCTTGGGGAATAAAAGCCCTCGGGCGATTGCCAGGCCGCCTGCCCCAGCAATGATGATCGCACCTAGCTCTGTCACGCCATGGACGCTCAACCACGCGATAAACGGCACTAGCAGGCCATGTACGTCGAATGCAGCAAGCATTGCGCCCAGGATTGCGCCATTGTAGGCCAGCAGAAGGATTGTCGGCAGACCAAAGGCGATGCCTAGCTGTTTAGTCCCGGAGATTGATGGGTCGGATTTAGTCTGAACCGATCAGGCTCTTCAGTCCAGACTTTGCAGACATATTCGAATGGGGTGAGACCTTTCAAGGTTTTTAGTCTGCGTGCGAAGTTGTAGGCGTTTAC
>JBDQJI010000168.1:0-5531 GCA_040263875.1 Alphaproteobacteria bacterium
CCAACCAGGTGCCGCAAAACCTTATGCGTCTCTTCGGTTAATCCTGAAGCGGGTTCGGAGGCGCCAGGACGGCGACTCCAATCTACCCCAACCGCTACATCACAAAAGGCCCGTGCTCTACGCACGGGCCTTTTTGTGTTTCTGGCACTGCTGGCCTTCCGCCCGCTGCCACGCTTTAATAGCGGTGACAGATTATTTAGGGAGGACATCGGCATGGATGAAACCCAAGACGCGGTATGGCCGCGCGGCGCGAAAGCCGCTGGTGCCAAGCCGCTGGCCAAACGGCTGGATACGCTGGAGGGCAAAACCGTCGCCTTCCTCTGGGATTATATGTTCCGGGGCGATGAAATCTTTCCGCTGATTGAGCGGGAATTAGGTGCAGCCTACCCAGGCGTCAAATTCATCGGCTACGATAACTTCGGCACCACCCATGGCGGCGGCGAGCGCGAAGTCATCCGCAAGCTGCCGCTGGATATCGAGACGCATGGCATTGACGCCATCGTCTCTGGTATGGGCTGCTGAGGCAGCTGCACCCCCGCCGTGTTGCGGGCAAGCGCAGCTGCAGAAGCCGCAGGCATTCCAACAGCCAGCCTCGTATGTGACGGGTTCCTGGGCCAGGGTCGCTCCACGGCGAGCGGCATCGGCATGCCTAATATTCCTTTGGCCCAAGTTACCGGCCATGTGGACGTTCAAACGACCGACGAGCTGGTCTCCAACGTTGTCGGCATCACGGTGCCGGCTGTCATTAAGGCGCTAACGGAAGACCCAGCCCCTGTGGCGGCACCCACGGAGCCAAAACCACAGGACGTTGTGTTCCGTGGCAATTTTGATGAGATCAACCGTTATTTTTACGAAAACGGCTGGTCTGACGGACTGCCTATCGTGCCACCGACCCGGGATCGGGTGGAAGCGTTCCTGAAGTTCACGGACTTAGCGCCAGATACAGTGCTTGGCCAAGCCCAACCGGATAATCGGATCGCCACCGTATGGGGTGCTGCCGTCAACGGCGTTATGGCTGGGTGCAGGCCGGAATATATGCCGGTCATGGTCGCGGCTCTCCGTGCTATGTGCAATGAGGATTACGGCGTTGAGCATTCCGGCAATACACCGGGCGCTGAAACGCTGATGATCGTCAACGGCCCCATCACGCAAGACCTTGGCATGAACAATGCCCAGGGCGCCCTTCGGGATGGCGTGCAGGCCAATACATCGCTTGGGCGATGGTGGCGGCTTTGCCTGAAAAACATCGCTGGGTTCCGCCATCACCAAACGGACAAAGCAACCTTCGGCGGCACCTGGAAAGTCGCCATGGCAGAGCATGAGGAAACGCTAGAGGAGATCAACTGGCCGCCTTTCGCTGCCGAGTTTGGCCATAAAGCGGGCGAAAACGCGCTTTCGATTGCGCGCTTCACCGGCGGCGATGTGGTGACCAGCGTGTTCGGCTCCAATGCGGAAGAAATTCTGCCATATCTTGGCGACGCCTTGGTGCGGATTTCTGCTTGGCAGCTTGTCTTCACTGTCGGCATGGCGACGGGCACCTACCGCCCGCTGCTGATCCTCTCCCCCATCCTGGCGAAAACCATCGCCAAATCCGGATGGTCGAAAGATCAGGTGAAGCAATGGCTGTTCGACAACGCGCGCCTTCCGGCGAGCCAGTTCGAGCGCTATATGGGCGAATACACCAACCTCGTCCCCGGCCGCCGCACCCTGGCGGATATGGTCGCGAACGGCGAGGCGCCGGCAGTGTTTGCAGAATCAGATGACCCAGACCGCCCGGTCCCCATCGTCTGCCAACCGTCAGACTTCCTCATCGCTGTCGCAGGAGACCCAGGCCGCACCAACGCTTTCGTCATGAGCCACAACGGCCAACTCGGCTACACCGTAGGCGAGGCCATCCCAACACCGCAGAACTGGCCGAGCTTGCTGGAGGATTTGGATTAGCGGGTTTACGCGCCCATATCGGGAAAGATTGAAATCTGCGCGATAGGCCTTGGCGCGGCGGCGCTGGAGGTCCTGGCTGCTGAAGCCAGGGCGTTTGGTTATGACTTTGTCGATCGCCTGATTCAAGACGCTCGAACGGGCAGAAATCGCTTCGAGAGAGCGGGGAATGCTTTTGCGGGGTCTATTTGTATGGGGCGCTGGATGGGAGTACCGGCGTCAATCAGGATCCATATACGGATCAGCATTATGGGCGACTTAGACATATATCGCTCATTTCCCATATGACCGTTCACTTTTGCCCCAGCCTAACATGAGTTTTGTATAGCATTCAGCGTGTTGTATCGATGGAGAGGCAATTCTATTGGGGAACCCAGAGGGTGAAGCTTGAGTTCCGTGGTTCCCAGCTGGAACGCCGCAACATTGGATATCTCAGTTCAGACAGAATAAGCAATTCTACCAAGCCGATGGCCGCCATCAGAACCGAGGAAAGCGAGCCCGTGATGAATGACGTTTACAAGCAACCGATCACCGAGCCGTGCGCCTGGACGCCTGCGGATCTTGCAACGGAGAAAAGTTGGAATTTTAACCTAAGCGCCTGCGAAGTCGACGATTTGACAGTGGCGCTCGCCAAAGTTAAGGCAGCGGGAACGCCCTTAGCACGCATCGACGCGGCTGCGTTTCCACTGCCTAACTCCGCGAAAACACTCGCTGGCCTGCGCGGACAGCTGACAACGGGACGTGGCTTCGCTTTGCTGCACGGCTTTCCGGTCGAAGGCTTTTCCCGTGACGATGTGGAGTTGATGTACTGGGGGTTCTGCGCCCATCTGGGGATGGGGCTGACGCAGAACGGCGACGCGACGCTGATCCATAATGTCACTGAAGGCCGGCTCAGGCCGAGCCAAGGTACGCGCAGCGTCGGCGACCCTGGCCGGGTGACGATGCATGTCGACCTTTCGGACGTTGTCTCGCTACTCTGCGTACGGCAGCCGGAAGACTCGCCGAAAAGCCGCTTGACCAGCTCCATGACCATCCACAATCGGCTGCTGGAGACGCGGCCCGACGCGCTCGAACGGCTGTATCGCGGCTTCGTCTGGGATCGGCAGAATGAACATGGCCCTGGCGAAAGCCCAACGACCGACTATCCCGTACCTGTATTCAGTCAAACGAGAGGCATCGTCTCCTGCCGCTACAATCGCACTTGGATGCGGAAGGCTGCAGAACGAAGTGGGCTGGGCTTTAGTCCAGAAGACGCCGAGATTCTCGATCTTTTCGACGAGATCGCACATGCGGAGATGTTCGAGTTCGATTTCAATCCAGGCGACGTACAGTTCGCCAACAACTACACGATGCTGCACGGGCGCGCGCCGCATGCTCCGGCTCAAAGTGAGGATACGACCCGGCTGTTGATGCGAATCTGGTTTAATCAGGACGGCATTCGCGAATGGCAAGACGAGAGCATCGTGCGCTATGGCGTCATGCGGCACGGTCGCCTCGGATGGACCGCGGGCCAACTTGCCGACGGCATAGAGGGCAAACTGCATCCGCGTCGCCCTGTGGACCGTGCGCCTCTGGCGGTTTCAGCCTGATTGCTTGCAATTGTTGAGATTTGGTGGGGCGTGGTCAGCCTCCACTGAGTGGTCCGGGTGTAAAATTAGTCATAGACGGTCTCTGCTCTAAGGGCATGACTGTCTCCAGGGCCGCCTCCCGCCAGGCAGTGCTGGCCGGGCCAAATTGCTCGTTCAAGACCTGCTTAACCGCAGCAAGACAGCCTTCGTTCGCTTTGGACTGCGCACCGCAGACTAAAACGCCGACAAATTCTACGAGGCGATAGGGTTTGCCTGCACGGACAAAGATAACGCCACGCATATCATCCGAATTCGCGAGCCCGATTGAACTATCAGGCTCAGCGATAAGAGACCGGGGAGCCGGGCTATCTAGATGATTCAGGTTGGATCAGGCGCTGCCGCTTGAGACCGTCCACTTCAAGGTTTGTTGACAGGTAGGCGCCACGATTGGCGCAAACCCTGTAAGTGAGCGGCCGATGGACCAATTCTTCAATGATCTGATGCGCGGCGATCCCAGCGCCATATGCTTAGCTGCAGCGGCATACTTCTCGATTGTCGGCCTGTTCGGTGGGACCGTGACCTATCGGATCGGGCAATGGCCCTCTGTCGAAGGCGTTCTCGACCGGCTTGCCGTTGTTAGCGCGGGGGTTAGCTTCGATGCTTCCGACGGACAGGATTTTGTCGCTGAAACCGCATATAGATACGCAGTCGATGGTACGGAATTTAAAGGCGACCGGTTGAGCCCGTGGGTCATCATCGCCTCGACCAATCTGGCGTTTCTTATCAAGCTGCAAATCAGACATGTGCGCTTTACCAATGGAAATCGCTTGCTGGTGCATTTCAACCCGAATAACCCCGCGAAATCCTATCTGATTGTGCCCGGACCTGTATCAACCGGAGTCTTGTTTTTCGGCTGCCAAATGATCGCTGGAGCGCTCATCTACGCCGGAATTTAGAAGGCATCGTAGTCCAACTATCAGCTCCTGCTCAGACCATGATTCTGGCTTCACATAAGTACAGTAACGATCTGCCCTCGGATCAGTGTTGGGGTTGGCTTTGGTATTCACATTGCTGCTGGATTAGAAATATGACCCCCAACACCCGCGCCAAACTTCGCGCCGTCTCTACCGCAACCATTACCACCGCTCTCTATAAGCGCGGGTTTCGCAATCAGATGATCCAGGGCGTTATGCCCGTTGGCCCGGTGAAGGGCGAATGCATGGTTGGGCCGGCTTATACGTTGCGGTATATTCCGGCGCGGGAGGATTTGAATGGGTTGGAGGTGTTTCGGGACCCGGCGCATCCGCAGCGGAAGGGCGTTGAGGAATGCCCGGAAGGCCATGTGATGGTGATCGACAGCCGGAAGGATGCGAGTGCGGCTTCGGCTGGCGGCATTCTGGTGACGCGGCTGATGATGCGCGGCGTTGAAGGCGTTGTATCGGATGGTGGGTTTCGGGATAGCCCCGAAATTGGTGCCATGAAAATTCATGCCTATCACGCACGCCCATCTGCCCCGACCAACCTGACCCGCCACCAAGCGATAGACCTGAACGTGCCTATCGGCTGCGGCGACGCGCCGGTGTTTCCGGGCGATATTATCGTCGGCGATGGGGAGGGTGTTGTCGTGATTCCAGCGCATCTGGCGGAAGAGATCGCTGATGAAGCGGTTGAAATGACGGCCTATGAGGATTTCGTGACAGAACGCGTGCAAGAGGGTGCCACGATCAAGGGGTTATATCCGCCAACTGACCCGGCTAACTTAGAGCTATTCGCAGATTGGCGGGCCAAAAACGGGCGTTAGAGTGCAGACTTCTGCTGATCTCTAAACTCACGCAGTAGGCGGAGGTTTTTCGTGTTGGCTTTATGGGCTAAGTGTTTAGTCCGGGAGATTGATGGGTCGGATTTAGTCTGAACCGATCAGGCTCTTCAGTCCAGACTTTGCAGACATATTCGAATGGGGTGAGACCTTTCAAGGTTTTTAGTCTGCGTGCGAAGTTGTAGGCGTTTACAAAGTCTGCGAGGTGG
>JBDQJI010000169.1:0-5430 GCA_040263875.1 Alphaproteobacteria bacterium
AGATTGCCATGGCCCTGAACTCAACGCCGCGAAAGTGCCTCGGATTCAAAACACCCATCGAGGCCATGCTCGCCGAGCTTGGAAATGACGTTCAAATCAGGTTTGCTTGATCGCGTTGCGCTTCGCGTCGGAATCCACCACGGAGAATGCTGGCGAGGGCATAGATACCGTATTAGCCGGAGCGAATATCAGCGCGCTCGCAGACAATGTCGAAAACATCATCGCTATCGGCAGTGGTGGTCGCCTCCTTACTGGTAATGACCTGGCCAATACTATCTTTGGCGGCGACGAAGGCGATTTTATTAACGGTGCCGAAGGCAACGACGTGTTGCGCGGCGGTGCTGGTGATGATGTTTACGTATTCGGTCCTGGCGACCAAGTCATTGAGCGCGCGGACGAAGGCACTGACACTATTCTGTTCGACTCAGATACAGCCAATGCCGGTGATACGGTTTTTAACGCCAATAATGTCGAGGAACTGCTTATCGGCGGCGGCACCTCTGTGAATGCTACCGGAACCCGAGGCGATGAGCGGATTGCCGGATCGACAGGCGACAATGTCATCAAAGGCGGTCTCGGCGATGATATTCTGCAGGGCGGCGCAGGCGATGACCTTGTGATCGGCCATGACGGTCTGGATACGTTGGATGGCGGACTAGGCGACGATCGCATCAAGGCAGGCCGCGATGGTGACACCATTATCTATCGACCAGGCGATGGCCGCGATCGGGTGTTTGATTTCGGCGGCGATGACAAACTCGATCTCACTGCGTTCGATTTTGATTTCCTAACCGACATCGTCCCCTTCATCCGCGAAACAGGCGCTGGCGAAGTATTCTTCAACTTTGGCGGCGGTGACGTCCTGAAACTCGTTGGCTTCCCTCTGATCTTCTTGGATGACAACGATTTCATTCTATAGAGCGCAGCTGACTCAAAGAGCGCTTCTTTAGTTTCAGTCTAGGAGAGAACAGCGAATTCGCTGCAGGTTTCTAACGTTCGCCACACGCGAGCCGCGTTGCTACACTTCCCGCTCGTATTGACCTGCACGCGGAGCTTCTGCACATGTCTGGCCCCTTCACTGGCCTTAAAGTCGTTGATCTGACGACGGTATTTGTTGGCCCCTACTCCACCCAGTTGCTTGCGGATTTGGGTGCTGAAGTCATCAAAGTCGAAGCGCCGGACGGTGACCTGACGCGAATGACGGGGCCTGCGCGGAATGCTGGGATGACTGGCAGTTTCATGCAGCTTAACCGCAATAAACGCAGCATAGCCCTCGATCTCAAAACAGAGGCAGGCGCGGATGCGATGCGTGACCTGATTAAAGGTGCCGATGTTTTCGTTCATAACATGCGGCCAGAACCGCTGGAGCGCCTTGGCTTCGACTATGCCAGCGTGAAGTCCCTGAACCCTAGCCTTGTGTATTGCAATATTTGGGGCTTTGGCATGAAAGGCCCCTATGCGGGCCGCGCCGCGTTTGATGACATTATCCAGGGTGTATCTGGCCTGGTGGCACTCGAAGGCTTTGGCGGCAAAGAACAGCGTTTTGTGCCTATGCTGATCGCCGACAAAGCAACGGGCGTATTCGCAGCACTCGCAATGTCTGCCGCGCTTTATCACAAGCTGGCAACGGGCGAAGGCCAGGAAATTGAAGCCCCCATGTTCGAATGCATGACATCCTTCGCCATGATCGAGCATCTAGCGGGCGAAGGCTTTGTGCCATCAATCGGACCGCCAGGGTCTGAACGCCATGCGAAGCCAATGCGATTCCCAGTTAAAACGTTGGACGGCTACATGTGCGTCCTCGCAACGAGCGACAAGCACTGGCGCGGCCTCACAAAAGCAGGTGGACGTCCCGAACTGGCGACAGACGAGCGCTATGACACCCGCCCTAAACGCCTAGCGCTCCGCCAGGAAATCGTTGATTTGACCACAGAAATGGCAAAGACACGGCCAACAGCAGAATGGGTGGCGGAACTGGCGGAAGCTGGCGTGCCCTGTATGCAAATCAATTCATTGGACGAGGTGGTCGCTGATCCGCACTTGAATGCGGTCAATTTCTGGCAGGAACACGAGCACGATAGCGAAGGCACAATTCGCCTGATGGCGCCGCCGTATTCGCTGAGCAAAACACCGCCGACCATCCGCAGCATGCCGCCTCGGTTTGGCGAGCACACGGCGGAGGTTCTGGCGGAACTTGGCTATGACGAAGCGACTGTCAAAGCCATGCTAGAGGCAGGTGCCGCCGTCGCAGAAACGCGCGACGACGCCTGAACCCCAATCAGTACATGTGCTGGCCGCCATTGATCGACATGGTGGAGCCAGTAACAAACGTCGCATCATCAGCTGCGAAGAACATCACGCCGCGCGCAATTTCGTCCGCGTGGCCTAAGCGTCCGACAGGCACCTTTGCGACGATCTTCTCCAGCACGTTGGGGGGAACAGCCGCAACTATGTCTGTATCAACATAACCCGGCGCAATCGCGTTCACGGTGATGTTGTAGCGCGCACCCTCCTGGGCCAGCGCCTTTGTGAAACCATGGATGCCTGATTTGGCCGCAGCATAGTTCACCTGGCCATACTGGCCCGCCTGCCCGTTGATTGAGCCAATGTTTACGATGCGCCCGAATTCCCGTTCGCGCATCGAGGGAAACGTTGCGTGGGCCATGTTGAAGCAGGAGCCAAGATTGGTGTCGATCACCTCATCCCATTCCTTCCGGCTCATCCGCATCAATGTGCCGTCCCGGGTGATGCCGGCATTGTTTACAAGAATATCAACCGGGCCTTTATCAGCCACGATTTGATCGATGCCAGCCTGACAGGCGTCATAATCAGCGACATCAAACTTGTAGGATTTAAGGCCAGTTTCGGCTTCGAACTTTTTTGCCGCTTCATCATTGCCACCATAATTCGGCGCGACGTCATAACCGGCGTCGCGTAAAGCCTCACAGATCGCGCGGCCAATGCCACGGGTGCCTCCGGTGACGACTGCTACTCTTGCCATGATATTCTCCCGTGAATGCGCAGTGCAGGCCCGGTTGGGCCGTCTACGCCGTTAATTGCTAGGCCGTATTTAAGGGGCTACAATCTTGTTTGTGATCTGTGCGGTTTGCCGCGCGTCATATTGTGCAACGCAGCATTTGTTAGCAATCGCAACATGACAAAGACCTTGACCGTTTATATCGACTACAAGAGCCCCTACGCTTATCTAGCGATGGAGCCGACGCGCACATTGGCAAAAGAGTTTAGCTTAGAAATCACTTGGTTCCCTTACTCTCTTCAAATTCAAGACTATTTAGGCGAAGTGAATACGCGAAACCCACACCAGTGGCGACGGGTTAAATATTCCTACATGGACGCTCGACGCATGGCGAATGAGCGCGGATTGATCGTACTTGGGCCGCAAAAGCTATTCGACAGCACGGTCTCCCACGTTGGTATGTTGTATGCCGGGGATGATGGTGCCGAAGTTCAGGATAGATATCATGACATGGTATTCGAGCGCTTTTTCAAGCGTGACCTGAATATTGAAGACCCTGACGCCATCGCCAATGTGCTTCATGAAGCTGGCGCAACGGTGAATAATTTCCAGGATACCTTGGAAAACGAAGGGCGCACGCGTCTAGACACCATGTTGAAAGACGCCGAAGATCGTCTGGGCATATTTGGCGTGCCGACCTATGTTATCGGTAACGAAATTTTTTGGGGCGGGGACCGCATTCCCCAGGTTCGCCGCTACTTGGAACAACGCGCCTAGCAGGGCGCCAACTGGAGGATTATTCCATGGACGGCATAGCAAATTCACCTTCGGCCAGGGACAAGGCATTTCTGGTCCACCCAATGACGAACCTCAAGGCTCATCTGGATGTTGGCCCGACCATTATCGAGTCCGGCAGCGGCGTGCGTGTCAAAGACGATGCAGGCAAAGAATATATCGAAGGCATGGCTGGCCTCTGGTGCACCTCGCTCGGCTACGGCAATGAGCGGTTGATTGCAGCAGCAACTAACCAAATGCGCGCCCTGCCCTATGTTCAGCAGTTCCGCCATATGAGCCATGATCCAGGCATTGATTTGGCCGAAAAGCTGGTTGGCATTGCGCCGGAAGGCATCACGAAGGCATTTTTCGTGAACTCCGGTTCCGAAGCGAATGACACGATCGTCAAGTTCATCCGCTTCTACCACAACTCCATCGGTCAACCGCAAAAGAAGAAAATCATTGCGCGGGACAAGGGCTATCATGGCACGACACTTGTCGCCGCCAGCCTTTGCGGCCTCCCCCATATGCATGCAGCATTCGATCTACCGATGGCCGGTATCTCGCACACGCTATGCCCGCATTATTATCGATTTGGTCTTGAGGGCGAGAGGGAGGAAGAGTTCGCGACGCGCTGCGCGGATGATCTGGAAAAGATGATCCTGGCCGAGGGTCCCGAAACAGTCGCGGCATTCTTCGCAGAACCTGTTATGGGCGCCGGGGGCGTCATCACCCCGCCGAAGACCTATTTCGCCAAAATCCAAGCCGTTTTGAAAAAGTATGACGTGCTGTTCGTTGCCGATGAAGTGATCTGTGGCTTTGGGCGCACCGGCAACATGTTCGGCAGCGATACATATGATCTGAAGCCAGACTTCATGACCGTTGCGAAGGCGCTTTCTTCTGCATATCTGCCAATTGCAGGCGTGCTGATGCGGGAAGAAATCTTCAACGCCAT
Source organism: Alphaproteobacteria bacterium (assembly GCA_040263875.1). Lineage (GTDB taxonomy): Bacteria > Pseudomonadota > Alphaproteobacteria > Bin95 > Bin95 > VMCJ01. The sequence continues at coordinate 4,707 of JBDQJI010000169.1, forward strand.
GGCCGATCATTCTGGTGAGCTAGGCATTCTTGGCCATGGCTACACCTATTCTGGCCACCCGGTCGCCAGCGCCGTCGCCTTAGAAACACTGAAGATTTACGAAGAGATCGACATCGTTTCCAGAGTTCAAGAAACATCTAAGACATTCTTGCGCGAATTGCAGGCCTTCGATGACCACCCCTTGGTTGGCGAGACACGCGGTGTTGGCCTCCTCGGCGCAATTGAACTTGTCGTTGATAAGGAAACTCGTGCGCCGGTAGACGCCAAAGGACCCGCTCCTGATTACCTGTACAACAGGATCATGCAGTCTGGCTTGATCACGCGTCCTATTGGCAATTCCATCGCATTCTGCCCACCGCTCATCATCTCTCCAGCGGATGTCGAGGAGATGTTCAGCCGGTTCCGTACAGCGCTTGATGAAACGCTGGACCACGGTACCCGTGAAGGTATGTTCAAGGCGGCATAAACACTTAGGCTGATCCTTAACGGTATATGCACCCGATCTGTAGACACTAACGGCGTACTACACCTTCGTAGCTTCTAATCATGGCAATACTGCCTAGGTTAGAAGCTGTGATCGAGACGGGGGTGGATTCCGACGCGAAGCGCAACGCGATCAAGCAAACCTGATTTGAACGTCATTTCCAAGCTCGGCGAGCATGGCCTCGATGGGTGTTTTGAATCCGAGGCACTTTCGCGGCGTTGAGTTCAGGGCCATGGCAAT
>JBDQJI010000170.1:0-5394 GCA_040263875.1 Alphaproteobacteria bacterium
CTGGCGGATTGCCCGAATGGATGGCGGCGCGGAACAATCAATTGGACCGCCTGCACCACACGTTAGAAGAGATGGCGCAGGCGGAGCAGCCAAACTCCGCCATGATCACCGTCGCTAACGGCCTCTACCGAGGCCTCGGCGCTGCCTAGGAAGCTGACGACAACGCCTCAGCGATGGCATCGCCGACGGTGACGGTGCCGGCGTTCCCGCCCATATCTTTGGTGCGGGGACCGCCTTCCGTCAGCACGACCTCAATGGCTTTCTCAATCGCGCGGGCGGCATCCTTGTGGCCAAGGTGGTCGAGCATCAGCGCGCCTGACCAGATTTGGCCAATTGGGTTGGCAATACCCTGCCCAGCGATATCCGGTGCTGAGCCGTGCACTGGCTCGAACATGGACGGATGTTCGCCTTCAGGATTGATATTGCTGGAAGGCGCGATGCCGATAGAACCGGCCACAGCCGGACCCAAATCCGACAGGATATCGCCGAATAGGTTGGAGCCGACGACGACATCGAACCAATCCGGGTTCTGCACGAAATGTGCGGTCAGGATGTCGATATGATATTTGTCCGTTTCAATTTCGGGATATTCAGCAGCGATGGCGGCAAAGCGCTCATCCCAATACGGCATCGTGTGGATGATGCCGTTGGACTTCGTGGCGGACGTAACCTTCTTCCGGTTTTCGCGGCGGGCTAGTTCGAACGCAAAGCGGATAATGCGGTCACAGCCACGGCGCGTGAAGATGCTTTCCTGCACGGCCATTTCATGTTCTGTGCCTTTGTAAAGTCTTCCACCAATTTCTGAATATTCACCTTCAACATTCTCACGAACAACGAAGAAATCAATTTCTTCTGGTGTGCGATTAGCCAATGGTGACTTGGTGCCGGGGAACATGCGGCAAGGGCGCAGGCTGGCATATTGCTCGAACTCACGCCGGATCGGAATCAGCAAATCCCAGAGCGAAACATGGTCCGGCACCGTCGGCCAGCCCACGGCACCGAGGAAGATTGCGTCTGCTGGGCGCAGCTGTTCAATGCCGTCATCAGGCATGATCTTGCCGGTTTTTGCGTAGGTCTCGCAGCTCCAGTCATACTCATCGAACGTGAAGTCGATGTTGAAACGACGGCCTGCGGCCTCCAGCACTTTCACACCTTCCGGCACGACTTCCTTGCCAATGCCGTCTCCAGGAACGAGGGCGATGCGCTGCTTGGCCATGTGAATTCTCTCTCAGAAATGAAATGGGTGTTGGACTCGTCTATAGCCGATCCAAGGATATGTGGGAATGCGGTTTAGGCTCGCGCTGCCGCCAGATCACGGTCAATCGGAGGACGCACTTCAGATGTTAGTGATCTGCCATGATATCGGCGAACATTTGTTACTTGCAGGGAACGGGCTCGCCGCTTACCAAATCGCTCATGGGGCTAAACATCAACATCATCTTTCGCGGGGCTGCCATGGCCGCCTGCATTTTGGCTGCAGCATGCGTACCGGATTCTAAGGAACCGGCTTCCGCACGACCGACTGAATCGACATCCACAACAGGGCCAACCGAAGCTGCTCACGTATTGAACCGGACGGAATTTGCGCTCGTCCGCGAAGTGAATACGCTCCGTAAAGCCCGTGGCCTTGCGCCTCTGACGGTTCGGCTCGACCTATCACGAGCCTCCCGCGCCTTCGCCAAGCGCCTGAGTTCCCGGAAATTCTTTGACCATGTTTCACCCGATGGCGACCGCGCTACAGATCGGGCTGATGCTGTGGGCTACGACTGGCAACGGCTTGGCGAGACATTGGCGGCAGGGCAGACGACAGCGCGTTCCGCGGCGCAGTCTTGGCGCGATAGCCCTGGCCACGCCAAGATCATTTTTGATCCCGAGCACATCCATCTTGGCGTTGGCTATATCCGTCGAAAGAGTAAGGATAAACTCAATCCAGAACTGGAACATTTCTGGGTGTTAATGGCTGGTGCCACGCGTTGACCGAACGCCCTGTATTGAATGGATGATGATGATGAGCTTAGACGGTGTGAAAGCCCTGACATTTGACGTATTTGGCACAGTCGTAGACTGGCGCTCCTCCATCGCCCGGGAAGCAGAAGCCTTGCTGTCGCCGAAAGGCCACGACCTAGACTGGGCCGCATTCGCAGACGCATGGCGCGCGCGTTACCAACCCGCTATGGAGCAAGTGCGTTCAGGTGCCCGCCCGTTCACAACGCTGGACGTACTACATCGCGAAAACTTGGAAGGCGTGTTGCAGAGCTTCGATGTCACTGGCCTTAGCGAAGCAGAGCTCGACCACCTGAATCGCGCCTGGCATCGCCTCACGCCCTGGCCGGACGCCGTGGAAGGCCTGACGCGCCTGAAAAGCAAATATGTACTCGCCACCCAATCCAACGGCAATGTGGCGCTCATGGTGAACATGGCGAAAAACGCTGGCCTGCCTTGGGATGTTATTCTGGGGGCGGAAGTCTGCCAGGCCTACAAACCCATGCCGGAAGCCTATCGCCGCGCTGCCGATCTGCTTGGCCTCCGCCCAGAGGAATGCATGATGACGGCGGCCCACAACGATGACCTGAAAGCGGCGGCCGCATGTGGCTTCAAAACAGCCTTCGTCGCACGCCCTGGCGAAAAAGGCCCGAACCAGACAATTGATTTAGAGGCCGCCCCCGGCATGGACATCGCCGCGACAAGCTTTATCGACCTCGCCGACAAGCTTGGCTGCGCCTGATGAATATCCGTGAAGCGACTGTGGATGACCGAGAAAGCGCCGTCACTCTTTGGCATGCCGCTGGGCTCGTTGCGGACCACAATCCTCCAGGCCCAGACTTTGACCGAGCCGTAGCCTCCCCCCAATCCGCCGTACTGCTTGGCGAGATCGACGGCACCCTCGCCGCCAGCTGCATGGTTGGCGACGATGGACATAGGGGCTGGGTATATTATGTGTCAGCAGACCCGAACCACCCCCGCGAAGGCCTTGGCCGCCAGATCATGGAAGCGGCAGCTCAATGGCTAAAAGACAGGGGCTGCCGCAAAGCGATGCTGATGGTACGACCTACCAATACAAAAGTCCTCGGGTTCTATGAGGGCATTGAGTGGGAGGCCGAGGAGCGGTCAATCTTTGTGAAATGGCTTCACCCCAAATTTCCAGACAGTCAGGATACTTGAGAACTATGGCAAACAGGCCCCACGTTCAGTTTATCGCAGGCGCTGATGGCCGACCGGCCTTCGCTGTGCTGGATATCAACGATTATTACACATTGCTCGAAGCCGGCGGCCAGACTCAGCCCCCCAGAGAAGAGCCACAGGCGCTCCCTTCCTGGGCTGAACCGCCGCCGCCGCCCGCAGGCTTCGGCGCAGAGTTTGAAATGCCGCAAATGCCGCCCCAACCGCCACGCGAGCCCATGCCGGAAGCCGTGCAAAAGCGCATAGGTGCTGGCGAGAATCCCATTCTGGTATGGCGCGAATACAAGGAACTAACCCAGGAAGCGCTTGCCGGGTTCATTGGTTTCCAGGAAGACGATATCGAAGCGTTTGAGTCTGGGGAAATCACGCCATCAGTGGAAATTTGCCAGATGCTGGCTATGGCGCTGGATGTCGATTTTGAGGACGTAATTCCGATTTAAATACAGCCTGCGAACCCCATAAGCCTGGGCGCATATTAGGAGTTAATTAGGCGCCGCTCATTATAGTTACCCCAAAGAATTAAGCCTTCCTGCAGCTTTAGGCAGGGTAACGCTGGGTGACTGATATGGATTTCGCAACAATTATTGGATTGGTTGCCGGGGTTGGCGTCGTTGGCGCCGCGATCTTTGTCGGCGGGGACTTCATGTCCTTCGTTGACATCGGCTCCATGATGATCGTCATTGGCGGTGCCATCGCCGCGACCATTCTGCGATTTACGCTTGGCGACGTTTTTGTCGCCTTCATCACCGCGCTTAAGGTTAGCTTTGGTAACAAGACACGCTCCCCATCTGAAGTCGTTGAGCGCCTGCGTGAACTGTCCCAGATTGCCCGTAAGGAAGGCCCGCTCGGCCTGCAATCTGTTGAAATAAAAGATGAATTCCTACGCAAAGGCGTGCAGTTTCTCGTAGATGGGCTGCAGCCTGAAATGGTCGGCACGGCACTTACCCGCGAACGCGAGCTATACATTGAACGCCTTGATCAAGGCCAGGCCGTGATGCGCGCCATCGGCGATGCCGCCCCGGCGTTCGGAATGATCGGAACGCTTGTTGGCCTAGTGCAGATGTTGTCCAACATGGATGACCCCGCAGCAATTGGCCCGGCCATGGCAATTGCTCTGCTAACGACGCTCTACGGCGCGCTCGTCGCCTCCCTCTTCGCATTGCCCATCGCAGATAAGCTCCAAGGCAAACTTGCTGGCGAGGAAACGAACCTCACGCTCATCGTTGAAGGCGTTCAGCACATCCAAAACAAAGTCCACCCCGACCTGATGGCAGAGTTCCTGAACGCTTACCTGCCAGCCAACAAGCGCATCGATCTTGAAGCCGAAGCGGCTTAGGGCGGGCTTAGAGTAGGCGCTACTGACATGGCGAAAGATGCTCCAGCTCCCGCCGGCGCACCGGCATGGATGGTCACCTTCGCTGACCTTATGTCCCTGCTTGTCTGCTTTTTCGTGCTGATCATTTCGTTCTCCGTTCAGGATGAACAGAAAATGCAGGTTGTTGCGGGCTCCGTTCGGGACGCGTTTGGCGTTTCTAAGGATTGGGAAGCGAAGGCCCTGGTTGAGATCGACGGTCGACCCAAGGTCAAGAATGTCCAACTGCCGCCCCATCAGAACATCGTCGTATTCATGCCCCGCCCTGACCGGCGCCCGCCAGAGGACGTAACTGAGGATGTAAACGAAGACGTCCAGCCAATGCCGCCTGAATCGCAAAGCCCCGGCCAAGAAGCAATAGACATGGTCGCGTCTGCTGCCGACTTCTTGGAAAACACTGATTACAGCGGCGATGCCCTGCATGCCCAAATCGGCGACCCCGGCGCCCAAGGTGGTGAAGCAGGCCAGGGTGCGGCCATGCTGAATGACGAATGGCGCGAACAACTCCGCAAGGAGAAGGTCGAGAAAAAAGAAGATAAGTTCGTTGAAGAAGTCCGCGAGCGCTTAGAGAAACTGGCTGAGCTGAACCCCGAACTCGCCAAAGCTGCTGAAAACATCAAGATAGAGCGTGCCGAAGAAGGTGTGCGCATTCAGTTGATCGACGATTTCAATCAGCCAATGTTCAGCCTTGGATCTTCAAACCTAGGTGTTTAGTCCCGGAGATTGATGGTGCACTCTTTTCCCAAGTTTGGAAGGACGCATTATGGGACAGGTACTTCACGGGAGCGCCCGCACGACAGCGGCGATCCGTCGAGCAATACAAGATAGTCAAGAGAGCCTGA
>JBDQJI010000171.1:0-5374 GCA_040263875.1 Alphaproteobacteria bacterium
CCGATTGCGGTCGCTTTAAGCGTATTGGGCGGCTCAAATTGCTCAGCGCTCGATAACCCCATACTCATTTGAGCGCGAATTGGGCCAATATAGCCTTCCGCTGCGATGTATGGTTTCCGCCTGTCGCACAATAATTTCATGCGGGTGGCGACGGCCATTGCAGCAATTGGCTTGGCGATAAGGTCATCTGCGCCGGATTGTAGCGCGGCATCTACGTCTGCCTTACCGAGCTGCCAGCGCAAAACGGCGAGGCATACAAACGGGTTTTCGCCAATTTCGCCGCGCCGTAGCTTGCGAACAAACTCAAGCGCATCGCCGCCAGGCAATTGTTGATCGATCAGAACCAGGTCGTACAAACTGTCTTCAAGGGCTTCTTGCATGCCCGGGATATTCCGCCGCCACGTCACTTCCCGTGCACCTTGGAATATGAGAATCGACCGTGCGGACCCAGCAGGCTCATCCTTAGCCTCGCCAAGCAGGACACGTACACCTTCCAGCGGCCGACGCATTTTTGCACCGGGCTCATTGCTGAATGGCAGCGTTAGCTTTGGTTTCAATCCGGCATTCATACCAACACTTGTGGCAGGAATAGATTGCGAGCTGTTTAATGTAGGCGGCAATTCCCATCTAACCCAAAGTGCTTTAAATCAATTGCCGACGTAACGGGACCGAACACGATGGGGCGCAAGCCGACCCAATATTTGACAGCCCTGGTGGCGCTGGCCGTTCTCGGCGCGGCTGGATGGGTGCTGAGCGAGAAGCTTAGCGACCTGCAGTTCGACCAGATCATGGAGCGCTTGCACGCGACAGCGCTGGCGGATGTCGGATTGTCATTGCTGTTCACAGTCGGCGCTTATCTGGTGCTGACGGTCTACGATTCGACCGCATTCGCTTATATCAAGCGGCCCATGCGGTTTATGCGCGTGATGTACGTGTCATTTATCGCCTATGCCTTCAGCCATACGCTCGGCTTTGGGGCTGTATCGGGCGGTTCCGTGCGCTACCGGTTTTATACGCGTTGGGGCGTCAGCACTTACGATATCGCGACGGTGCTGATTTTCGGCGGCATGGCCTATGTGCTGGGCATTGTCGCTGTCGCCGGGTTTATCGTGTTTATCAATGCAGATGATTTGGCCCGTGCCGTCGATGCGCCCATATGGGCGTCGCATTTAGCCGGGGCAGCGGCCGTAATCGTTGGCAGCAGCTACTTGATCTGGAGCATAATCGGCAAGCCATCATTCGTGCTGAAAGGCAGGCGGTTTTACCCGCCATCGCTGAAAATTGGCCTGACCCAGGTGGCGTCGGCTTGCTTGGAATGGGGTTTTGCTTCTGCCGCCTTGTTTTTCCTCCTGCCCCAAGACCTTGGCGTATCCTATTGGGGGTTCATCGGGATTTATGTGATTGGCTATATCGCCGGCATGATGAGTCAGGCGCCGGGCGGCATCGGTGTGTTTGAAGCAGCACTGCTCCTGCTGTTGCCAGAAACTGCGCCGAAGGATGCAGTGCTGGCGGCGATGTTGGTTTACCGCGCGTTATATTTCCTGCTGCCGTTCATGATCGCGCTCACCATGATGGGCTGCTCAGAAGCCCGTGGTGCAGCTCGGGCTGCCCGTAAAGGTGCGATTATCAAACGTCGAAAAGACCGAGCGGTCGAGGGTAAATAAGGCTAATCGCCGGTGATCAGCCGCGTGCTGCGCCGGAAGGTTAAGTAGGCCCAAGCCCATTCCATAGCGACGGCGAAGCGGCTGCGGGCACTGCTTAAGAACAGCACATGCACAACGCTCCAAAGCCACCATGCGGGGGCACCGGATAGCTTGATCCAGCCAAAGTCCGCTAAGGCTGCTGACCGGCCAATGGTCGCGAGTGATCCTCCATGTTTGTACTTGAACGGCCCTGGCGCACGTTTGCCGGAAAGTTTGGCCGCAATCACGCTTGCGGCATAAGCACCGCCTTGTTTTGCGGCTGGGGCTAGGCCGGGGACGGGGTTGCCATTCCAGGCGTCGCTGGAGGCCGTGTCACCGACGACGAAGATATTGTCCGCGCCTTCCACTGTTAGATCAGCACCAACAATCACGCGGCCAGCACGGTCTCTATCCGTGTGCAGCCAACGCCCAGCGGCTGAGGCGATGACACCAGCAGCCCAGACGACCGTACCAGCGTCAATCCGGTCCTCACCAATGGAGAGGCCGTCGGCATCGATATTCGTCACTCGGGCGCCGGTCATAACCTCAACGCCAATGTCCTCAAGCTCAAGCTTTGTGGCGGCGGAAAGGGATTCAGGGAAAGCTGGCAGCAGCCGGTCACCTGATTGCACCAAAATCACGCGTGCAGATTCAGGCGATACATTGCGAAACTCACCGCCCATGCCGTGGTGGGCGAGTTCAGCGATGGCGCCTGCAAGCTCAACTCCGGTTGGCCCGCCGCCGACCACGGCGAAGGTTGTTAGCGCCTTGCGACGCTCAGTGTCTTCCTCGTTCTCGGCGCGCTCAAAAGCGAGCAAGATACGCCGGCGGACATCGGTCGCGTCCTCAATCTTTTTGAGGCCAGGAGCAAACGGCTCCCAGGATTCATTACCGAAATAGCTGTGCCGAGCGCCAGTAGCAATCACAAGATGCTCGTAGGCGAGCGTGCGTCCATCTTCCAGCACGACGCAGTTTTCGTCCCGCTGCACATCTGTGACCTTACCCATCAGAACCCGTGCGTTCGGTTGGTCGCGGAAGAGTTCGCGGATCGGCGCGGCGATATCTGCAGGAGATGGGCCAGCGGTCGCGACTTGATACAGCAGCGGCTGGAACAAATGATAATTGTGCCGGTCGATTACGGCCGCCCGGCAAGGCGCGTTCTTGAGCGCCCGTGCAGCCGCCACACCACCGAACCCGGCGCCGGCGACGATGACATGGGGAAGCGTGTCATTCCGCCAGATTTCCCGATCAAACAGCAGCGGCAGCCGCGCCCGAAGCCAGCGCTCACCCAGTGCATCCAATGAGAAGCGGCCCGGGCCCCAGGTCAGAATGAGGCCGAGCAGCAATATCCAGTAGAGGTGATTGATGTGATCCAGATAGGTGAACTGGATGACCGCCGTCATGAAAATCAGCGGTAAAGTGGCGACGCGCGTAAATAGGCCGCCGATCAGCAGCACAGGCATCGCCAGTTCGAACAGGGTGGCCGAACCGGCGGCGAGCCATACGGGCAGAAATGGCGTTTGATATTCATGCTCAAATAGAAACAGGGTCGATTGCCAATCCGCAATTTTGGTGAGACCAGAGGCAAAGAAAATGGCACCAATCCAATAGCGGATGAACAGCATCCAAGCAGGTGCGGCCCAGGCCTTTAGCCAATCAAAGAGACTGCTGAATTGTGGCGCAAACGGCAGAGCTGCACCGCCAAGCCCTCTTCGGATCAGCGCATCAACACTGATTGGTCCAGCGCCGGCCAGCAGAAACCAAACCCCCAGCACGGCCCAGTGCAAGTTCAAATCCAGCGGCTGATAGACGGTCTGGATTACCATCGCCATTGCGGCCAATAAAGCGCCAGCCAGGCGTGTGAAAAATCCAAGCGACAACAGCAATCCAGCGCCCAGCTCCACGCTGATGCCTAAGATTGTCGCGACGGCGGGCGAGGTCCATGAAACTGGATACTCATTTGCCGCCAGGAACATCGCCTGGTCCAGATTACTGAGCTTAATAATACCGGATGCTATGAACGGCTGGGCCAGCAGCACCCGCAGGAGAAGGTCAAATTCAGGCCATACAGTGAGTTCTGCGACGCGTCGGAATCCCAATAGATTGCGGGCTCGGCCAGTCCAGAATTGTCCGATATGGTTTGGCGCTTTGGATGCTTCAGTCATTGATGATCCCCCCGGACCTGAAGATTGCTATGCATCAGAGATAGCCGTCCTGGTGGCCTGGCGCTCATCACGCCTCCGCGATGGCGGCGTGAGGGGCGCTCGGGCTATAGTGCAACGAAACCGCCCTTAGATCCGTTTGGAAACCATAATGACTTTACCCGCTACAAATCCCCGCCCCATGGATGGCGTCCGCGTCCTTGATATTGCGACGTTTATTGCTGCGCCGATGGCGGCCTCGATCATGGGCGAGTTCGGCGCGGACGTGATCAAGATTGAGCAACCCAGCAAAGATGGGCAAGCTGGCGGCGATCCTTGGCGGCGGTATGGCACGGCGTCCAAACGGGAAGATTCAAGCCTTGCATGGCTGACGGAAGCGCGGAACAAGCGCTCGATCACGCTGAACCTGCGGGCACCAGAAGGGGCCGAAATTTTCAAACGCCTTGTCGCTGAGGCTGATGTCGTCACGGAGAATTTCCGCCCTGGCACACTGGCGAAATGGGGCCTCGGTTATGACGTGTTGGCGGAAATCAACCCGCGCTTGGTGATGTTGAGCGTATCCGGATATGGCCAGACAGGGCCTTACAAAGACCGCCCCGGGTTCGCACGCATCGCTCACGCATTTGGCGGCCTGACGCATCTGGCAGGCATGCCTGGAGGCCCGCCGGTAACGCCGGGCTCTACCTCGCTCGGCGATTATATGACGGGGATGTATGGCGCGATTGGCGTTCTGATGGCTCTGCGTGAGCGGGACAAGTCTGGCCTTGGGCAGACGGTGGACTTGGCGCTCTACGAAAGTGTATTCCGCGCGCTGGACGAATTGGTTCCAGCCTATGCCGCAACCGGGTATGTGCGCGGCCGCGAAGGCATCGGCACTGCCAACGCTTGCCCCCATGGCCATTTTGAATGTGGGGACGGGCGCTGGGTTGCCATCGCCTGCACCAATGACAAAATGTTCGACCGTTTATCTAAAGCGATGCGGCAACCAGACCTTGGGAATGCGGCCCAATATGGCCGCGTCGCCAACAGGCTGGCAGAGCGCGATATCGTCGATGGCCTGGTCTCAGATTGGACGAAATCCATGGACCGCGACGGGGTCGTCGCCGCATGCGTTGCATCAGAAGTCCCAATTGGTGCCGTGAATGCTATTGATGAGATTTTTGAAGACCCACATTTCAAAGCCCGCGGCAATCTCGTCATCGTTGATGATCCTTTGACTGGGCCTGTAACTGTGCCCGGTGTTTCACCGCGTTTATCCCGTACACCAGGGCGTATCGACAATCTCGGACCTGCCTTGGCCAATGCTAATGGTGCCGTTTACAGCGACTTGCTGGGCCTGTCGGCGGATGAAATTGCAAAACTGCAGGAGAAGGGCGTCATTTGATGGATACAGCCAATGTCGGCGAGATTATTCCGTTTGATACGTTTGCACTGCGCGCTGGCGCTGCGCTTGTGCTTGGCGTGTTGGTTGGCCTGGACCGCGAATTTAAACGCAAGCCTTTGGGTGCCCGTGCCTATGCACTGATCGCC
>JBDQJI010000172.1:0-5330 GCA_040263875.1 Alphaproteobacteria bacterium
AAATGTTTGCTGTATATCCACTCTGCCCTTTTGAGACCTTATCTTGGTAATCGCCAATAAAACTATCTAATGATTGCGCTACTGAAATACTTTTTATGTTTAGACCCTGTTCTTGTCTGTTTTTTATTGAAGAATAAACTTCAATAGCGCTATTTCTTGCTGCATTATAAGAGTCTGTTTTTAGCGAGCAGACTATGCGTTTTTGATTGTTTGCAAGTTCTGTTTTCTGAATTTTGATGCGAGCGTAATAGACTTTTTTACCGCTCATAAACTTGCGAAGTACCAACTCCAAGATGACGCCGCCTTCATCATCCTCTAATAGATTTTCAACTTTTGCCTCTGTGTATTTCATCCTACAAAGCGTATCAGAAAATCTTCTGACTTGCTACACCATTGCTACACCGTTCATACAAAATCTATAAAACCATTGATTATATAGACTCTTTATGCAAAATCAGTCTATCCAGAACTGCCCAGCCTTCTCGTTAACCTGACCAGTGAAGGCAAGCAGAGTGCCTACCTCCGCGTCGTTGCGACGTTGGAGTTGGAGCCGGGCGTTGATCTGGATCTGGCAAAGGCGCAGGGCGCGTCCGTGCTGGATGGCTTCCAGGCATTCCTGCGGGAAATGCGTCCGCGTGATCTATCCGGTTCCGCTGGTCTTATGCAGCTCAAGGAAGAGCTGCTCGTGCGGGCGAATGCTTCCTTCGACAAACCGGTGGTGCGCGATGTGCTGCTCACCGAATTCCTGATCCAGTAGCTGAAAAGCGAGTTCTACCCTTATGGCTGCTGATGAAGAACCACCTGTTGATCAAGACGCACTGGCCGACGCATGGGCGGACGAGGCCGGCGGCGATAGCGGTGCTGATAGCAACGCAAGCGCGGATGACGATGATTTCGGCGCTGTCGCTGCAGAAGGCGAGGGCGACCGTGCGCTCAATCAGGATGAAATTGATTCACTGCTTGGCTTTGATGATGAGGAGTCCGATGAGCCAGAATCTGGCCTTCACGCGCTCGTCAACAGCTCGTTGGTTTCTTACGAGCGGCTGCCAATGCTCGAGGTTGTCTTCGACCGCCTTGTGCGCAGCCTTTCGACCAGCTTACGCGGCCTGACGTCTGACAATGTTGAGGTGTCGCTCGAGAACATTCGCTCCGTTCGTTACGGCGACTATCTGAACAGTATTCCGCTCCCCGCTATGATCAGCGTGTTCCGGGCGGAGGAGTGGGACGCGCAAGGTATCCTAACCGTTGATTCCGCACTGATCTATTCGGTCGTGGATGTGCTGCTTGGTGGGCGCAAAGCGATGACATCGATGCGGGCGGAAGGGAGGCCTTACACCACGATCGAACGGAACCTGGTCACGCGGATGGTTAATGTGGTGCTGTCCGATATGTCGGATGCGTTTGCACCACTCAGCCCCATCCAATTCCGTGCCAAGAGCCTTGAGACCAACCCCCGTTTCGCCGCCATTGTCCGCCCCTCCAACGCCGCCGTTCTTATTGAGCTGCGTGTTGAGATGGAGGAGCGCGGTGGGCGCATCGAAATCGTCATTCCTTACGGCACGCTAGAGCCTATTCGTGAGCTGCTTTTGCAAATGTTCTTAGGCGAGAAGTTTGGCCGAGACCAGATTTGGGAAACCCATTTGGCCCACGAACTGCGCTCGACGAGCGTGAAAGTCGAAGCCGTGCTGGATGAGGTCGTGATGCCTTTGTCTGAGGTGCTTGGGTGGAAGCCAGGTAGCCAGATTACCTTGAATGCGACGCCTGAGTCGCCGGTGCATATCAATTCAAGCGGCGTTCCGTTGTTTGAGGGTCAGATGGGCCGGAAGAATGACCGGGTCGCGATCAGGGTCGAAGATCGCGCGAGGCCAAAAGAAGCATGACCCTCGATATGATCCTGCAGCCAGAAGTCCTTGTTAGTTTGGACATGGCGGTGCTAGCGGCGCTGACAATCACGATCCTTGTTGGTTTGCGCGTGTGCGCGCGCTTGAAGGCGCTTCGCAAAACCCATGCCGAATGGAACAAAGAACTTCAAACATTCGCTGAGCGCGCTGACGCAGCAGAAGCCGGGCTTGAACGCCTGCGCACAGCGCTGATCGCAGAGGCAGAGCATAAGCGCACGATGGAACGGATCGCGGAAGAAGCCACGCCTGTTATCGCAGCACCTGTGATCCAGAACGCCTATCGACCAACACCTGAAGTAGAAACCGATTTTTTTGACGAAGCGCCGCCTGTCCCGAAAGTGCGGTCTGAAACAAAGATGAAGAGGAGGACGGCAGACGCTGTCCTATCAATGCAATGAGCGTTGGATCTCGCATCTTAATGAAACGCGTTTCGGTCATCGGGCTGACTGGGATGCTTCTGGCTGGGGGTGGCCTGGCGCTCGTGCAGAACGCCTGGGCTGCTGATGAAGCCGAAGCGTCTGCCACTGAAACCGCTCCGAAAGACGCGACAGCAGATAAGGCAGGGCCGGAAACTGCAGAGCTCAAAAAGCCAGTAAAAGCCCGGTTCTCGCTGAATGCTGGCGAACTTACCGTTCTAAAGCAGTTGGCTGAACGCCGCCGCCAAATTGATGAGCGCGAGGCGCGACTGGTCGAGCGTGTGCGGGTGGCTGCTGTTATGGAAACCAGGCTGGCGGATCAAGCGAAGGAAATGAAGCGACTGCAGGCCGTCCTTGCCAAGCAATCAGCAGAAATTGAAGCTGCAAAGCAGGCTGACATGGGGGCTGACAAGGCGCGGCTGACCAAGCTCGCGAAGGCCTACAAGGCGATGAAGCCCAAGGATGCCGCCCGACTGTTCGAAGCTATGGATATGGCGATGCTGGCACCCATCGCCCGTGAAATTTCAGCCCGCGCTTTGGCACCAGTGCTTTCCCGGATGTCCGCAGAGAAAGCCAATGAACTTGGCCGACTACTGCGCCGGAAATGACGCTCCAGAGAACGCAAGATTTACCACTCAGTAACCGTCTAAAACGCAGGATGGGCAATGAACAGAACTGCTCAAATGCCCGGGAGAACTCCGATGGCCGTAAGTAAGAACATGCCGATCCTCATCGTCGATGATTACAAGACGATGCTGCGGATCGTTCGAAACCTGTTGAAGCAGATCGGCTTTGAAAACGTTGATGAAGCGACGGACGGCAGCGCCGCCCTGACCAAGCTTCGGGATAAAGATTATCAGCTCATCATTTCCGATTGGAATATGGAGCCGATGACCGGCCTGCAGCTTCTCAAAGAAGTGCGCAATGACAGCAAGCTGCAAACTACGCCTCTCATCATGATCACGGCGGAAAGCAAGCCTGATAACGTGATCGAGGCGCGCAAAGCCGGCGTCAACAACTACATCGTCAAGCCGTTTAATGCGGAAACCCTTCGCGCCAAACTTGCGGCTGTGCTCGCAGCTTAAGCGCCCGGCGGCGTTTTCCGCCAGAGACTGCTACAGGAGATGCGCGCCCATGACTGCGACGCCTGATATAGAACTGCGCACTTATAGCGCTGACGAACCAAAAGCCCGAACCCCGAGCCGCAGCGAAGAGCGGCTGCGCCTAGAAATCATGGCGCTAGCGAATGAGATCAATACGTCGATGGAAGACCTGAAGTCTCTGGGTGCGGATCGCATCCGGGATAAAGACATTCCAAACGCGACAGACGAGTTGTCAGCAATTGTGGATACGACGGAAATCGCGACTGGCCAGATACTGGATGCAACAGAGCGCGTTGAACGCATAGGTGCGGGTGTTGCTGACACAGCCCAAGCGGAAGCCATCCGGCAAGCTGTAACGGATATATATGAATCCTGTAATTTTCAGGACCTGACAGGCCAGCGTGTGCGCAAGGTCGTTGATACGCTGCGGTCGATT
The DNA here is from genome assembly GCA_040263875.1 of Alphaproteobacteria bacterium. Classification (GTDB taxonomy): domain Bacteria; phylum Pseudomonadota; class Alphaproteobacteria; order Bin95; family Bin95; genus VMCJ01. The sequence goes on from JBDQJI010000172.1 coordinate 3,857, forward strand.
GATCACCGGATCGCGGCTATCTGTGCGAGCTTTGGGCTGGATGCGACTGTCCTGTCCAAAGATGGCTCGATGCGGAGTGCGCCCGGTATTGCTGAGGCAAGCACCGAACAGCTGATCAATGGCCCAGCTTTGCCGGGAGAGGGCATGACCCAAGAAGATATTGACCGGATGTTGGCAGAAGCATGATGCGAAGCGCCCACGCTGCAAAACGGGCAGCAGCGGTCCGCGCCCCTGTCTTCACATTACTTCTGGCAGGACTGATCTTCATCACTGCCATCAGTGCTGCGTTCGCCCGGGACACACGCGACGTTCGCGTTCGGTACGGCAAGCATGATGGCTTTGTCAGGATTGTCTTTGATTGGCGCGAATCTACACCATATAAACTAGAGCTTCAGCCGAAGGGCGCGATTTTGCGGTTCTCGGCGAATAACGGGTTTGACTTAAAGCGTATTCAAGGGCGCAAACGCGTCGCTGTAAGCCAAATCGGCCCAGGTGCAGTGGACCTCAGTTATTCTCGCGCCCGTAGCGTCCGCCATTTCCTTTCGGGCGACCATGTGGTGATTGATCTCCTGGAAAGTCTGAACGGCGAGGCGCTGCCAACAAAGCAATCTGTCGCCAAAAAGTCCGCGAAGACCCCTGAGCCACCAAAGCAGCAGATGGAGGCTAAGGCGCAGAAGCCGGTTCAGATAGCTACAGCGGCTGATGCGCCCGCTATCAAACAGCCAGCAGCAGGTGCGACTCCTACAGAAGATCAGACAAAGGCTTCCACACCGGAAGTGCCACTTGCATCCGTCGAAGCAGCACCAGGTGCGCCCGATATCGCCAGCATTATTCCGGATGAATTGGTCGGGACACAGGCCCAACCAGAAACGCCGGGGCCAGACCGGCTGACGCTTGCGGCGAAAGATAGTGGTGCGGCTATCACGCTAGATTTACCCGCTGGAAGTGTTCCGGCCGCTGCGTTTAGCCGTGCACAGGCCCATTGGATATTGTTGGATGCGCCCTATGCCGTTGATCTGGCGGCTGCTGAAATTATTGGCCTGGATATCGTTCAGCTGCCATTTATCGACAAAACCGTCCTGCACTTGCGGTCTGGCGGCAAGAAACAGTTGGCGGCTGCGAAAACGGCTACGGGCTGGCGGTTCATGCTAGGTGAGGCACCTGAAACGGATATCCCTGCAGCACCGGTTCGTCGGACATTTGAAGCGCCTTCGGGGCCGCGCATTTTTGTGGATGACCTGCAAGATGCCCGGCTTTTGCGCGTATCTGACCCTGAAGTTGGTGACGCATTGTTTGTGACAGCAGTCATCTCGCCGCTTCGGATTGTAGACGGGTTCGTCGAGCACTACAACACCCAGCGCTATCACGAGAGCATCAATAATCTGACTCCAGCCGACGTCTACTTTGGCAGAGGCCGGGACATCCTCGAAGAACGACAACGCATCAAGCGAAAGACCATCGACCAACGGCGCTT
>JBDQJI010000173.1:0-5275 GCA_040263875.1 Alphaproteobacteria bacterium
CGGCCAGACATCCGCCCTTGGACGGGACAACTTCTTTGCCGGTCTTGATGGCTCAGACGGCATGGACCTTAAAGGCTTTCGTGAATTCCAATTTTCCGGCCGACAGGCCAGCGAAGCAGGCGATATGAACGGTGATGGCTTTGATGATTTCGTTATCGGCTCTTACGGTGATGACACAGCGGCAACAAATGCTGGCCGCGCCGTCGTGATTTTCGGTGCCGCATCCGGGCTTCCCGCAAGCCTCACAGCCGCCGACCTAGATGGATCAGACGGCTTCCTAATCGACGGACTGGAAGTTCGCGATAATCTGGGCTCTAGCGTTGATACAGCAGGCGATTTCAATGGCGATGGTATCGATGACCTGTTGGTATTTGCCCGCTTCGCAAAATTTGGCAATCCGGTCGATGTCGGTGAGGCCTATGTGATCTATGGTACGACGGGCGGCTTCAGCGCAGCCTTTGATCTTGCGAATCTAGACGCATCCGAAGGCGCTCACTTGCGGCCAGCACCAGTGGCGTATGACTTTATTCTAGCGATCGACACTGCCAACGGCATCGGCGATGTCAATGGCGACGGGTTCGACGATATTGGCCTTGGCGCGCCTTATTCCGACCCAAATGGCCTGACCAATTCTGGCAGTTCCTATATTGTGTTTGGCGGTGATCATGCTGGGCTGGTCACGCAACAAGGAACGTCTGCCAGCGAAACTGTCATGGGCAATGGCCAGGCCAATGTGATGATCCTTGGCCAGGGAGACGATATCTTTAACAGCGGTGCCAGCGACGATGTTGTGCGTGGCGGAGAAGGCCGTGATCGGGGCTCCCTTGGTACAGGCAATGACCGGGCATTCGGCGGTTCTGGCGATGATGTGCTGAATGGCAGTCTCGGCGATGATTACCTTGTAGGCGGCGCTGGTACAGACCGGCTTGTTTTGGGGCTTGGTAACGACACGGCCTTGGGCGGTGCTGGCAATGATCTGATTTTTGAACGGGCCAACCACTTAAAAGCTGGCGACAAGATCTTCGGCGGTGAAGGGCTGCTCGATACATTGGTTGTTCAATCTACTGGCGTTCTTGACCTGACGCTGCTGGATACATTTTCCGGCATTGAACGCGTCCGCATCGCTGCCAATCAGCAGATTACATCTACGGATGATGATCTGTTCTACATCGGTCGTTCAGGCGATGAAATTTATGGCCTGGGTGCCGGCGAAGACATCGTAAAAGCGGGCGGCGGCGATGATTTGATAATCGGCGGCGGCGGTGATGATTTTCTGATAGACCAAGGAGGCGACGACACGATTATTGGCGGAACAGGACTGGACCGGATGCTTGGTTCAGTCGGCTCCGATAAGTTCGTGTTTGAGCCAGGTGGCGGCCTTGATCTGGTTTTTGACTTTGAAAACGGCACGGATTTCCTGGACGTAACACTTTTCCGCTTTTCTGATTTCAACAGAGACGTACTGCCCTTCATCCGCACAATAGCCGGGAAAGCCGTGATTGATTTCGCAGACGGTGGCCGCGTTGTCCTGTCTGGGGTCGCGCAGAGCGATCTCGACGCGTCTGACTTCCTTGGAATTAGCGGCGGCGCCTAACGGCGGCGGCCCGCCTTCCATTGAGCCATGAAAGTACTGCTTTCCGGAACAGTCATATCCCGTGAGCCGGTCCATCCACCAGCCAGCGGGAGGGACTGGATACGGCCGCGTTTTCCCCGGAACAGCCGCATGGCCTTAACGGCGATCCTGGTTCCGGTGCGATAAAGCCAAGGCCGTTTCGCCGCGAACGCCCACGCCTTGATCGCCAAGCGGGCACGCGGTTTGACCATCCGATCACGCCATTGCCGTTCGCGCATGGAGCGCATCATGTCTGTCAGCGGAATTTTGACAGGACAGACCTCCTGGCAGCGGCCATTTAGTGTGCATGCATTCGGCAGATCCCCCGCTTCCTCCAAACTGGTAAGCGCTGGTGTTAGAACCGATCCCATTGGCCCAGGATAGGTCCCACCATAAGGATGACCGCCAACAGCTCCGTAAACTGGGCAGTGGTTCATGCAGGCACCGCAGCGGATGCAACGCAGCATCTCCCGCATATCGCCCGCCAGCATCTGGGTGCGCCGGTTATCGACCAGAACGATGTGCATTTCTTCTGGGCCGTCATGGTCACCAGGGCGCTTAGGGCCATTGTAGAACGTCACATACTGCGTGAACTCGGAACCAAGCGCTGAGCGCGCCAGCAGCCGCAGGAACAAGCTGGCTTGCTCCTGGTTCGGGACGAGCTTTTCAATTCCAACAGTCACGATATGGCAAGGCGGGAGCGCGGTTGTCAGTTCAGCATTGCCCTCATTGGTGACCGTAACGATGGCTCCCGTTTCAGCAATTAGAAAATTTGCACCCGAAATCCCAACATCGGCGCCGACATATTTATTGCGAAGCTCATGACGCGCACTGGCCACCAGGTCTTCTACGTCATCAGAAGCACGGGGCTCGGCGTGGTTTTCGGTGAATAGGTCGGCGACTTCTTCCTGCGTTTTATGCAGTGCCGGGATGACGATGTGGGAAGGCCGCTCATCTGCCAGTTGGATGATGTGCTCGGCCAAATCCGTCTCAACCCGCTCAATCCCGGCATCCGCCAACGCTTTGGGCAGGCCGATCTCCTCCCCCAGCATGGACTTAACCCGCGTGGCGGATTTGGCACCGCGCCGTTGGCAAATCTCAACGCATATCCGCGTTGCTTCCTCTGGTGTCGATGCCCAATGCACCTCTGTGCCTGAAGCCTTTGCCGCAGCCTCAAATTGCTCAAGATAATGGTCGAGATATTTGAGCGTGTGATCCTTGATGGCAGCACCTTGGTCGCGCGCGGTCTGAAATTCCGGAAACTCCGCCACCACTTCAATACGACGCCCTTGGAGCAGGTTCGTCGCCCTGTCGAGTGCGACCTTCAGCTGCGGTTTAGCGAGGGCAGCTTTGGCTTCTGCCTTAAACGCAGCAGGCGTTGCTGCATGACCACTCATATACCGTCTCCATCAGCCATTCCGGCCAGGGCTTCGATTACGTGGAAGCAGCGGATGGGCGCACCATCCCGTGAGAGCTTGCCCGCCATATTCATCAGGCAGCCAAGGTCTCCGGCGAGGAGTATGTCAGCGCCGGTTTCCTGGATACGCGTCGCCTTCTCTTGAACAATAGCGCCCGATATTTCAGGGAACTTCACGCAGAAAGTGCCGCCGAACCCGCAACACGCTTCGTCTCCCCGCAAAGGCTTGAGTTCCAGGCCAGAAACATCTTTCAGCAATGCCCGTGGTTGCGCTTTAACGCCAAGTTCGCGAAGGCCAGAACAACTATCGTGATAGGCTACCGTCCCATTTAAACTAACCCCAGCGGGCCGCCAATTCATAACGCTCACCAAGAAATCCGTTATCTCATAAGACTTTGCAGCAAGCGCTTCAGATCGAGCAAGCCAATCAGGCTCATTTTGAAACAACGCGCCATAATGCGTTTTGATTGACCCGGCGCAGGACCCGGATGGGGCGACCAGGTAATCAAATTCTTCAAATGTCGCAATCACCTGCTCGGCGATGGAGCGAGCCTCATCGGTAGCGCCGGAATTGAATGCTGGTTGGCCGCAACAGGTCTGCGCCGTCGGTATATGAACATCGGCACCGGCTTCCTCCAACGTTTTGACGGCGGCAAAGCCAATATTTGGACGCATTGCATCCACAAGGCAGGTAACGAACAGGCCAACTTGCGGGCGGGAATTAGACGGCTCAGCCATGGCGCACCTTAATGGGGAGGAAAGAATAACTGCCCCATATCTGCCGCAATTCGGCCTAATCTTCTAGGGGTGATCGTGATTGCGGATACATGACTTCGGTCAGCCGAACCGCCGTATTGCCCGAATATTGCCAGGGAGCGCCATCCAATGCCTGTCGTAACTGACTTCACTGCTCTTATTTTCGATAATCCAGCCTTTCGTTGGAACAATGAGCGGGGCGAAGGAACGCCGGTCGTCGTGACCTATAGCTTCGACGACTTGGTATCTGAATTGCCCGACGAGTCGGAGTTCAGTGACAAGGTCATCGGAGATTTTACGACTGGATTCTCCGACGCAGGCCAGCAAGCAATTGTCCGCCTTGCCTTAGCCAAATTTGAAGCCTCAGCAGGCATTCGGTTTGTTGAGGTTGATGATGGCGGCATGCTGCAATTCGTTGATGCCACCAGTATCACCAGCAATGGCAACGTCGTGAGCTTTGCCAGTGTGCCAGTTACAACAGCGACCCAAGGCTCCCTCGGCCATGTTGTCATGAACCAGGCACATTTTCCGCTGGACTCCGGCACAGCTGGCTTCCGCATCCTGCTGCACGAAATTGGCCATGCACTCGGCCTGGATCATTCTGACGACGGCAACAATACACTTGATCCAAGTGTAGAGAACGTTGCCAACACAATCATTAAAAGCGTTGGGGCTGGCGAGACTGTCACCGATATCGGCATACTTGATAAGGAGGCCGTGAACTTCTTTTATGGCAATACGACCGCCTTCAATTTCGATGCCCTCACTATCGCGCATGACGCGGTGAATAATGAGATTGATATCACTGGCACAGCCAACGCCGACAAATTCATGGCACCTAATTTCGATACCAACATTGATGCAGGCGATGGCAACGATACGATCTTCGGCAACGCCGCCAATGACGAAATTGATGGCGGTGCAGGCAATGACACGATTTTTGGCGGGTCAGGTGACGACATTCTGCGCGGTGGCATCGGCAATGACATCCTGGATGGCCTTGGTTTCATTACTGGCAATATCTCCACAGGGCACACCGAACAGCTCTTTGGCGGTGATGGTGATGACATCCTGATTGATCGGTTTGATACGACCGTCTTCGATGGAGGTGATGGTGACGACACCATCGACGCCACGGATCGCAGCCAAACGGTCATCAACTTCAACTCAGGCTCCAAGACCTTCACATCGATTGAGAAGGTGATTCTATCTGCTGGAAATGACTTCTTCACCGGCGCAGGTGCCAATGATGAAGCCCATGGTGCCGCTGGATCAGACCAGCTGGTCGGGAACGACGGCGACGACATGCTGTTTGGCGGTGCCGATGACGATACGCTGTTTGGCCAAAACGGGGTGGATTCCGACGCGAAGCGCAACGCGATCAAGCAAACCTGATTTGAACGTCATTTCCAAGCTCGGCGAGCATGGCCTCGATGGGTGTTTTGAATCCGAGGCACTTTCGCGGCGTTGAGTTCAGGGCCATGGCAATC
>JBDQJI010000174.1:0-5218 GCA_040263875.1 Alphaproteobacteria bacterium
GTCTCACCCCATTCGAATATGTCTGCAAAGTCTGGACTGAAGAGCCTGATCGGTTCAGAATAAATCCGACCCATCAATCTCCGGGACTAAACAGCTAGATAGCAAGCGGAATCAAAGCAATCTCAAGAAAGTCCGCGGTAAGGTCAAAGACGAGTGAGATCGTGAACCGCGCAGGTTAATGGGGGTAATATCGTACGAAAACCATGCGATTGGCATCTGATTTCTCGAATTGATACTCATAACCACCGTTCGAGAACTCTTTTAGATCCTCCGTTGTTTCCGCCTGATTCTCGATCACATATCGGGCCATCGCGCCGCGCGCTTTCTTTGCATAGAAGCTAATAACCTTTTCCCGGCCGTCCTTGCCTTCAAGAAACACTGGCTCAATCACATCGAGTTTCAGGGCCTTGCGATCAACGGAGCCGAAGTATTCCTGGCTGGCGCAGTTAAGCAGCAGCTCCGTTCCCTCCGCCTTCGCTTCTTCATTCAGCGACTTGGCGATCTTCTTACCCCAGAATTCGTAAAGCGTATTGCCGCGCCGTGTCTGAAGGCGGCTGCCCATTTCCAACCGATACGGCTGTATCCGATCCATTGGACGCAAAAGGCCATAGAGCCCGGATAGGATGCGCAACCGCCGTTGGGCATAGGCCATATCAGCTTCACTCAGTGTACCGGCTTCAAGCCCCTGATATGTGTCGCCGTCAAACGTCAGTGCAGCTGGCTTCACCACGTCTTCGGATGGGGTTCCTGAAAACGCTTTGAACCGCTGTGCATTCAGTTCTGCGAGTGGCTCACTGATGCTCATCAGCTTTTGCAGCTCGGCAGGGGAAAGCTTGCGCGCGGTCTTCGCCAGCGTATGCGCATCTTTTTGAAAAGCAGGTTCTGTCGCGGAAGACATATCAACCGGTGTCAGGTCGAGCCGTTTGGCGGGAGAGATTACTGTCAGCATGAGGGCATCCGGATTCGAAGAAGCGTTGCCTATGATATAGCGCAGGTGCGAGTTCAGAACACCTGCACTGGCTCACTGTCCGGGTTGATATATGCTTTGGTGAAACAAAGTTTCATCAGGGGGATGGCAGAAGATGGCGCGTTTTTCAGGGAAAGTAGCGTTTGTGACCGGGGCAGCGTCCGGTATCGGCAAAGTGACAGCACAGCTTTTCGCCGAGCAGGGTGCCAAGGTCGTGGTGGCAGATATTAATGAAGCTGATGGTGCCACTGTTGCCTCGGGCATCGGTGATAAAGCCGCTTTCGTAGGGCTAGATGTCACCAGCGAAGCAAGTTGGCAGAGCGCGCTATCGCAAGCAGAAACGGTATTTGGCGGCGTGAATATCCTCGTCAACGCGGCTGGTATTTCACCGGGTGATACCATTGAAGATGCGTCGCTAGAGCACTGGCATAAAGTTCACGCGATCTGTCTGGATGGCGTGTTCTTAGGCTGCAAACACGGCGTGCCGCTGATCGACAGGTCTGGCGGCGGTGCCATTATCAACATTTCCAGCGTGGCGGGCATGCTGGGCGTGCCAAACTTGTCATCATATTCTGCAGCGAAAGGTGGCGTGCGGAATTTGAGCAAGACAGTCGCGATGCATTGCACCAAGAAGGGGTACAACATCCGCTGTAATTCGATCCATCCAGGCTCCATCGAAACGCCGATCTTGGCACAGGTGCATCATGGTCCGTTTGAGGAGCGGCATGTACAAGCCCGTGCGAAGGCCATACCTATGCGCCGCATTGGTCAGCCAGAGGAGATCGCCAAGCCGATCCTATTCCTGGCTTCCGATGACGCCAGCTACATCACCGGAACTGAGCTTGTCGTGGACGGCGGATTCACTGCCCGCTAGCAGCATTCAACTTTAGTAGACCGCGCTGCCATTCTCGGCATCGCTGAGATGGGCATTGACCAAATCTTTGATGGTGCCAGTTTTTGGCCAGTCAGGTTCCACATATGCGGCCGCCCGCGCATCCATCTCACTATCCATTGGCGTGCCAGATGCATCGACCAGATCGATTTTTCGAGTAGCCGGTTCAAAGCAAACGGTATCGCCGTCCTTGAGTTGCCGCAGTCTATTGCGTGGCAGGTGGTAAGCGGCTTTCGCGCGTGCGCCCACAAAGCCAGACGTTCGTTGATCCGTCAAAAGCGCCACATCCAGGTCTGGATTGGCGTTCATTGCGCCCATGATGGCAAAATTGGCTGACAGCAGCTCAATTGCAGAATGGTCGCCTGTGATGGCGTAGCAGGTTTTATCAGTGAGGTTTGTGGCGTTGGCCGTGTCTTTGAAGAAATCAGCTTGAGTGGCGCATACTTGGATTTTGTAGGAGCTGGTGTGCCGCATAGCGTCAGACTCTTTCACCCATGATCCGCCGGGGCATAGATTGCCGCGATACAGGACAATCTGCGGCTGCGGTGCCATGGGTTGCTCGACCGAATGGAATACGTCCTGTGCACCGAAATCGAGATCAGGCGCATCGCTGTAAATTTCAGATAGTTTTGGCCCGAAAATAGAGGTGACATCGTTCAGCAATCCCTCAGCCACCAGGTATTTGATGACGCTCGGCAGCATCGCGCCGATGTGATTGACGGGGTACTTGCCGACAGGCTGCAGATTGCTGATCCACGGCATGTGTTCCATTTCCTGCCAGATGCTGGCCGGCGTATGGGTGATGCCCCAAGACCGCGTCATCCAAGGCAGATGCAAAGGCAAGTTGGTGGATAAGCCGAAAAGGGCGATGGACCGGATGAAGTTTTGGAAATTCTCCGGTCCAATCACATCGGCAGGCACGATGCCTTTATCCAAGGCATTGCGGTAAAGGGCCATAGTTTTACGGGTGAGATCAGCACGCGTCTCAGTGTTCGCCGCATGCAAATCTTCACCGGCCAGGATGAACCCACCACAGCAGAGCGCTACATAGTTGGACATGGCGGAGGCTAGGTTTTCGCAAACCCCAACATCCGTCACGGTGTTCTGGCGGATGAGTTCAAGTTCGGCATCGTCAGCTTCGCCATTCAGGTGGCGAATGCGGGTCATGGCGAGGTCGCCAAGTGTTACTTCACTTCCATCAGGCATCAGACCGACAGAGCGATGGCCTGCATGCAGAAGCGCCCAGGGAATATAGCGATAAGGCTCAATCCCCATGGTGTGGATCAGCATCGGAAAGGTTTTGTCGCAGCCGCCGCCAGCAACAATTCCGAATGGTGTCATTAGGCCAATGGTGCCCTGAACCGTCCATGCGGTTGTAAACTTGTAGGCGTTGGAGAAACCTTGGCCTGATGCCTCCATCCCGCGATGGTCGGTGAAACCAGAAAACGGCACCTGATACATTGCAGGGCCGCTATCCTCAGCAAGCAATTCGCCGGCAAGATCGAACATCCCGCCTAGGCTGTGATCGCAGGGCGAGCCCATAGGATATATCCCAAGCAAAGGCGTTTCCTGGTTGCCTATTGGCTTGAACACGGCGCGATAGTGTTGATCCCCAACCCAGGCGATTGCCGACTTATTCAGGTCTCCGGTCAGGAGGTCCGGGTGGTTCAATGCACGTGGGTCTCTAACCAGGTTCATCTTAGTTGCCTTCATCGGAGTGTGCCTAATTTGATGGGCATGATCGCACGATTACAGCTGTCTTGCCAAAGTATCTGATGGCCAAAACAGGTCACTGTTGGTCGTCGCTTGCTGCGCGGTTTATAACGGATATCTGAAAACAAGGGGTGACGGACATGGCTGGATTTGACCTGAGCGTAACTGACAAACTGCTGACAACAACGCGCGCTGTTCGCAAACGGCTTGATCTTGGTCGGCCAGTGCCTGATCAAATTATCCGCGATTGCCTGGAACTGACCTTGCAAGCGCCCACTGGCAGCAACAAGCAAGGATGGCGCTGGATCGTCGTTACCGATGCCGCCAAACGTGCGGCACTTGCGGATATTTATCGTGAAGGTGCGGGGACATATCTGACCGAGTCCCAAAAGAAAGCAGAAGCAGCAGGTAAAGCACAGGATGGCCGCGTCTATAGCTCCGCTCAATATTTGGCAGACAATCTTCAGGATGCGCCGGTTCACGTGATTCCCTGCATCCGCGTCGATCACTTGCCACCAAATCCGCCGCAACGCGTTTGGGCCGGGTTGATGGGCTCGATCATGCCTGCTGTATGGAGCTTCCAGCTTGCATTGCGATCTCGCGGCCTTGGGTCAACGTTGACGACATTGCATCTATCGAACGGCGAGAAGGCGGCCGAGCTGTTGGGCATTCCAGAAGGGATCATGCAAGTAGGGCTGTTACCAGTGGCCTATACCATCGGTGACGATTTCAAGCCTGCCAAACGTCCACCGCTGGACGATGTGCTGCATTGGAACACATGGGATGGTGAGCAAGCCTGACCTAGCATTGATTTTGCGAAGACCATTGCCGGAAAGGCTGTTCCATGACGGATCGACTAACGAATGCACTCATCGAAGCGCGGCGCACTGGCAGCCTGATCAAGACGGCAGACACACCACCACCAGAAACGCTTGAAGAGGTTTATCGAGTGCAAGCCGCTGTCGCGAAAGCGACGGGCGCAGCTGGCGGATTCAAGGTCGGTCGGCCAGGGCCACCCACGACCCCGACTTATGCGCCGATCCGCAAAGATTGGATCTGGCGGAATGGCGACACGATTCCAAAAGAATTATCACGCCTCTGCGGTGTTGAGCTTGAGATCGGGTTTGTTCTGAAGGCTGATCCGCCAACGCTAGATGACCCAGCCTTTGAGGCCAAGTTACGGGCCTGCCTTGCCATGGCACCCATGCTGGAAATCGTTGAGAGCCGCTTGGATGACCATGTTGGAGCACCGCAGTTCCTGAAGCTGGCGGATTGCTCGGCGAATGGTGGATTGGTAATCGGGCCGGAGATCAAGGGTTGGCAGGACTGCCCACGCGTTACCCCATCCATGCGATTGGAGATTGGCGGCGTGGTTGCAGCTGAAGGCGCGTCCGCAGTGCCGGGCGGTGATGCATTCGATACTGTTGCCGCATTCGCCCGTGTCATCGGCAATCATTGCGGCGGCCTGAAGGCTGGCGATGCACTGATTACGGGATCCTTGGAAGGCCTGGGTGGATTCCGACGCGAAGCGCAACGCGATCAAGCAAACCTGATTTGAACGTCATTTCCAAGCTCGGCGAGCATGGCCTCGATGGGTGTTTTGAATCCGAGGCACTTTCGCGGCGTTGAGTTCAGGGCCATGGCAA
>JBDQJI010000175.1:0-5174 GCA_040263875.1 Alphaproteobacteria bacterium
CTCGGCCGGATAGAGCACGTACCTTCGAAACTGCGGGTACTGGGAGACAATATTGGAAAAACCTATCGTTCGGAAAATGGATAAAGATTCCAACCGTTTTTCGAACCATGTCGTGGCCCCGTAGCTCAGCTGGATAGAGCATCGGTCTTCTAAACCGAATGTCGCAGGTTCAAGTCCTGCCGGGGTCGCCCAACACTATCCTTGAGTGGAACAAATCGGTCCACGATAATCGATGACCAGTTTGGACCTAGGTCTGACCAGAACACGGCGAGTGTTCAGCTCCGCGCGCGGCCAGCGCGGGCAACGTCGAAGCAGGCGCGCCAGAGGGCCAAGCTATCGGATACGCCAGTTGATTTAAGCTCGATCTCGACGGCGATTAAGCGATCTATAGCGAGCGATAGGCGTGGGCGGCTCCATTTGCGCGCCTGTGCTTCAAAAGCTGATTTCCGTTTGAAGAAGATAGGCGGGCGAACGCCGCCAATGGCTGACTCGAGGCCGACAGTTTCGGCTCTGGATGCAACGGCCCGCAGCTTGGTCATATGCATCACCATACTGCGCACGATGGCAATAGGTGCCACACCATCTGCGATTAACCTGTCAAATGTGCGGTGGAGCGCTGTGATATCGCCAGATGCAACGGCGTAGACCAGATCATCAACGCCTGAGGCACCTGCGTCACCAATTGCGGCAACGGCTTCATCCAAGGAAATCTCGCCGCCGGATTCCGCATAGAGCACCAACTTTTCAATCTCCATGCGGGTGGCCCCCCTATCCGCACCAAGCCTGGCCACGACATAGGCATGGGCATCCCGAGACAGGCGAACATTGGCATCCTTCAGCGCCTTATCCAGCAAAGTTAGAAGGGCGCGGCCTTCATCGGCGTAGCACGGGATCGCTGCCGCTTGGGATGCGCCCTCAAACAATTTGACGATCGCAGCATCACGGCGGAGGACACCTGCCTCAACCACGATCAACGCATCACCGGGTGGGCTTTTGACCACATCCGCCATGTATCTGCTTTGGTCACCGGATACGTTACGCAAACGAATAACCCGGCGACCGCCGCCAAACGCCATTGCGGCAGCTTCATCCGCCAGACGAGCCGGATCAGCCGATAGGCTCGCACCATCAATCGTGGCGACACGGAAGGGATCCTCCAGATCTGGGCAGACTGTTTTGGCAATGCGTTTGGCTTGTTCGCGGACTTGGCCTGCATCGCCGCCATAGATCAAGCAAGCGCGCAGGTCATCTGGTGGTGCATCCAAGAACCGCTCAATGTCTCGGGCTGCTAACTTCATGGGTTTAGCGCCACCCAGCGGCGGTGGCGCGGGCGCTTGCGGCTTCGGCGATAAGCTCAGCAAGCCTGGCTGCAGCGCGCTCGCGCGCAGCGCTTTCCGCCGTGTAGTTGGCATAATCCGAGGCCAGGATGTTATAGGCCTCTACAACACGCACGCGTCCGTCCAGCGGCTTTGGCGCGCTTGGAGCCAAGGGCGAAAGCCGCCAGCCTGCCGTCATGGTCAGACGACGTCTGGTGACGTCACCAGCGGCATCAATTGCTGTTACGGCAGAGGCTTGGGCGAGTGCTACGTCCAGGCGGTAGTTTGCAACTGCAGCGCCGGCGAACCGGCGACGCAGCACGGAGCGCATCACCTGTCCTTCACGGTTCGGGATCAACGCAACCTCAACTGCCAAGGGGCCAGAAGCGCCCGCAGTTGTAGATTGCTCGCCATATAGCGGCTTGAATCCACATGCTGCCAGCGTCAGCGACGCTGCAGCAACGAAGATGAGGTTACGCCACGACATTGACGATCCGGTTCGGCACAACAATCACCTTGCGCGGCTCTTTACCATCCAGATTGCGAGCGACATTTTCTTCTGCAAGGGCGGCCGCTTTTACCTGCTCTTCCGGGTGGTCGCGCGGCACATCGATGGAGCCGCGACGCTTACCGTTGATCTGGATAGGCATGGTGATCATGTCATCAACGATCAATGCCGGGTCAGCGACGGGCCAAGGCGCGTCTGCGATTAACTCAGCGTGGCCCAGCTGCGTCCACATTTCTTCAGCGATATGCGGTGTGATTGGGCTGATCAAGCGGATTAGCGCTTCCAAACCTTCCCTGTATGCAGCGGCCATATCAGCCCCGTCGCCCTTTGCGTCCGCGAGTGCGTTCGTCGCCTCCCGAATGCGGGCAACAGCGCGATTGAAATGGAATTTCTCCAGATCCTCCGTGACGCCATGAACGGCTTTGTGCATGGTCCGACGGAGCGCTGTAGCTCCCTCGCCATAGGTATCAGGGGCCGAGCCATCACCAAACTGAACCGGCGGTTCGTCCAGCAAACGCCAGAGCCGGTTGATATAGCGCCAGGCACCTTCAACGCCGGACTCCGTCCACTCAAGATCCCGCTCCGGTGGGCTATCGGACATCATGAACAGGCGCGCAGTATCTGCGCCATAGGTGCCGAGGATCAGTTCCGGGTCCACCACGTTTTTCTTGGACTTGGACATTTTCTCTGAGCGGCCAAGTAGGGCGGCATCACCTGATGAAAGCTCGGTGACCACACTACCGACCTTATCTATCTCATTCGGCAGCAGCCAGCGGCCATCCTTAGCGCGGTAGGTCTCGTGACAAACCATGCCTTGGGTGAATAGCCCTGCAAACGGCTCACCACTATCAAGGTTCACATAGCCGCAATCGCGGAGTGCGCGCATGAAGAAGCGGGAATAGAGGAGATGCAGCACCGCATGCTCAACGCCGCCGACATATTGGTCGACAGGCATCCAGTAATCATGCTCCGCCTGATCAAACGCCTGATCGTCCCTATGGGTCGAGGTGAATCGGGAGAAGTACCAGGAGCTTTCGAAGAAGGTATCGAACGTATCCGTTTCTCGCACCGCCGCTTTACCGCAACAAGGGCAATCGACATGCTTCCACGTCGGGTGACGGTCGAGCGGATTGCCTGGATGGTCGAAATCCACGTCGTCCGGCAGGGTGACAGGCAGCTGGTGTTTCGGCACGGGCTGCGCACCGCAATCATCGCAATGGATGACCGGAACAGGGCAGCCCCAATAGCGCTGGCGGGAAACGCCCCAGTCACGGAGACGGAATACGGTCGCCAACTCACCGTCACCCTGGCCTTCCAGGGTTTTTGCAGATGCGGCCTTCGCCGCTTCAACTTCCATGCCGTCCAAGAAGCCAGAATTGTAGATGACGCCAGGACCGGTATAGGCCTCATCACCAACACTGAACGCAGCCGGATCAGCATCCGGTGGCAGTACAACAGGCGTTACATCCAGATCATACTTGCGCGCAAAATCAAGATCGCGTTGGTCATGGGCGGGGCAGCCAAAAATCGCACCCGTGCCATATTCCATCAGCACGAAATTGGCGATGTAGACAGGGAGTTCCACACCCTCAATCAGTGGGTGCTTCACCGTCAGGCCGGTATTGAAGCCAAGCTTTTCCGCCTTCTCGATCGCCGCCTCAGATGTTCCAAGCGACCGACATTTCGCGATGAATGCAGCGGCATCTGGGCTAGCAGCTGCTACTTCAGCACTTAACGGATGATCTGGCGAGAGGGCGCAGAACGATGCACCAAACAGCGTATCAGGCCGAGTTGTGAAAACTTCGATCCGGTCATCCCGGTCCGTCAGTGAAAACTGAACACGCGCACCAGTGGATTTCCCAATCCAGTTGCCTTGCATATGGCGGACCTTGTCAGGCCAGCGTTCAAGCGTATCGAGCGCTGCCAGCAGATCATCAGCATATTCAGTGATCTTGAGGAACCATTGGGAGAGCTTACGACGCTCGACCGGTGCGCCAGAGCGCCAGCCGCAACCGTCAATAACTTGCTCGTTCGCCAGAACGGTGTTCTCGATCGGGTCCCAATTGACCCAGGATTCCTTGCGATAAGCTAGGCCCTTGGCCATGAAATCCAAGAACATCGCCTGTTCATGCTTGAAGTATTCGGGCTCACAGGTCGCGAGTTCCCGGCTCCAATCATAGGACAAGCCCATGCTTTTCAGCTGCGTCCGCATTGTCTTGATGTTTTCGCGGGTCCAAGCACCAGGATGGACTTTGGCTTCAAATGCGGCGTTTTCGGCCGGCAGGCCAAAGGCGTCCCAGCCCATGGGATGCAGGACGTTGAAGCCTTGGGCGCGTTTGTATCGCGCTACAACATCGCCGAGCGTGAAGTTCCTGACATGGCCCATGTGAATGCGCCCAGAGGGATAAGGAAACATCTCCAGCACGTAATATTTCGGCCAGGACGGATCAGCGACAGCCTTAAAGACTTCACCATCTTCCCAGCGCGCACGCCATTTCGGTTCCGTTTCGGCGACATTGTAGCGCGCCATCGTTCAATACTCCGGGATAGACAGCATGCGACCGCACTAAAGGCGCAGCGCGTGTTCAAAGTGTTGTGTGAAACTACCGTCTAAACGGCAACGATCAAGCCCGGAAAATAGGGAGCGGCGAGAAAAGCTCAGCCACGCCCACCCGCAGAAGTGACGCGGAGTTCACGGGCGCGCTCCAGAATGCGGTTTTCAATGTTGATTGCGGTCTTTTTGTCGAGGGGCGCCGGCCCCCATTGGCCACCAGCTGCCTGTTCCTTGAACACAGCGACACGCAGGCCATCCGCCCGCAATTGCCGGTCCAGAATAAAGACGTTGAGCTTGAACCGCTCATTGGGCGCTTCTGGCGGTGAATACCAATCCGTAATGATGACGCCGCCAAATGGGTCAGCAGCTGAAAGCGGCATGAACGAGACCGTATCCAGCGACGCGCGCCACAGGAAACTGTTTACCGCAACCCCTGTGCCACCGCCGCCGCCGCCATCTTCTCCATCACTATTACCGCCAAATATATCGATCCCGCCTTTGCCAAAAACCGACTCTGTCGAAGATCGGTCATAGGCATCCGTGCCGCCACGGCTAATGCGCTCCGTTTCGGGATAATTAGTGCCGTCGCTACTCACATCGCCGCACCCTTGAAGCAGAAACACTAAGCCGATTGTCGCGCTTAGGGCTGCGATGGTCGTTACGCGCATGTGTTTCGCCTCCAAGATATAGAATTGGCAGAGCCAAGCTTTCGCATTATCTAGCGAATTATGGCGATATTTTGAAGGGTCGCCGGTCACAATTCAGTCCAGGCAGCCTGCGGCCTCCGAACGCACCA
>JBDQJI010000176.1:0-5077 GCA_040263875.1 Alphaproteobacteria bacterium
GACCCTCAGGCTCTCTTGACTATCTTGTATTGCTCGACGGATCGCCGCTGTCGTGCGGGCGCTCCCGTGAAGTACCTGTCCCATAATGCGTCCTTCCAAACTTGGGAAAACAGTGCACCATAAATCTCCGGGACTAAACAATTAGGCCAATGCCGCCCTTGCGACCACCGCCCATACGGCCACCACGTCTGCCGCCACCCAGCATTCCGCCAAGGCCACCTAGTCCGCCGCGCCGTCGCCCGCCGCTCTGACCGCGTAAATCTTGAATGTTCTTGCTTCGCCGACCGCCGCGCCACCGCATGGCAATTCTCCTGATAGGGTTGTCTCGCCGTAACGCCATCCCCAATCCGGCGTAATCGGCTGGGATAATGCCGTTTGCACATCATCACGGCAAGCTGCGCAGCCCGCCTCGCAGACGAGCGAAAAAGTCAGTATCGTTTCTATTGAATGTGACGCGCCAAGGGGAAGTTCCATGCAAGATGATGATCTTTGTTTCACGCCAGCAAGCGTGCTCGCGCCAATGATCCGCGCCCGGCAGCTCTCCCCCGTTGAGCTGATGCAAGCCGTACTGAACCGGATTGAGCGCCTTGAGCCAAAGCTGAACGCCTTTGCAACGTTGACGGCAGATACCGCGATGGACAGTGCCAAAGCGGCCGAAGCGCAACTGATGCAAGGCCAGGGCGAAGGGCCATTGTTTGGCCTCCCCGTCACTATCAAAGACCTGTCCGTCACCGCAGGTGTGCCGACGGAACGCGGTTCCTGGATTGAGAAAGGCAGAATTCCAGAGCACGACACGCCGTTCGTCTCCCGCCTGAAAGACGCCGGTGCCATTTCCCTTGGTAAGACAACCACATCTGAATTTGGCTGGAAGGGTGTCAGTCACAGTCCGCTCACCGGCATCACGCATAACCCCTGGGCGCATGGCCTGAATGCAGGCGCATCTTCGGCTGGCGCCGGCGTTGGCGCGGCGGCTGGATATGGGCCGCTGCATCAGGGGTCTGATGGGGCAGGCTCCATTCGAATGCCGGCGCATTTCTGTGGCGTATTCGGCCATAAGCCAAGCTATGGCCGTGTCGCCAACTGGCCTGTCGGCAACAACGATCAAACCAGCCACAGCGGCCCGCTAACGCGCACGGTCGAAGACGCAGCCTTGATGTTGGAGGTCATGTCCGGCCCGCACCCTTGGGATTTCTACAGCCTGGAATCCGCCCCCGCCCCCTATGCGCGCTTGCTCGACGCCGGATCAATGGAAGGCCTCCGTATCGCTTGGAGCCCGGACTTTGGCCATGCACGGGTCGATCCCGAAGTTGCAGCACTATCCGCGAACGCAGCACAAGTCTTTGCCGAAATGGGCGCACACGTGGAGGAGATCACACCCACATGGGGGCCGATGGGGCCAGACCTCATCCGCTTCTTCTGGTCCGCTCACGAACTGGCCTATGTGCAATATCTGGAAGAGTATGAGGACCGGATGGACCCTGGCCTGGTCGCCTGCATCAAATCCGCCGTCAATCACACAACGGAAGATTATCTGAACATGCGGCAAAAGAAGCTGGATTATATCCACGCCATCCACCGCACGTTTGATGATTATGACCTGCTGCTAAGCCCCGCAGTATCCGTCGCCGCATTCCCCGCCGAAAAGCTTATGCCTGACGATTGGCCGCAGCATGATTGGGACTGGGTGCAATGGGCCGAATTCTCCTACCCATTCAACATGAGCCATAACCCGGCGTCGTCCGTTCCTTGCGGCTTCACAGCGGCTGGATTGCCCGTAGGCCTCCAAATCGTCGGCCCCCGCTTCGGCGATCTTGAAGTACTGCAGGCCTCCGCTGCATTCGAGGCGGCGCGGCCCTGGGCGGACAAGAAACCGATGCTTTAACTGGCGTTCGACATACGCCCGACAGACATGGCCATTTTGTCCACTTTGCTGACAGCCCGGAGAGGTATATAGAGACTCGTCATTCCAGATCGACTGATCCATACCGTCCTCCAAGGGGAATGACATGCCGCCGCGCAATCCGCAGGCGATACCGATGGCGCTCACCTTTGATGATGTGCTGTTGCAACCCGCCCACTCTGCCGTACTGCCCACAAGCGCTGTTACGCATACCCGCGTCACCCGCGAAATCTCCCTGAAAATTCCGATTATTGCGTCCGCTATGGATACAGTAACGGAAAGCGCTATGGCGATTGCGATGGCGCAAACTGGCGGCATCGGCGTGATCCATAAGAACCTGGAAATTGACCAGCAGGCGGGCGAAGTGCGCCGGGTGAAGAAATTCGAATCGGGCATGGTGGTTGATCCTGTCACCATCCTGCCGAACGCCACCCTGCATGACGCGCTGCAGCTGATGGCCCAATACGGTATTTCCGGCATCCCGGTCGTGGACGGGCCAAACGGCAAGGTTTGCGGCATTATCACCAACCGCGATGTCCGCTTCGCCAGTGATCCAAACCAGCCGGTTATGGAACTGATGACCAAGGACGTGATCACCGCCCCCGATGGCGTGACGCCGGACGAGGCCAAGCGCCTGCTCCACGCGCACAGGATCGAAAAGCTGCTGGTGGTAGACGACACCTATAGCTGCGTCGGCCTGATCACGGTCAAAGATATCGAGAAAGCCCAGAAGTTCCCTGACGCAGCCAAGGATGAGCAAGGCCGTCTCCGCTGCGCTGCCGCCACAGGCGTTGGAGACGATGGGTTCGCGCGGGCGGAAGCGCTTGTTGATGCAGGCGTGGATGTTGTCGTTGTTGATACTGCCCACGGCAATTCTGATGGCGTGATCCAAACGGTTGACCGGGTCCGCCGCATCTCCAACAAGGTTCAGATCATCGCGGGCAATGTCGCCACTGGCGATGGTGCTGAATCGCTCATTGATGCAGGTGCCGACGCGATCAAAATTGGTATCGGCCCCGGCTCCATCTGCACGACGCGGATTGTGGCGGGCGTCGGCGTGCCGCAGCTGACAGCGATTATGGAAACGGCGGAAGCTTGCGAGAAGAAGGGCGTTCCGGCCATTGCGGACGGCGGCATCAAGTCATCTGGTGACCTGGCCAAAGCCATCGCAGCGGGTGCGAATTGTGTGATGATTGGCTCGTTGCTAGCCGGAACGGACGAAAGCCCCGGCGAGACGTTCATCTACCAGGGCCGGTCCTACAAATCCTATCGTGGCATGGGTTCTGTTGGTGCCATGGCGCGCGGATCGGCGGATCGTTATTTCCAACAGGACGTCAGCGACGCTTTGAAATTGGTGC
Organism: Alphaproteobacteria bacterium; assembly: GCA_040263875.1. Lineage (GTDB taxonomy): Bacteria > Pseudomonadota > Alphaproteobacteria > Bin95 > Bin95 > VMCJ01. Next base: position 3,259 of record JBDQJI010000176.1, read on the forward strand.
CGGAAGGCGTTGAGGGCCAGGTGCCGTACAAAGGCCCTGTCAGCAATGTCATCCATCAGCTTGTCGGCGGTCTCAAAGCCGCCATGGGCTACACCGGCAACGCGGATATCGATGCCATGCGCGAGAATTGCCGTTTTGTCCGCATCACCAATGCAGGCTTGCGCGAAAGCCATGTCCACGATGTGACCGTGACCCGTGAAGCGCCAAACTATCAAACCGGACTTTAACTCACCGGACCCAACTTCTCTGGCCTGAAGGCAGACTCCCCCTCCATGCAAGACCGCATCCTGATCGTCGATTTCGGCTCCCAAGTCACGCAGCTGATCGCGCGAAGGGTGCGGGAAGCGGGCGTTTATTGTGAGATCCACCCTTTCAACAAGGTCACCCGCGCATCCGCTGAAGACTTCGCACCCAAGGGGATTGTCCTCTCCGGCGGCCCCGCCAGTGTCACGCTTGAAACAGCGCCCCAAGCTGATGCTGGACTGTTCGAAATGGGCCTGCCAGTCCTCGGCATTTGCTACGGTCAGCAAACCATGGCGGCACAGCTTGGCGGTAAGGTGGAGCCGTCTTCCAAACGGGAGTTCGGGCGGGCGCAGGTCGAAATCTCCGCGACGTCCCCCCTGTTTGAGGGCGTGTGGAATGTCGGCGAAAAGCACATGGTCTGGATGAGCCACGGGGACGCACTAACAGCCCCGCCATCAGGCTTCAGCGCTATCGCAAAAACACCAAACGCGCCGCTCGCCGCCATTGCAGACGAAGCCAGGCGTTTCTACGGCGTCCAGTTCCATCCTGAAGTCGTGCATACGCCAGATGGCGCGCGCCTGATTTCTAACTTCGTGCACGCCATCGCTGGCTGCACAGGCGACTGGACCATGGCTGCGTTCAAAGATGAGAGCATTCAGCGCATCCGTGAGCAGGTTGGCGATGATCGTGTGATCTGTGGGCTATCCGGCGGTGTTGATAGCGCTGTCGCCGCTGTGCTGATCCATGAAGCAATTGGCGACCAGCTGCAGTGCATCTTTGTTGATACCGGCATGATGCGCATGGGCGAGGCCGAAGAGGTCGTGACCCTTTTCCGCAACCACTACAACATCCCGCTGCACCATGTGGACGCAGAGGATATGTTCGTGAACGCGCTGGCCGGCGTTAAAGACCCTGAGAAGAAGCGGAAGATCATCGGCGGGTTGTTTATCGATGTGTTCGATGAGCAGGCCAAGGGCATTGGCGGTGCCAAGTTCCTGGCCCAAGGCACGCTGTATCCGGATGTGATTGAAAGCGTCTCCTTCACCGGCGGTCCAAGCGTCACCATCAAAAGCCATCACAATGTCGGCGGATTGCCGGAGCGGATGGATATGAAACTGGTCGAGCCATTGCGCGAGCTTTTCAAGGACGAAGTCCGGGTGCTTGGCCGGGAGCTTGGCCTGCCCGAAGCCTTCGTCGGCCGCCATCCCTTCCCTGGCCCTGGCCTCGCGATCCGCATTCCTGGTGAGATCACGCGAGACCGCCTGGATACACTTCGCCAGGCAGACGCCATCTATCTGGAAGAAATCCGTGCAGCCGGCCTTTATGACGATATCTGGCAGGCCTTTGCCGTATTGCTGCCCGTCTCTACCGTCGGCGTGATGGGCGATGAACGCACGTATGAATCTGTGCTGGCGCTGCGGGCCGTGAACTCCACTGATGGCATGACAGCGGATTTTTACCCCTTTGAAATGGCGTTCCTTGGCCAGGTCGCGACCCGCATTATCAACGAAGTCGCAGGCGTAAATCGCGTGACCTACGACGTGACATCCAAGCCGCCCGGCACGATTGAATGGGA
>JBDQJI010000177.1:0-5002 GCA_040263875.1 Alphaproteobacteria bacterium
CAAACTTGGGAAAAGAGTGCACCATAAATCTCCGGGACTAAACACCTAAGGCTTGGGCTGACCGGGGCGTCGCAGCCGGCGCAGGCAGGCGCGCTTCATTCTGGCTCGAGGCTTGTGGCTGCCCGTTCCTGCGAATAAACGAATCCAGTAAGTCCCCTTCGGTTTTGGTAAGCGCCAGACCATTGGCTGTTGCTGCAGCAGTGGCGGCGTCCGCATTCGCAGGCTGCGCGGGCGTTGCACTAGCACGCGATGGCAGTGGAATCGGCTGTGGACGCTGCGGGTTCTCAATTGCAAAGAACTTCGGCCCGCCCTTCGCCGTAAATGGCAGAAAGGTTTGAGCTACTGCCGGATTCAATGATGCAGCGGCTTGTGGGGCGGCATCACGCGGAGCCGCCATTAGCTTGTCCGAAGCAATAAGGCCTCGGGACTGCGGTGCTGCAGCCAGTTCGGCACCGTCATCCTCACCGGAAAATAGGCTGGCTAATGTGTTTGATGCGGACATACCGGTCGCTTCTTCCACTGCCATGGTCGCACCGGCGGCCAGTAGACCGATTGGCCCGCCATATAATCCGCCGCCCATAGCCCTGGCATGAACAGAAATTTGATCCCCTGTGATGGCGCGGTAGATAGTTGAAACAATAGGCAAATGATGCAGCGGATTGATGACATCGATAAGGTCATCAAAGGTGAGGTCCGCTTCTTCTTTTTCATTCTGGCCATCAGACGGAACCTCATCCGGCATGTTAGCCGAACGTGACAGAGCTGCCTCAGCGTTGGCGGGCGCTGGGCCGGTCGATTGTAGCGCTTGTACGGCGGAAATGCCCATCCAGGGTCTCCTGATACACGAAGGTCGATGTGTGTAATGCAAGGATGAGGCCATCAGGAACTGTCCGCTACGATATTGTTTTCACGTCATTTTATCTGAACACAGTCTGCCTTTCCGGCTGATGCGACACGGCAAGGACTGCCGGGCGGCAGAAGCTGTGGTGATAAGGGACTAACGAAGTCCGGTCGCTAAACCCACGCCAGAGCATGCCCAAAGGCCAGAATGCGCCCCACAGGTATGTGGCGCCCCCGCATCATGGGCGCTATGGTCCCGCAGCAGTTTCAACTGGGAAGGCATAATTGATGCGATTGATGAGGGAACGCGACGAGAGAGACAAGCACTGGCGCACTTGGCTCATCAGACGATCTCGGCAGCTAGCGTTTGCGATCGCTATGCTGATCTTCCTAATTTTTACTCTTTTATTCCACGAAGAAGCGCCAGAGACATATGAAGTTAGCGCAGTGGATTGTCCGCAAGCGTTTAACGTGGCATAACCATCATCAAGAGGTCGCGGGGACGTCTTGTTCCTGCGCTTCCAACCCAGTCCGCAGTAGCGGCAAACCCAGGCAATTAGACCTGGGCGGATATCCAAGAGGAGGACTACAAATATGAAATTTGGCACAATGATTCTTGCAGCAGGCGCACTGGCGCTTGCGATTCCAGCAGGCGCGTCTGTCGCATCTGCTGATGGCCATATGGTCAAAGGCCCTAAGGTTAGCTGGAAATTGTCCCTGTGGGGCAAGCGCCGCGCTTTCACCGAAGGTATGGAATACGTTTCTGAGCAGCTCGACAAAAAGACGGGCGGTAACTTCAAAATGCGCCTGTATTACGGCGACCAGCTTTCCAAATCTAAAGAAAACCTGGACGGCATCAGCCTTGGCGCTTTCGAAGCTGCAACGTTCTGCGCTTCTTATCATCCAGGCAAAAACGCGCCTTTGAACGTTCTCGACCTGCCATTCCTGCCGGTTAAGGACTTCGCTGCTCAGCGCGCGATGAACGAAGCTGTATACGCCCACCCGGCTGCCGCTAAAGCGCTTGCTAAGTGGAATGCGACCCTGTTTATGGGCAACATTCTTCCGCAGTACGAATATATGGGTAAAGGCAAGCCTCCTCAGTCCGTCGCGGACTTCAAAGGCAAGACCCTGCGCGCCCTCGGCGGCATGGGCAAAGCAGCGCTGAAGATCGGTGCTACGCCTTCCACGATGCCAGCTTCCGAAACCTACACCGCCCTACAGCGCGGCACGGTTGACGCGATTGGCTTCCCATACACCTACACGTTCGTGTCCTATAAGACCGAGGAAATCTCTGACTGGGTCACCACGAACATGAAGTTGGGCTCTGTTAACTGCCCAACGGTGTTTAACACCAATGCCTATAATAAGCTGCCACAGCAATACAAAGACCTGCTGGACAGCCTTAAAGAAGGCGCATACGCGGCAATTGAAAATGCCTACAACAAGCAGGACACTGCCAACGTTGCGCGCTGGAAAAAAGAAGGCAAGCTGCAGCTTGTGCAGATCCCTGAAGCTGAAATGGCTGAATTCCGCCGCATTGCAGGCAAGCCAGTTTGGGACGAATGGGTTGCTGAAAACAAAGACAAGATGCCAGCTCAGGAGCTCCTGGACTTGGCACTTGATAAAGCTACCGGCAACTAAGCCGTTGCTGATCTAGGCGGGTTCGGGCCGCTCCAATGGGGCGGCCCGAATCATTTCTGCCATAAATTTTTTCAAGCATGAGTTATAGCCTGGGAGGCGACCGTTGAGCGCTGGAACTGGACAGCCGCCTGGCGCGGCATCAGAAGTACGGGTAGAGGATCTGTCGCCAGGCGCGGCAATGCTTCACCGTGTTGATGAACGTTTTTTCGCATTCGAAAAACTGCTGAACTACATCTCGGCCCTTGTGATCCTTGGGATCATGGTGATAGGAACCGTTCAAGTTATTGGCCGTGTCGCATTTAGACAGCCAATTTACGGCTATAGCGACATGATCGAGCAGATCATGACGGTGTTTGCCTTTCTCGCCATCGCCTACACCCAGCGTCTCGGCGGGCATGTCCGCATGGAGCTCATTCTGGGGCGGATGAGTGGGCGGGTCCTCTATTTCTTCGAGGTCATTGGCACGTTGTGCGCAATCGGGATCATCGTGATCCTGGCTTATTACGGCTATACGCACTTTTTACGCGCCTTCGAATTTGGCGACACGACAATTGACGTGAATATGCCAATTTGGCCATCGAAACTGATGGTGCCTTTGGCGTTCTCAGTACTAATTGTGCGGCTCTTCATTCAATTGGTCGGCTTCCTGCGGCTCTTCATGCATCCGAATGAGCAAATGATTGGCGTTCCAAGAATGGAAACTGTGGATGACATGGCTCAGGCTGAAATTGACGCTGGCCTGGCTGGCGAAGCTGAAAAAGTAGACATTGTTAACCGTAGCGGGGGGCCAGCCTGATGGATGAGCTTACTGTTGGTATTCTCGTCACGGTCGGCCTGCTTTTTGCGGTCTTCCTTGGCGTTCGCGTATTCGTAGCGGCGGCCATTGCCGGTATGGTTGGTCTTGTCGCCATGATTGGCTGGGACGCAGGCGCTGGCATCGTCGGCACCATTCCTCACTCAAAATCGGCAAACTACGTGTTGAGCGTTTTGCCGATGTTCATCCTGATCGGCTTCATCGCCTTCCATGCCGGGTTGACCCACTCACTGTTCAATGCAGCAAAAGCATGGGTCGGATGGGTTCCGGGCGGTCTCGCAGTCGCCAGTGTGTTCGCAACGGCGGGTTTTGCCGCAGTTTCTGGCGCCTCGACCGCGACAGCGGCAGTGTTCTCCCGCGTCGCCATCCCGTACATGCTTGAATACAAGTATGACCGGCGACTGGCGGCTGGCGTGGTCGCGGCAGGCGGCACGCTCGCCTCATTGATCCCGCCAAGCGCAATCCTCGTGATCTACGCGATTATTGTTGAAGAATCGGTCGGCGCCTTGATTTTGGCGGCGTTCATTCCTGGCGTTATCTCCGCAATCATCTACGCCGCGCTGATCATCGCTCAGTGCTGGATGAAGCCTGAACTTGGCCCATCTGTACCTTCGCCACCGCTGATGGAGCGCATCAAAACGCTACCGGGCACGCTGCCCATCGTAGCCGTTGTCGTCATCATCTTCAGCGCGATGATGATGGGTTGGGCGACGCCAACCGAAGCTGGCTCCCTTGGCGCCAGCGTCATTCTGGCGATCGCTCTGGTCAACGGCATGAAATGGGCTTCCCTTCAAGAAGCCCTGATGGAAACCGCCAAGCTGACGGCGATGATCTTCAGCTTGATTTGGGGCGTGTTGATCTTTGTGCGGTTCCTTGGCTTTGCCGGATTGCCAGAAGCCTTTGCAACATGGATCGTTGGCCTACCGTTCCCGCCAATCGTGATCATGATTTTCATCCTGCTTGGATATGCCGTACTTGGCATGTTCATGGATGCTATCGGCATGCTTCTGCTGACTTTGCCGGTCGTCTACCCCGCTGTTGTAGCGCTTGGGTATGATCCGGTCTGGTTCGGTATCATCGTCGTGAAAATGTGCGAGGTCTGCTTGATCACGCCGCCAGTTGGTTTGAACTGTTACGTCGTATCAGCAGTCAGACCGGATATACCGCTTGGCGATGTGTTTAAGGGCATCTTCCCGTTCTTCTTGGCGGATGCTGCGACCATCGGGCTCTTCCTGGCATTCCCAGGCTTGATCCTCTGGCTGCCGAGCCTCATCGGGGCCTAGCAACCGGCCAGACCTTGAAACTAACCCGCGCCGCTGCCAGTAATGGCGGCGGCGCGGTTCTTTAAGCGCCCCTCTTATTTCGTCTCTAGAACAGGAACTTCAGATCGTGGCTAGCAAAAGCTATCTCTTCACAAGCGAATCCGTTTCTGAAGGACATCCGGACAAAATATGCGACCGGATATCCGACGCCATTGTTGACGCTTATTTGGCACGTGACGGAGGGGCCGCGTTCGCTCGATGCGGCGTTGAAACCCTGGTGACGACAAACTTCGTCACGATCGCCGGTGAAACCCGCAGCCAGGAAGGGTGCGAAGTCAGCCACGAAGAAATGGAAGCGCTTGCCCGCGCTGCCATTAAAGATATCGGCTACGACCAGGAAAACTTCCATTGGGAGAACGCCAAAGTTCAAGTCGTCGTCCATGGC
>JBDQJI010000178.1:0-4901 GCA_040263875.1 Alphaproteobacteria bacterium
CCGTCCTGGAGTGGTTTTTGGGCTTCATGCCACAGGGGAACTTCAGCCATCCTGGCCTCCACACCCCACCCGGTTGAAGCATCAAGCTTCCGCAGGCAATTCATTCCCAGCAATCTAGGCGCCAACTGCAGGGTAAGTTTTCAAAGGGCAGAAATCGCCGATTTCCTTGATGTTTTGACCCGAGGCACGCAGTTCTGGCGGCAGAAACTGCCGGGTAGGCAAGAATGGGCGGCAATATATGCAGGCAAGATTTGCCTACCCGGCAATTATAGCCAGGATGATCTAGAAAATATTCTAGAAGTCAGCGCGATAGCAGGCTCTACCGCCCAGAAATTCTGCGCTTTAGAAGGTTGTCGGCCAGTTGGATAGGTGGTGTTCGCCGACCTGGCGACCCTCATAGACTTCCAGCAACCGGGCAAGGTGTGCGCGGGTTTCGCGGGGGTCGATGACGTACTGTGCCTCATATAGCCCGGCCAGATCCCAGGCTTCTGTGTCGCGATCAAGCTCTGCCGCTAGCGCCTCAAACCGCTCTGGGTCGTCTTCGGCCTTGATCCCGTGCAGCACGTTTACGGCGAGCCGGGGCTCCATGAAGCCTAAATCTGCCGTTGGCCAAGCCAGTACTTCGTCTGCGTTCCGCCCGCCGCCCATGTTGAGATAGGCTTGGCCGAAGCTTTTGCGCACGATCACGCTGAAGCGCGGCACCGTGACTTGGGCGAGCGCGTTCATCCAGTTCATGATTTTGCCTGGTGCCCGCTTCCGTTCCCCTTCCACACCGATAAAGAACCCGGGCTGATCGACCATGGAGATCAAGGGAATATTGAAGCTGTCGCAGAGCACGATGAAAGACACGGCTTTATCGCAGGCATCGGGGTCAATTGCACCTGCTTTGAAGCGGGGGTTGTTTGCGAGGAAACCGACAACCCGGCCTTCGATCCGCGCGAAGGCGGTGATGACCGCGCGCCCAAACAGCGCCTTCAGCTCAAACAATGAGCCTTGGTCCGCAATGACGTTGAGCACTTTGCGCATGTCATACACGCGTCGCCGCGTTTCGGGCACAAGCTCCAGTAGCTTTTCTTGGTCATCTACGGCACCTGGTGCCGCGCGGGGCGGTGCTTCACCCGCATAAGATGGCATGTAGGATAGGTAGGTTTTTACGGCGTCCAGCACTTCCTCATCGGAATCAAAGGCGGCGTCGACGAGGCCGGTGGTTTTGGCGTGCAGTTCCCAGCCGCCAAGCTCTTCGGCTGAAATATCCTGGCTGATGGCGATAGAGGTAACCCGTGGGCTGGTGACGGCCATCACCGCACCTTTGCGCGCAAACACGACGTCTGAAATCACGCTGTACCAGGTGGATGAGCCATAGGACTGGCCCATCAGTGTTGAGACCCAGGGCGTATCACGGGTCCGGCGGTATTCTTCGCGGTCCTGGCCGATGGTCGCGCGGCCTGATGCGCCCATGCGGTCCGGCATCCGCCCGCCGCTGCTTTCGCCAAGCAGGACCAGGGGCATCCGGCGTTCCCGCGCGGTCTTCTTCATATGCCCCATTTTTTTCATGTTCACTTGGGATGAGGACGCCCCCAGCACCGTGAAGTCATTGGCAACCAGTGCTGCTGGCCGACCGTCAATCTTGCCATACCCGGCAATCTTACCGTCCGCAGGGGATTTTTCCCGCGTTTCGGGGCGGATTGAGTAGGCGTGCAGGCCGGCCTCAAGGAAGGAGCCATCGTCTAGCAGGTACTCCAGCCGTTCCCGTGCGTTGAGGACGCCAGCATTCCGCCGCGCGTCCAACTTCCGCTCCCCGCCCATGGCAAGCGCTTCCGCACGTCGTCGTTCCAGTTCAGCAATTTTGTCTTCGTGCGCCATGGGAATTGTTTGATCCTGCCGTCATCGGGAGATTAGCGGCAAGCCTATATCGGCTAAACTATATGCGCCACTGAACGAATCCTGAGGGTTTTAGAAACCCTCGACAACGACCTTGCCTTTGGCACGGCCTGTTTCAACCAACCGGTGGGCCTCGCGCATGTTGGCGGCATTGATAGGGCTTAGGACCTCATCAAGCGTGGTGCGCATGGCACCGCTATCGATTTCACTGGCGACCCAGGTCAGCAGCTTGTGTTGCTCGATCATATCGGGTGTTTGGTGCATGGCGCGGGCGAACATGAATTCCCAGTGGAAGCTGGCAGATTTTGACTTCATGGCCTCCATTGGCATTGGCAAACTTGTGTCGTCGATAGATACAATGCCGCCTTGCGGACGGATTAGTTCGACCGCTGTCGCCCAGTGGTGCATGTCATTGAAGATCGCGATGTGATCCACGAACTGCATGCCGAGCGCGCGCACCTGGGCGACCATATCCTCGCGGTGGTTGACGACATGGTCTGCGCCAAGCGCCTTCACCCAGGCCTCTGTTTCGGGCCGGGACGCTGTTGCGATCACGGTCAGGCCAGCATGTTTCGCCAGCTGAATACCAATGGAACCAACACCGCCGCCGGCACCAATGATCAGGATGCTCTGACCTTTATTGGCACCGTCTCTATCGATTCCCAGCCGGTCAAAAAACGCTTCATAAGCCGTTATTGTGGTGAGGGGGAGGGCGGCGGCCTCTGCGAAACTTAGCGATTTTGGCGCGTGGCCAACAATCCGCTCATCAACTAAATGGAATTCTGCATTGCAGCCGGAACGGGTGATTTCGCCCGCATACCAGACGGCGTCTCCCACTTTGAAGAGCGTTGCGTCTGGCCCGACAGCCTCAATCACGCCGCTCGCGTCGTAGCCGATTACCCGGGGGCCATTCTCGACCTTGGCCGGAACACCCCGATTGGCGCGGACCTTTGTATCAACTGGGTTGATCGCAATGGCTTTCACCGCGACGAGAATATCCTGGCCTGCAGGCACAGGCTTCGCCATTTCCAAGTCTATGAACGAATTCGGTGCGTCTATTGGCAAGTATTCTTCGAAACCTACGGCTTTCATCGGGGCAATCCGTTCTGTGTAATCGTTCGGTGGAGGCTTGAGTGCTGGTCAGACTTCGTCTGGCTCGCCGGCTGCTACCCATTTGTCGTATTCGGCGCGGGCTTTTTCATTTGGTGGGTATAGGCCGGGCATGGGGTCGCCTTTGGCCAGGCGGCGGTTGACCCAGCCTTCCATATGATCTTGCGCCAGTCCGGCATCAGCGACGGCGGCTGCGTATTCAGCCGGGATCGCCACGGTGCCTTCGTCATCGCCAACAATGATATCGCCTGGGAAAATAGGCGCGCCCCCGCACGTCACGGCGCATTCGCTATCGACCAGCATCAGTTTCGTGAAACTCGGTGGCGGGGCATAGGCCGTGCAGCATACGGGCATGCCAAGCACATCGATTTCTGGAATGTCGCGCATCCCGCCATCGGTCACTGCGGCTGCGATGCCCCGAGTTTTGAGGCGCATTAGAATATTGCCGCCCAGGATGCCAACGTCATTGTCGCCATTTGCATCCATCACCATGACAGCCCCTGCGGGGATTGCTTCAACAATCGGCGTCATCAAATTGGCCGGGTGATCAAGCGCCTGCTCTGGCCGCATATCTTCCCGCACTGGCACATAGCGCAGCGTAAACGCTGGGCCGGCAAAGCGGCCAAGGCTTGGGTCAATCGGCAGCACGTCACGCAAGGACATGTTGTTCAAGCCAAAGTTCTTCATCAGCTGCGTCGTGATTGTCGGTGTCGAAACTTGGCTGAGCTTCTTCAGAACTGCTTTGCTGACACGTTTCACTTTCCGTACTTTGGCTGCCATCACATTGTCTCCAAGTGGTTTTATTTACCAATAGGGTAGGCCAACCCGGCGCTCTGGCATAATCAGCCGCGCACCATCATCCGTTTGTGGGTGCCAGCACCCAATCGACATTCACGACATTGAATGGGCTTTGCACATTGGGGAAGTTGGCTATATCCGCATCTGTCGGTGCCTGATCAAAGGGCTTCACCAAATCTGCGCGCACACCGAAGACTGCATCTTTGTCTACATACGGGTCAGCGGCGTCAAAGATTTGCGTCACATGGCGCTTGTGGCCGGCTGCGGAAATGATAAAGTGGAGATGCGCAGGCCGCCAGCTATGCCAGTTTGAGGCTTTCACCAGCTTCCCGCCCGCACCGTCCTCCCGTACGTTGTAGGATCGCGGTTTAACGGTGGCGAAGCTGTACTTCCCTTCAGCGTCCGCGCGGAGCGTGCAGCGCAGATTATCCTCCGGTTGATCAGGGTCTTGCACAGTATAGAGGCCGTTCGGCGCGTTCTGCCAAATTTCAAGAACAGCGTGCGGCAGTGGACCGCCATTGGCGCTCAACACCTTTCCCTGCACAACAAGGCGCTCACCAGGATTGTCTTTGATGAGATCGGCACCGCTCGTCATATCCGGTTGGCCCGGCACGTAGAATGGCCCAAGCAGAGTGGCGGAGGTCGCACGCGCATCATCCCGCCCATCGACCAGATCGACGACTGCGGACACGCCAAGCAGGTCCGAGAGTAGAATAAAGTCATTTCGCTGGTCGCTGCTGGCCTTTGTCGCCTGCAGCAGAAAATCCATCGTCATGCGCCATTCAGCAGGCGTCAGTTCGATATCGCGGATGAGATCATGCAGGCGTGGAATCAATGCGCCCAATATTTCCCGCAACCGTTCATTCGGCGTGTCTGCATAGGCGCTGACCACTGCATCTGTGATTGTCGTGTAATCAATATCGCGCATTTGCGTTTTCCTCTGGGTGATGGCGATGGCATAAGGGCCTGACCCTAGGTGTTTAGTCCCGGAGATTGATGGTGCACTCTTTTCCCAAGTTTGGAAGGACGCATTATGGGACAGGTACTTCACGGGAGCGCCCGCACGACAGCGGCGATCCGTCGAGCAATACAAGATAGTCAAGAGAGCCTGA
>JBDQJI010000179.1:0-4877 GCA_040263875.1 Alphaproteobacteria bacterium
CCTAGCGGACCGCCCGCAGACGGCTACCAAGTCGTCGTTCGTTTTGGTCAAGCGCATAGCAATGGAACGCTCTGTGATACGAACGGCGCAGAAGCGGCAGTTTCGCAGGAATACACCGCCGCGTTCTGTAAAGATGGCGCTGCACTCTCACACCTTAGTGGGGCTGCGCCACGCGGCGGCGACGCCTTCAAATCCGCGATGGCCTCTGCCGCTATGGAACTCTTCCCCTACCAAAATCCTGAATTCAATGACTGTGATGCGCGCCGTCGGTGTTAACGACAGAAGAAAGCCAGCGATACTGGGCTGTCGCGGCGCGCTAGAGTTGACATTTTCTTACTTTATTACTATGTAATCCGTTCTTGTCAGATGGGTGCTGTCTTCTGCACCTCCGCACATTGTGTGCAAGCTGCAGTCTACGGCAAGCAGCAGCTACATAAACATCCAAGTGATTGACCCGACCGCATGAAATTTAGCGATCTAGGGCTTTGCGATGAACTCCTTCGCGCCCTGACTGAATCCGGCTACGAGACGCCGACCCCCATCCAGGAACAAGCCATTCCTGTAGCACTAATGGGCCGCGATATCCTAGGCTGCGCCCAGACCGGCACCGGTAAAACCGCATCCTTTACATTGCCAATGCTTGAAGCGCTGTCGAGTGGCCGGGCCCGTGCCCGTATGCCCCGCGCGCTCATTCTTGAACCAACCCGTGAGTTGGCCGCTCAGGTCGCCGACAATTTTGAGAAATACGGGAAGTACCAGAAGCTCACCCATGCACTGCTAATCGGCGGCGAGTTCATGAGCGAGCAGATGAAAACGCTGGAACGCGGCGTTGACGTGCTGATCGCAACACCTGGTCGACTGATCGATATGATCGAACGCGGCAAGATCATTCTAAATGACGTGAAAATTTTTGTCATCGATGAAGCCGACCGCATGCTCGACATGGGGTTTATCCCGGACGTTGAAAAGATCGCAGGTCGGCTGACGCCTGTCCGCCAGACCATGCTGTTCTCTGCGACGATGCCGAAGGAAATCCGTGTTCTTGCGGAAAAATTCCTGATGAACCCGAAAGAGATTTCGGTGGCCCCGCCCGCATCGCCGGCAGAAACCGTCGCCCAGAAAAAGGTGATGACCAGCCGGCGCGAAAAGACCAGCGTCCTGCGCAAAATCATGCGCGGCGAAGATATCAACAACGCCATTATCTTCTGCAATCGCAAGCGCGATGTGGACATGCTGCTGAAATCACTTGTCGGCCACGGCTTCAACGCTGCCGCCCTTCACGGCGACATGGTGCAGTTCAAGCGAATGGAAACGCTGGATCGATTCAAGAAAGGCGAAGTCACCATCCTCGTTGCCAGCGATGTGGCAGCGCGTGGGCTCGATATCGTTACCGTCAGCCATGTGTTCAATTACGACGTCCCCATGAATGCCGATGATTACGTCCACCGCATTGGCCGCACAGGCCGCGCCGGGCGTTCGGGCAAGTCCTACACACTCGTCACCAGTGATGATGATAAATACCTCGCCGGCATTGAAAAGCTGATTGGCCGCGAAATCCCTCTGCTTGAGATGGACACGCCACGCCAGCAGCCTCCAGCTGAACCGGCTGTCGCAGAAGAAAAAGACGAACGCCCTCGCCGCACCCGAACCCGTCGCAGCAAGCCCGCCGCAGATACGGCGAATGAGGCGACGGCAGAAGCGTCACCTGCAGCAGAGGAAGCACCTGCAGTTGACGCAGTGCCAGCCGCGGAAGAGGAGAAGCCTGCCCGCGCGCCGCGTCGGTCCAGGCGGTCAAAGAAGGCTGAAGCAGAAGACGCACAGCCAGCTGAAGCCGCCGAGCCGATTGAGAAACCAGCAACTGAGAAGCCGAAGTCTCGCAAAAAGGCCGCTCCTCGTAAGAAAGCAGAGCCACGGGAAAAAGCGGACGCGCAGCCCTATGATATCGGCGCACATAATCCTCAACCGGCACCGAAGCCAGAACCGCGTCGCCGCGGCCGCCGTGACGATTCCAATCTGCCCGGCCCAAGCGCATTCACTGACGATGACACGCCAGCCTTCCTGCTGCGCCCAGCCCGGAAATCTGCCGCCGGTTAAGGCCTGCCGCCTGCTGGTGATCCAGCGCATTCTCCCATAGGATATATTGGAATCGGGCCGCGATATGCGCGCCCGCACCATTGGGAGCGAGCTGGCGATGCGGACGATCTTCGTCAAGATCAAATGTGAATTGGGCAAAGCTTACGAAGTCGCAGACTCCGTTGTGCAATCTGTCGACGAGGCGTCCGAAGTGTATTCCACGTCTGGCGATTACGACCTCATGGTCAAATGCTACCTACAGGACGACGCTGACGTTGGGCGCTTCGTGACTGAGCAAGTGCAAACGCTCCCCCATATCAAAGACACCTTCACGCTGATCGCCTTCAAAGCGTTCCAGTAATCATTGAGCTGTAGCCGGAGAGTGCACCCGCATGTCTGAGTCCGAAGCGACAACACCCATCACCGTCATCACCGGGTTCCTGGGAAGCGGCAAGACCACGCTTCTGTCCAAGTTGCTGCACCATCCAGGCATGGATAAAGCCGCCGTCATCATCAATGAATTTGGTGAGGTTGGGCTGGACCATGATCTGCTCGAGACGACGGGCGAAGAGCCTATCTTGATGGAATCCGGCTGCCTTTGCTGCACACTCCGCACGGATCTAGTGGAAACTCTGCACGACCTGTTTGGCCGTCGCGCCAGGGGTGATGTGCCTGAATTCGATAGGGTCGTCATTGAAACAACTGGCCTGGCAGACCCGGCCCCAATCGTCCACACACTAATCGCCGATCCACTGATTGGACGCTGCTTCCACTTAGATTCCGTGATCGCAACCGTTGACGCCGCAACAGGCGATCAGACATTGGATAATCACGAAGAATCCGTGCGCCAAGCCGCCATCGCTGATCGGCTGCTTATAACAAAGACGGACATCGCAGATCCCGCCGCGATCTCTGCGCTGGATGAACGCCTGAACCAAATCAATCCGGGCGCCGACCGCTTCCGCGTGCTCAATGGCGAGATCGAACCTGCGCGCCTGTTCGGTGCCGGCCTTTATGATCCAGAGACCAAATCAGCCGATATCCAGCGCTGGCTGAACGAAGAAGCTTACGCGGATGAAGCCGCTTCAAAGGATGATGGGCATGGCCATGATCATGGGCACGATCATCATGGGCATGATCACCATGGGCATGATCACGAGCACGACCATGCGCACCACAATCACGATCATCATGATGGTATTCACGCATTCTGCCTTTACCGCGAAACATCTATGCCCTGGGAAAGCTGGGTGGGCTTCTTGCAAAGCCTGATCGACGCACGCGGCCAAGATATGCTGCGGATCAAAGGCATTCTGAATGTAGACGGGCTAGACCAACCGGTCGCCGTTCATGGCGTGCAGCATGTCTTCCACCCGCCTGCGATCCTGGAAGCCTGGCCGTCAGATGATCATCGCTCCCGCCTTGTCTTCATTGCCAAAGACATCCCCGAACAAGTCATCCGCACCATGCTCGATAGCTGGGGTGCGGAAGTCAAAACGGATTGAGCTAATGAAAATCGCACGGATCGACACTCATTGGATCGCAGTTCCTTTTGACCATGGCGGCCCTGCCTCCACAGGGTTTGGTGGGCGTGCATGGGCGGATATGAATACGCTGATCATTGAAGTCGAGACTGATTGCGGCATCATCGGGTATGGCGAAATCTTCGGCCACAACGCAATTCCGTCTGCCCGGTCTGCGCTGGAGACAATGATTGCGCCTTTTGCAATTGGCCAGGATGCACGGGCGATCCAGCCGCTGATGCAGGAAATCCAGCGCATCAACCATAATTTCGGACGTTATGGACAATCGATGTTCGCTATTTCCGGCCTGGACACAGCGCTCTGGGATATTGCGGGCAAAGCTGCAGGGTTGCCGCTTTGGCAATTGCTTGGTGGCACGGCGTCTCAAACCATCCCGGCCTATGCCAGCCTGATGCGGTATGCAGAACCTGACGTTGTCGAAGAGCGTACCGCTGCCGCAGTCGCAGAGGGTTATAAATACGTCAAGCTACATGAACGCACGCCGGAAGCTGTAGGGGCAGCAAGGGATGGTGCGGGTGCCACCCCCCGCATCATGGTCGATGTGAATTGCCCCTGGACGCCAAGCGAGGCGTGCAGCATGGCAGCCGCATTCGAACCTTATGATATCCACTGGCTCGAAGAACCCGTATGGCCGCCGGAGAATTTCGATGGTCTGGCAGAAGTGCGTTCATCCGGCCTTATGGACATCGCGGCTGGGGAAAACGCCTCTACCGCGTGGGAATTCCAGCAAATGTTACGCGCAGGTGCCGTTGACTGGGCGCAACCAAGCGTCGCCAAGGTAGGCGGTGTTACAGAGGCCCGGAAGATCAGCACGCTCTGTGAAGCTGCCAATGTCGGCTTCGCGCCGCATTCCCCGTATTTCGGCCCAGGCTTTGTCGCGACATTGCATGTGGTTGCAGCCCATACGGGCCAGAAGGCACCGATCGAACGCCTCTATGGCCACATGGAGGCCAGCTTGTATGGCGACCTGATCAATCCTGACGGTGACGGGCTCTATCATTTACCGGTCGGTCCGGGCCTTGGCATTGACCCTGACCCGGATGTCATCAGGGACTTCACAAAGAAGCACAATGACTAACTGAGATAGGTAACGTGCATTACAAAAAGCTGTACTAATACTTAGGGGCTGGCCTAGCTAAGGGTTTCTGTTCAGAGGTTTGCCCACTTGCGTAATACTTTCAAGAGGTTTTCGGTGGGCCTGTGATTGAAGCGCCATTCGCACTCCTTCAGGTAGAGATGGAAGTGCTGGCTTGGTACACC
>JBDQJI010000180.1:0-4544 GCA_040263875.1 Alphaproteobacteria bacterium
ACCACCTCGCAGACTTTGTAAACGCCTACAACTTCGCACGCAGACTAAAAACCTTGAAAGGTCTCACCCCATTCGAATATGTCTGCAAAGTCTGGACTGAAGAGCCTGATCGGTTCAGAATAAACCCGACCCATCAATCTCGGGGACTAAACAACTAGTCTTAGGCATGTGGCGCAGAGTGGAAATATTGAGATGGGTGAGCCAATTCGTTTGGCGATAGCAGGCCTCGGGCTTGTCGGAAAGCGGCACGCAGATGCTATCCGGCAGGTTGAGGGCGTGGAGATTGCCGCCATTGTTGACCTGACAGCGGACGCTAAGCAAATTGCAGGTCAGCAAGGCATCGCCTGCTATAGCGATTTGGCTGAGTTATTTGCTGCGGATCGTCCAGATGGCGTCATTTTGTCTACGCCTACGCCGCTGCATGCTGAACAGGGTTTGGCATGCATCGCTGAAAATTGCCCAATTCTGATCGAGAAACCTTTGGCCGCCACGGTTATTGAGGCAGAGGAGATCGCCAATGCTGGGGCCAAAACCAACGTGCCTATCTTGGTTGGCCACCATCGGCGTCACAATCCCATTATCCAGAAGGCCAAGGAGATTGTCGCGTCGGGCGCTATTGGCCAAATCCGTACTATTCAAGCAACGTGCTGGTTCTATAAGCCCGACAGCTACTTTGAAGAAGCCCCTTGGCGGACGCAAAAGGGGGCAGGGCCGATCTCTATCAATCTGGTCCATGATGTTGACCTGATCCGTCATCTCTGCGGTGAAATCGTCAGCGTGCAAGCCCAGGCCGCACCCTCTTCAAGAGGCTTTGAAAATGAGGAAGCTGCGGCAGCGGTCATCCGTTTTGTTTCGGGTGCTGTAGGGACAATCAGTGTTGCTGATGGTGTCGTTTCACCCTGGAGCTGGGAGCTGACAGCCCGTGAGTATCCAGTATATCCCGCGACATCGCAGAGCTGCTACATGCTCGGCGGTACAGAAGGTGCGCTCTCGATCCCAGACCTGAGGATCTGGCGACATACGGGGGCACCAGACTGGTGGTCTCCTATAAGTGCCACCAACATGCCACTTGCAGCTGCTGATCCATTGGTCAACCAAATCGCCCATTTCGCCCGCGTCATTCGGGCTGGAGAAGCGCCGCTGGTATCTGGTGCGGAAGGCCTGAAGACTATGCGCGTCGTTGGCGCTATTCAGGAAGCGGCAGAGAGCGGTGAGACTGTTCATATTAAGCAAGAATTGGAGACAGCACAGTGAGCCGTCGCGTCGCCCTAATTACGGATTCAAACCTGCACTTAGGCCCCGATCTTGCGCGCATCCTAGCCAAACGTGGCCATGACCTCATCCTCGGCGATCCGCTGCCTGGCCTGGTCGAGGAGGTTGAGGCGCTAGGCGTAGATGTTCTGGCAATGGATGGCATGGCGGACCTGGCGGATGGTACGGCCATAGCGCGCCTGATTGACGCCGGCATTGCACGGTTCGGAAAGCTGGATGCTGCCTGTGTTCGGACCGGGGAGATCATCGGCGGTCGTTTTATGGATGCGACCTTAGAGCAGCTACAGCGTCTTCAAGCCGTCAATCAGGAAGCAGTCTTCCATAGCTTGCAGGCATTGTTGAAGGTGATGGTTCCCGCGCAGCAGGGCCAGATCGTCATCGTGACCTCGGCGACGGGGCGCCGTCCGCTTGGTGCAGCTTTGTATGCCTCGACCCGCGCTGGAGCCAATATGATGGTCAAGGCTGCTGCCCTTGAGGTCGCCAGCAAAGGCGTTTGTGTAAACGCCATCGGCACAGCTTTTCTGGACTATCCCGGATTCATCAACGCCACCGGTTCCGACGACCCAGACGTGCGCAAGAAGGTTGAGGCCAAAGTACCAATGAAACGCTTCGGCCAACCAGCCGAAGTCGCCCATTTCACGGCCTCACTGCTCGACGGCGGTAATCGCTTCCAAACCGGCCAATTCTTCTCACTGAGCGGCGGCTGGAGTGACTAGGCACCACTTCACCTAAACCTTCAGCGCTCTGAAAGTGCATTCAAACTGTGCAGCATTCTCTGCGTTGCTTCGGAGAATATTACATCTGATCACAACAATTCAGCCGCATGTGGGGCATTGCCGGCTAAAACTTAGCCATCTCCTGGGCCAGCGCCAGATAAGCGTGAGGCCGCAGTTGCTGGGGCGTAGGTTCGGGATGCTAGTTGTTCGAGGTGGCTCCAATGATCTGCAGCAATGGAGGGGCGCGCCGGGCAAATTCGGATGTTATGCGGAGGGGCTGCATCGATCTCAATACATTTGAACTTGTCGGTACTGGAGTTGGAAAGGTCGATTGCTGAGCCTTTAATTAGACATCTCTCGCGCCCAACTTCGATCAATATTTCATCCCATTCAAGCTTGTAGCAGCGGCCTGTAGCTTCGCCGAACGCCCCAAACCAGCCAACAGTAAGGAGTGGGGACCGAAGGCCGAGAATTGTGATTCCGCCATCATCTGCAGCGTGATGATTATGGTCTGTCAACGCGGCACCAGCCATTAAGGGGCAGATATGGGTTCCATCTGCCGCCGTCCAGGGCTTTCCGATTGTAACGCGGGCCATTGGAGATCGCGCCCGGGTAGAGAGCGCATGGCTAAGCGCTGCGACACCTGGCAATCCGTTCCGCGATAGCCATTTCGTTGCGGCTGAGGCGTCTTCGCAGGCACCCCAGGCGTAGCCAGCACCGCGTGTCGCCCGCTTCGCCATAGCTGCAATTTCACCGAATGAGCGCTCTAATATTGCGGCCTTAGTCATAGCGTGACCCTGTTGGTGGGATACATCCAGTCGTCAGCCTCTGCGGACTGGAGCTCATCAAAGAACGGAGCGCCCTGGAACATGTTTATCCGGACCCAGCGGTCAGACTTTGGATCAAATCGGGCGGCGCCGAAGAATGCGAGTTTGCAACGCAAGATATCTATGGGCAAAACGGTGTTACCGATGGTGTTGTCTCTAATTTCTGCATAGGGCAGGCGGGACGTGAGCTGGACACGCCGAGCTATATGCCGGTGTTCCGGATGCTCTAAGAGGAATTCCGCAAGGGTTTGGGTATCCGGCCATTGTTCGAGGTCCTCATACATTTCTGCAGCATCACGGGCAGGGGTTAGTGGTTCTTCGAATGCCTCGATGTCTTCTTCGAAGCGTTGGCCTAACCTGGGTTCAAGTTTCTCAGCTGATACATACCAAACACGGTCCACAGCTTTTTGATCTGCCCAATTAATCGCCAGGGCAAAAGCGTAAATGTCAGTTAAGAGCCGTTTGAACGTAGTGATGGTCATCGCACCATCAATAGAGCGTCCAAGGTCTTCATCTGCGCTCATCGTGGTGGCAAGGTCGTCCGTCAGCGCACCATGAGCGTCGATCAGTAATGCAACGGTTTGTTCCTGACCCTCGATTGATAAATGGTCTTCGGTCCAGCGATACAGCGCATTCCAAGGCAAATCTATTGGCAAACCATTCTGAGCAAGGTGTGCGTTGAGTAAGTTTAGATCTCGCCGCAACATTGCGATCTTGGCTTGCTGAACCGGATGCTGGGAAATCCAGGAGTGCGCATTTGCGGTCGCCTGAACGGCAAGTGTGCGAAAGCGAGCGGCGGCTTTTGGTGAGGCCTCCGGCAACGATCGAATGCGGGCAAGTGCTGTTTCGCGGGCCATGATCCAATTGTTGATGAGCATGGGGTGATTCAGCACGAATGGTGCCATGCCAAGACCCGTCGAATTGCCAATTCCTAACCGGCGGCGAAGGTTCGGTGCGATCCTCGTCGCAGCGCCAGGCGCGCGACAGGCCGCTAGGTGTTCCACAAGATCGATAGAGAATGCGCGTATCAAGTAGACCGTGAGCATTTCTGCCTGAAAAGGTGCAGCAAACTCTGGCCGGTCGGCGATGATGGTATGATCTGCCGCGCCGAACTTTCCGGACCCATAAACGGCAGTTGTTCGCATGAGATAGCCAGTTTGCTCAATCAGATCCGCGTCTGGTTGTTTTCCTGCAGCAAGTTTTTCAATCGTATGCTTGAACAGCCTAACGGATCGATTCGCCCGGGAAAGGGTAAGTTCTCTCGATGAAACGCGGCCTGCTTCCTGCTTCGGCACATTGCTTGCGAGTCTGCGGATATCGGCTGCATCTACATCGCCATCAACCAAAGCAAAGGTTGCGTCCCAAGCTTCAGCGATTACACGGTCTGAGCGTTGGTCATCTGGTAGGTCGTGGGCAAAGGCGACCAAACTATAGGTACGATCCGGTCCGTTCACGCGGTAGATGGCGACGCCAACGCCGTTCTCGTCGATATCAAACTGTGGCCGGTCGAAGCGCCAGCTTTCGTTCTGCATTCTGCGCATCAGGATACGAATGAATGAAAGCCGCGACTGGAAATTTGCCCCTAGCCGTTCCAACCGCATAACTATTTCAGGCGGTCGAAGTGGAACCTTTGCCTTTACTACGCTAGGCGCTGGATTGGACATTAACCTTCGCCTTTCACGCTTGAATACTCATAAGCCTCTAGGCTGGCTGAAATTGCGCATCAAAG
>JBDQJI010000181.1:0-4446 GCA_040263875.1 Alphaproteobacteria bacterium
GATGACCACAACCAGTTCCGAAACCACCTCGCAGACTTTGTAAACGCCTACAACTTCGCACGCAGACTAAAAACCTTGAAAGGTCTCACCCCATTCGAATGTGTCTGTAAAGTCTGGACTGAAGAGCCTGATCGGTTCAGAATAAATCCGACCCATCAATCTCCGGGACTAAACAACTAGCCCTGATGCGTCCCCAAGCCAAAGCACAATTTCCAGGCGCACTATTTGTCGAGCGGCACATCTGTCAGTGCGACAAAGGTCGTGCCGCGAACACCCAGAATGGCGCTAGGCGTGCGGACCTGCATGGCACCGGGCTTACGTTTGGTGACGCGGCCCGAAACAAAGGCGGCGAGGCCTTTATTTAAGTCCGTGCGCATTTCAACAGAATCGTCGGCCTTGCCCGGCTCAAACACAAATTTCGCAATCGCAAGCTTTGCGTTTGGACCAACAGACACCCGGCTATTGTCGCGGAAGGTTAGGCCAGCGCCGCTGCCTGCACCCGTCACGACGACATCATCTTTCGCAAGTCGGTCACCGACTTTGGCGGGACGCAGCGCCCCGTCACGTTCGATAGAGACTTCACCTGCAATGCGTTTGATGCGAGCAGCCCAATCAGGATTGGCGTTTGCTAACGCAGCCACTGGGCTTAGAGCCAAGGCAGCGATGGCGGCGATCAAAAATGCGCGCATATGACAGTTCTCCGTTTAGTGTTGTTCCAGCCCCGAAGCGCCTACCCGGATATTGTACCATAAGGCGCGTGTCTCATTGGGAGAGAAGTGAGGACTCCTTGCCCATCTTCAAGCAATAACCGGGCCGCAATTTAGGCCAATATCCGATCGGCTGCCGCAAGTTACTGATTTTGTGTAATATTTCACGTTTTCGGCCATTGGCCCTGTCAAATTCAATCCGTTTGAACGTGACGGGGGTCACACAGGCCGCTTGGCCTTGGGCCGGTGCTGGTGTAGCGATGTTCCTAAATGCGACACGGCAAAAAGGTCCGTTCTCATGTCTACACTGCCTAAACCATCTTTCCGTCTTCTATTTGACTGCGTGCTGCAGGCTGAGCCGCCTAAGGTCATCGGCGAGACGCCCCATGGTTTGCGACGGGTGATCGCGATCACTGGCGGTTGGTTCGACGGGCCGAATATGTCCGGCGAGGTTCTGCCTGGCGGGTCCGACTGGCAGCTTATCCGCCAGGATGGTGTTGTTAGCGTCGAATCCCGATACATGCTGCAAACCGGTGATGGCGCGCTGATCTTTGTGCATAACCGGGGTGTTAGGGTGGCGAACCCAGAAATCAGCGCCAAGCTGGATGGCGGTGAAGATGTGGAGCCATCGGAATATCGGTTCCGCACGACGCCCACATTTGAAACCGGTGCTGAAGAATACATGTGGCTGAATAGCGTGGTCGCTGTTGCTTCTGCGGCCCTTCGCCCGAGCGGTGCTGAACTCGCAGTGTTTGAAGTCCTTTGAATTTTCCGACCTGGCTCACTTTGGCGCGCATTCTTGCGACGCCTGTTGTTGCATTCTTGATGGCGATGGACGGGCCACGCGGCAGCATTTTGGCCGCAGCACTATTCGCACTTGCGGCTGTAACGGATTGGCTGGATGGCTATTTGGCCCGGAAATGGAACCAAACATCTAAGCTCGGCGCGATGCTGGATCCGATTGCGGATAAGCTGATTGTTGGGATCACGCTGGCAATGCTGCTTTGGCTCGGCGCGCTGAGTGGATGGCACGTGGCACCTGCGATTATCATTCTGGGCCGCGAAATTCTGGTCTCTGGTTTGCGGGAAGCCATGGCGGGGATGAACGCGCCGCGCATCCCGTCCTCATTTGCGGCGAAGATAAAAACCGCTGCTCAGATGGTTGCACTAACACTGCTCACCCTTGGACCGGCAAGCGGCATTCTGGGCATTGTCCAGGTTGGACAGGCGCTGCTTTGGGTGTCGGCGGGGCTTACGGCTTGGACGGGGGCTGCGTATCTCCGCGCGGCCTTAACGGCGGTTCGTAAGGCGGATGCGGCATGAAAGCGATAGGCATCGCGGGCTGGAGCGGATCCGGCAAGACCATGCTGGTTTCGGGCATCGTTAACGCCTTAACTGCCGCTGGCGTCAGCGTCTCCACAATCAAGCACGCGCATCGGCGGTTTGATATGGACCGCGAAGGCAAGGACAGTCATCGCCATCGCACAGCTGGGGCCGGGCAAGTCTTAGTGATTTCGCCCGAACGGTCGGCTTTGCTAACGGAACACCGTGGAGCAGCCGAGCCATCGCTGCAGGACGCGCTCAAGATGTTGAACCCGGTAGATCTCGTGGTTATCGAAGGCTACCGGGGTGCGGGCATTCCGAAAATCGAGATTTGGCGGAGCGGTCGTGGTGGCGATCCGCTTTGGCCGGATGATCCAAATATTGTCGCAGTCGCTAGCGATGTTGCAGCGGATGCATTGCCGGCCTCTTTGGGCGCGCTACCTTTACTGGACCTGGACGATCACGCCGCCGCCGCCGCATTCGTGCAGCGCCAGATGGCTTTGCTGATAGAGAGTTGATCCAATGAAGATCCTGTATTTCGCATGGCTCCGAACTGAAATTGGCATGGCAGAAGAAACGGCCAGCCCGCCGGAGACGGTCATAACTGCCGGTGAGCTGATCGACTGGCTGGCGGCACTCAGCCCGCGCCACGGGACTGCGTTTGAGAAGCGGGATAGCATTCGGGTCGCGATTGATCAGGAATTTGCTGAAACGGATTCTATGATTACGGGCGCTAACGAAGTCGCTTTCTTTCCGCCGGTAACGGGGGGCTAACGCCATGGCTGTTCGGGTGCAAAGTGAAGCGTTCGATCTTGGTGTTGAGACCGCAAGGCTTACCAAGGGACGGCATGATGTTGGTGCCGTGGCAAGCTTCATTGGCATCGCGCGTGAAGATAATCCCGATGAGGGGGCTGAGCCTGTCATTGCCATGACGCTCGAACATTATCCCGGCATGACGGAACGCCAGCTTGAGGCGATTGAAGCTGAAGCCCGCGAGCGTTGGCCGCTGCTGGATTGCCTGATCGTGCATCGCTATGGCCGGTTTGAGCCGGGTGACCCCATTGTTCTGGTGATGACAGTATCCAGCCACCGTCAGGCTGCGTTTGATGCCTGTCAGTTCCTGATGGACTGGCTGAAAACAAAGGCGCCATTCTGGAAACAGGAAGAAACGGCATCTGGCCAGCGCTGGGTCGCCGCCCGTAAAAGCGATAACGCCGCCGCTAAAAAATGGAGCAAGCCCGCATGACCTCAATCTCACTTGAAGCCGCCAACGCAATCGTCGCGGCAGCTATGGCCGAAGGCCGCCGTCACAGCTTCATGCCGTTGACGGTCGCTGTTCTGGACGCGGGCGGGTGCTTAATCGCGCTGCAACGGGAAGATGGCTCCGGCATCCTTCGCCCGGACATAGCCATCGGCAAGGCCTGGGGTGCGCTTGGTATGGGGGTGCCATCACGGTTGTTGCGGGACAGGCTATCTGACAGGCCAGCGTTTCAGGCATCGCTCGCGGCGGCGTCTGGCGGTAAGTTTGTGGCGGTCCCTGGCGGGATATTATTGCTGGGCGCTGATGAAGCCGTGATTGGTGCGGTTGGTGTCAGCGGCGATACGTCAGACAAAGATGAAGTCTGCGCCATCGCTGGGGCCAAAGCTGCGAGCATTGTCTGCTGGCCAGCGGAACCGCCAGAAAATTGGGCAGGCTCGAAGCTCTAGGCCGCAGTCTCGGCACTTGCTTCGGCACTTTCTTGCTCAGCGACCGCAGCGGCCATCGCTGGGAAGCGGGCAGCAATTTGGCCAAGTAGGTCTTCGGTCAATGCAGAAATGTCATCCGGGCGGCCTTTCAGCATGCGGGCGACGGCATCTGCCATTTCAGCCGTGAGCGCCGCGGCGCGGCTCGCGTCTTTTTCGCCAAACTGCGCCAAATCCACCAATGCGTTTAAGCGCAGGATGACCGGCAAAAGCTTCACATGGGGCGAACCTTCGACGGCAGACCGCACGGTCGCCCCAGTTTCTTTAAGTTTTCCGGTCAGAGTCGCGGCTTCGGCCTGATCTTCATCGTCAATCGCGTCTTTTAGGGAGAACGCGTAGGCGCTGAATTTTGCCGCCGCTGTCTCAATGATCGCGGCAGAGACATTTTGATTGGCTTCAGAAAGCACTTTTTTCAACGTCGCCGCATCCAGTGGCTTGCCGATTGCGGTCGCTTTAAGCGTATTGGGCGGCTCAAATTGCTCAGCGCTCGATAACCCCATACTCATTTGAGCGCGAATTGGGCCAATATAGCCTTCCGCTGCGATGTATGGTTCCCGTCTGTCGCACAATAATTTCATGCGGGTGGCGACGGCCATTACAGCAATTGGCTTGGCGATGAGGTCATCTGCGCCGGATTGCAGCGCGGCATCTACGTCTGCCTTACCAGGCTGCC
>JBDQJI010000182.1:0-4331 GCA_040263875.1 Alphaproteobacteria bacterium
CCAGGCTCGCCCTGGGAGAACGGCTACTGTGAAAGCTTCAACGCCCGCTTCAGGGATGAGCTACTTAACGGCGAAATCTTTTACACACTCAAGGAGGCCAAAATCATCATCGAACAATGGCGACAGCACTATAACCGCAAGAGCCCTCACAGCGCTTTGGGCTGGCGGCCGCCACCCCCTGAAGTGGTCATGCCCCTAGAGCAGAGACCGTATATCCACTAACATTGCAACTGGACCACTCAGTGGGGGCTGACCAGCTGCTTGCAGTTACTTCTTGCAATAGTTATTTAGGCTATTAGCGAATTTCAAACGCTTCGAGCCCAATAGACGCACCGACGCCCTCAACACCGCTCACGCTAATTGGTTGCAGCGAAAAGGAATTATCGCCGCCGCCGACCAGAACGGCGGCCCCGCCGCCTACACCCACTGCAACATCGGCCGCCGCACCGACATAGGTGCCCGTTAGTGCCTTGGCCTCATACGCATTCTCAGAGGGAGCAAAGACACCCCAAACGATGGTGAAACCGTCTTTGATTGATAAATCAATGCCGACCTTGGTGATCTCACCTTCGCACCATTCATTGGCACCGTTGCCGCGCGGATCAAATTCGCAGGCGAATGTCTGCTCGGTATAGACGACCAGATTGGTCACATCTTTGACCTTGCACGTCAAAACGCCAATCTCAACAGCTCCCGCCTTCTCATCGGCATAAGCAGCGCCGGATATTGTCACGATCAGTGCAGCCGCTGCGAGTGATTTCTTGAACATGGAACGCATTCCTTATGTGTGTCAGGTGACCCCCTGCACGACGAAATGCGGTGACGCCTTAAAAGTTCCAGGTCATTCGGCGCGATAACTCATCCATCAAAATCAATATATCCGCCGCCCCGCTCGATATGCAGTGCCACCCAGGGCATCATCCAAGCGCAAAGGCTGTCGTGATCACCATCCGCGCTCCAAGCAATTCCGTCGGGGCCCGCAGCCTGCATATCTGGATCGGTTGTGAACGCGCCTTTGAGCATGAAATCCTGATCGCCACCATCAATTTCAAGCTCAAGATATCGATGCGGCGCACCGCCTTGGCCTTGATAGTCCCGGATGCGCATAACCACGGATGCGCCGAAACGCTCCGTCGCAAGATCGCCCGCGCCGCCATTGGCCCGGCGCGCGGTGTCCAATTCATCCATGAAACTCAGCCACATATAGCGAAGCGTATCCGCCATATCTTCAAGGCTGGGGCCAATCTCCTCTGTCAGAGACCTTACTCCGCGGCCTGCGGTGCCAAGCCAAGCTCCGCCAGGATACGCGCGCGGTCAGCGTCTACATCCGGCGCTGTCGGGCGTTCCAACGGGTCTTCATAGCCTGAAAGCTTCACCGGATTGCCTGCCACTTTCATCTTGCCGACCTTTGGATCATCCACTTCAATCACCATCCGACGCGGCTCGACCTGCGGGTGGGCCATCACTTGGGCAACATCATTGATGCCGCTGGCGGGAATGCCCGCCGGGTCCAGTTCAGACAGCCAATCCGCCGTGGTGCGGGTTTTGAGAACGGCTTCAATTTCTGGCTCTAGCGCTGCCTGGTTTTCATTGCGGGTGCGATTGCTCTCATAGCGCGGGTCAGCCTTCAGGTCTGGCCGTCCGATGATGTCGCAGAAGCGGTGGAACATCACGTCATTGCCAGCCGCAATGATCATGTGGCCGTCCTGTGTCGTGAACACCTGGAATGGCGTGATGGATGGGTGCCGCCCGCCGAGTGGCCCCGGAATCTCTCCCGTCGCACCATAACGCGCGATAGCGTTTTCGCAGAACGCGATCTGGCAATCGAGCATGCCGATATCGATCTTGCGGCCCTCGCCTGTGCGCTCCCGGTCATACAACGCCGTCGTCATGCCGATGGTGGTGTAAAGACCAGCGCCGATATCGCCGATAGACATGCCGACACGGGTCGGCTCGCCGCCGGGCTGGCCCGTGATCGACATAATGCCGCCCATGGCCTGCACGACCATATCGTAAGCCGGCCGCTTGGAATGCGGGCCGGTATGGCCAAAGCCGGAGCAGGCAGCGTAGATCAGCTTTGGGTATTTGACGTGCAGGTCTTCCCAGCCATAACCCAGCTTTTCCATAGTGCCGGGGCGGAAATTCTCCACGACAACGTCAGCAATGGACAAGAGTTTCTCAAAGGCTTCCCGGTCCGCGTCGTCCTTCAAGTTCAGCGCAATGGATTCTTTGCCCCGGTTCACGGAGACAAAATACGTGGACTTGCCGTTGACGAACGGGCCGTACTCGCGCGCATCATCCCCCTTGCCCGGCGTTTCGACCTTGATCACACGGGCGCCAAGGTCTGACAGGATCATGGTGGAGAACGGGCCCGCAAGAACGCGAGTCAGGTCAATTACGGTGATACCGTTAAATGGGCCGGGCACAGGCATGGGGGTAGCTCCTTCAGCGAAATCGGCTAGGCTGTTTTGAAAATGAACTGAGAGAGTAAATCGCGATGCAGCCCAGGTCACGCAGTTTTCAGAGCCTTGGTCCAGAAGGCTTCCACAAAGTGGCATATACGGAGTGGGGTGCAGAGGATGCAGGCCGCACGGCGCTGATGGTCCATGGCCTAACGCGCAATGGTCGGGACTTCGACGATTTAGCCCAAGCCATGGCCGCAAAGGACTGGCGCGTGGCGGCTGTCGATGTCGTTGGGCGCGGCGATAGTGAGTGGCTGGTGGCGAAGGAAGGCTATGACTTCGCCACATATGTCGCCGACATGATCCAGCTGATCGCCCGGCTAGGCGCGGATAAGGTAGACTGGATTGGTACCAGCATGGGCGGCGTGATGGGCCAGATGGCCGCTGCAGCCCCCGGTGCGCCGATCAACAAACTGGTGCTAAATGATATCGGTCCGTTCCTGGACAAAGCAGGTCTCGCGCGCATCAATGGCTATGTCGGCCAAGACCTAAGCTTTGCCTCCTGCGAGGACGCCGAAGCCGCCGTAAACGCCGTCACCGGCGCATTCGGGCCAATGGATACAGCGCAGCGCAAACGCTTCTGCGAAGTCAGCCTACGCGAACGCAGCGACGGCACGGTGACGCTGAACTATGATCCCAAGATCGCCTGGCAGTTCCATGAAAATGAGCCGGAGGATGTGGACATGCGCCCGCTCTGGAACCTGATCACTACGCCAACCCTCGTCATGCGCGGGGCGGTGTCGGACCTGCTGTCCTCAGAAACTGAGGCTTATATGCAAGCGAATGGTCCGAAGGCCGAACTCTATGAAGTGCCCAATGTAGGCCACGCCCCCGCCCTTATGAGCGACGCTGAAATCAACCGCATTATCTCGTTCCTGGAGGCCTGATCCCATGACAGCCTATACGGATAAATCCTTCACCGCCCTTGCCGGTGCCAGCTATATCAACATCGCCTACCGGGAATGGGGTGCTGCGGACAATCCCAACGTCGCCGTATGCTGCCACGGCCTGTCCCGCAACCGGAAAGACTTTGACGACCTGGCCGAAGCGCTGTCCAAAGACTGGCGCGTATTCAGCGTCGACATGCCTGGGCGCGGCGACAGCGATTGGCTGGATGATAAATCCCAGTACGGCTACCCGCTGTATGAAACCGTGTGCGCAAGCATGATCGCCCGCACCGGCGCTAATAAAGTCACGTGGATCGGCACCAGCATGGGCGGCATTCTGGGCATGCGGCTGGCAGGCAAACGCGGATCGCCGATTGAACGGCTGGTGCTGAACGACATCGGCCCCTTCATCCCCGCCAGCGGGCGGCGCGACAACCAAGCCAATTTCGGCACAGACCCGCGCTATTCCAGCGAAGCCGAAGCCGTGGCCTACATAAAAGAAACGCGCAGCGCCTTCGGCCCGTTCTCCGACAAGGACTGGGAGAAATTCGGCCGCGACAGCCTTCGCCAGTTGCCGGACGGCCAATGGACGCTGCATTATGACCCCGGCCTCGCCTCCAACGCGCCGATCACGGACACAGATATGTGGGACCTCTGGCCCGCCATCTCCCAACCGACGCTCACGCTCTGGGGCGTTGAGAGCAAATTGTTGGAGGCCGCCACCGTAGACCGCATGGCCAAAACTGGCCCGATGAGCGACGTCTACGCCGTCCCCGGCGTCGGCCACTGCCCTGGCCTGACACAGCCGGATCAGATCGCCGCCATACAGGACTTCATCGCGAACTAGGATCCGTCCAAATGCCTGCCAACAAAGTAAAATTCGGCTACCTCCTCCCCACCCGGGAGCGGATTATGGCGGGGGAGCATGAAACGCGCTCCGTCCTCACCCTGGCGCGGGAGGCGGAGGCGATGGGCTTCGACA
>JBDQJI010000183.1:0-4137 GCA_040263875.1 Alphaproteobacteria bacterium
CGCCCTTCAAGGCAGCGATCTGATCTCTCTCGCTGGGCGTGAGATGCGTATAGTTCGACATGGCGACACCGTTTCACGTTGTGCATCAGACAGATACCAAATCTGCCCGCGGTGTTGCACTTCGCTCCGGAATTCACCCCTTCAAAACCGATGCGTCTACGTTACGTAATAATACTTACCATGATCAGCAATCCTTAACGAGCCATTAACAACACATTGATGGCCTTTTACTTGAAATTCACTTCAAGGGCCGATGATCCCCTGAAATCCCGGGTTTTCTTAGCTTTGCGCCCGGTTTAAAGGAATGAAAAAAACATGACTGCCGCTGATTTATTCACAGATCATTCGCCAAGTTTAGCCACTTCTGACGCTGACCGCCGCGTTGCTGAGGCCTTGGCGCAAGTTCCAGAGTATACAGCGTTTGGCCGCGTCGCCGGTATTTCCGGCTTGATGGCAAATGTCGGCGGCCTTAAGGGCGCCGCCCCCGTGGGCGCTCGCTTGCGACTAGCAGGACGGGGCGGTGGTTCAACCGCGGCGGAGGTTGTTGGCTTTAAAGATGGTCATGCGCAAGTGCTCGCCTATGACGGATTAGACGGTGTTGGCCTCGGTGCTATGGCGGAGCTGGAAACGGAAACGGCGAGCATTTGTCCTTCCATGTCATGGCTTGGCCGAGTAATTGGCCCGATGGGACATGCGGTAGACGGCAAGGGCCCCCTGCCCCATGGCCGGAAAGCCTATCCAATCAGCAATCGCCCGCCGCCAGCCCATGGCCGCAATCGGGTTGGTGAAAAGCTGGACCTTGGCGTAAAGGCCATCAATGCGTTTTTGACCTGTTGTAAGGGCCAACGCATGGGCATTTTCGCAGGCTCTGGCGTCGGCAAGTCCATGTTGCTTTCTATGTTGGCGCGCTATGCGGCGGCGGATGTGAACGTGATCGGCCTGATCGGCGAACGGGGCCGCGAAGTGCAGGAGTTCATTCAAGAGAACCTTGGCGAAGAAGGTCTCGCTAAAAGCATCGTCGTTGTTGCGACCTCTGATGAAGCCCCCTTGGCCAGACGCCAGGCTGCCTATCTCACGATGGCCATCGCCGAATATTTCCGGGACCAAGGCAAAGATGTGCTCTGCATGATCGACAGTGTCACGCGTTTTGCGATGGCCCAACGGGAAATCGGCCTCGCCGCCGGCGAACCACCCGCCACCAAAGGCTATACGCCCAGCGTATTTGCCGAGCTGCCACGCCTGCTAGAACGCGCTGGCCCCGGTGCTGGCCCCAAGCAGGGCGCAATCACTGGCCTGTTCACCGTCCTGGTAGATGGCGACGATCACAACGAACCCATTGCCGACGCGGTCCGCGGTATTCTCGATGGCCATATTGTGCTGGACCGTACAATCGCAGAACGCGGCCGCTACCCAGCGATTGACGTTCTCCGCAGTGTTTCCCGAACCATGCCCGCCTGCAATAGCGAAACAGAAACCGAACTTGTCCGCATGGGCAGGCGCTACATGGCGGACTATCAATCTATGGCGGAAATGATCCGGCTTGGTGCCTACAGACAAGGTGCCGACCCGGCAGTTGATGCCGCTATCGCCGTTAACCCTACACTCGAAGCGTTCCTCAGCCAGCGCCCGAATGAACGTATGGGACTGGACGAGAGCTATCTTGGCCTCGCGGAAAGCATGGGGGTGCAAGTGGTTGAAGACGGAGATGACGCCGCAGAAAACCCTGTCGCAGAGGACGGTGACGAAACCGCCGCTGCCGCATGAGCGCCAACGCCCGCCGGTCCTTGAAAGCGATCGAAACCCTCGCCCGCGCGAAAGATTTCGAGTTGGCAGACCTAAAACGCACAGCCAACGCCGCTGCGGACCGCCTAAAACGCACCGTCGACGCGATCCGCTTCTTAGAAGCCGCTCTGATTTCGGAAGCGCCTGAGGATGGTGCCGATCTCAGTATGCAGATGGGCCTATACCCGCTATGCCCAAGGCTCCCGCACGCGCCGGGATGCGCTTGGCTCCATGATCCCGGCGCTGGCGCATGATGTCGCCGAAGCAGATGCCGCCGTGCTCGAAGGCTTCCGCTCCCTAAAACAATTGGAAGAAGCCGCCAAAACCCACCGCGAGGCCATTGCCGCAGAATTCGACCGCAAGGAGCGCGCGGAGACAGACGACATGGCCGCCGTCCGCGCGATCCGCCGCCAACGCGCATAGACATATATTGCCCCCACGGGTAAGCACCGGCCCATGGCAGCAAGTTCACACAACAACACACACTACGATATGGCGATCCTGGGCGCGGGCGCAGCGGGCATGATGTGCGCCGGTGTGGCCGGGCAGATGGGCCAACGTGTCCTGATCATCGATCACGCAAAGGCACCGGGTGAGAAGATCCGGATATCCGGCGGTGGGCGATGCAATTTCACCAATATCAATGCAGGCCCGCATGCGTTCCTGTCCCAGAACCCGCATTTCTGCAAATCCGCTCTTAGCCGCTATACCGCGCAAGACTTCATCGACATGGTCGAGCGTTACGGCATTCAATATCACGAGAAGACGCTGGGGCAGCTGTTCTGCGACCACACCGCCAAAGACATCATTCAAATGCTGTTGGATGAAATGGCCTTGGGTGCTGTGGAGCTTCGCTTAGAAACCAGCCTGGAAGAGGTGCAAAAGTCCCCCACGGGTGAGGCGTTCACCCTCCGTCTAAGCGATGGTTCTCAGCCCATCACAGCAACGAAGTTTGTGATCGCATGTGGCGGGAAATCCATTCCGAAGATGGGTGCCACGGACTTGGCCTATCGCCTAGCCCGCCAGTTCGGCCATGAGATTACGGAAACGCGCGCCGGCCTCGTGCCATTCACATTCAGCGATGATCTGGGCGCGCGCTTCAAAGCGCTGGCAGGCTTGGCGGCCCCTGCGGAAATCAGCACAGGTGCAGGGCAATTTCAGGAAGCGCTGCTTTTCACTCATCGCGGCCTCTCCGGCCCTGCCGTGCTCCAGGCCTCATCCTATTGGCGGGAAGGTCAGCCGGTCATCGTCAATCTGGTGCCCGGGGATGACATTCTGGAAACCCTGAAAGACCGCCGCTATGCCGCTCCCAAACAGCGCCCCACAACCATATTGGCCGAGCGTCTGCCCGCCCGCCTCGCCGCAGATATCGCCGCGCACACAATCCCAGAGGCCCAAACCGGCCTGCCACTCGCCGAAATCCCAGATACAACCCTGGTAGCCCTCGCCGAAGCCATAGAGGCCTGGCACCTCACGCCATCCGGCACCGAAGGCTACCGCACGGCAGAAGTGACGCTTGGCGGCGTTTCAACCGACAAACTCAGCTCCAAAACCATGGAATCCCGCCTCTGCCCCAACCTCCACATCATTGGCGAGGCCGTAGACGTAACCGGCTGGCTCGGCGGCTACAATTTCCAATGGGCCTGGGCCAGCGGATGGGCGTGTGGGGAGAGCACTTAATCTCAGTCTCAGGGTACGAAACCCACACCGAGAAAAAGTATACGCGTTCACAATTGCCTCGCCACCTGAAATTTCGTCCTCGCCAAGTTGGCCGACAGCCCAATCATCGCCTGAAGCCACGTCCAAGACGTCATCGCCGAAGAGTTCGCCATCCCCTGAGCCACCCAGGACGATGTCGATGCCGGC
Source organism: Alphaproteobacteria bacterium (assembly GCA_040263875.1). GTDB lineage: Bacteria > Pseudomonadota > Alphaproteobacteria > Bin95 > Bin95 > VMCJ01. Next base: position 3,649 of record JBDQJI010000183.1, read on the forward strand.
GCCGCCATTGGCCGTATCGTCGCCAAGGCCCCCCGGCGCTTTATTCGGCTATCGTGCCAACGCCCAAAACCGCAGGCATTTCCAGCGCTAGAAGGCCATCACCGCTGCGCTCGTTCATTAAAGCTCGCGCGCGTTCCAAGATTGCGGCTTTGATCTTGGGTTTGGCGGCCTCATTTTGCGCTTCAAACAGGGCTTTGGTGCGAACGGTGGCTTTGCTAAGCCCGTCTAGCAATGCTTCCGGCGTGGTTTCGCGGCGGATAGTTATACGGCGAGCGGAAGCCTCGGCGAAACCTGCGGCTTTCAGGCTGCGGACGGCTTCGTCTTCCTCAGCGAAGCGGAACATAGGCGGGGCTTCGGGGAGCGGCACATTGAGGTCACCGTGTTCCGCCATGGCAGCGCGGAAGATTTTGAAGGTTTCCACCTCTTCCGCAGGCCGCCAAACGGTGAAGGCGTAGCGGCCGCCGGGCTTCAGGACGCGCCGCGCCTCCC
>JBDQJI010000184.1:0-3477 GCA_040263875.1 Alphaproteobacteria bacterium
GAGCGGCGGCTGAGCGCGCCGTCGAACCTGCAACGAAATACTTGATCAGCTCAATCTGAATACTTCGCGGAAGCCTACTCCGCCGACGCATCCTAACCATATGACCTGCATAGCCTTTCTCAGCTATCTAGGCCAGCCCCTTGAAATATTCATCGCAAGGACAACGCAACGACAAACATCCAGGTAATCACAGTCTTTCCACCCTGCGGCGCCGTGGATTGACCGCGCCGTCTCTCCGCAATACCTGCTATGATGTGCGTGACGTATGTGCGGCAGGGAGATTGAGGCATGGTGGCTTTACCGGAACCGGATGCGGGAATTCTGGCGGCGCGGGATGAAATACTGAACGATCTTAAGGGGCTGATTGCGGCACCTGATGGCGTGATTGATCATCCGGATGAGATCAAGCCTTACGAAACCGACGCGCTCACTGCCTATAAGCAGACGCCGCTGGGCGTGGTGCTGCCGGAAACAACGGCTGAAGTCGCTGCTGTCATGAAATACTGCCATGAGCGGGGCGTGAAGGTGGTTGCGCGCGGGGCTGGAACCTCGCTCGCTGGCGGGGCGCTGCCAATGGCAGATGCGATTGTTATCGGCGTCTCCAAAATGATCGACATTTTGGATGTCGACTACGATAACCGCACCATCACACTGCAGCCCGGTGTCACCAATCTTGGCGTTACGGACATTGTGAGCCCGGATAAGTTCTTCTACGCGCCAGATCCATCATCCCAGCTTGCCTGCACCATCGCTGGTAACATTGGCATGAATTCAGGCGGCGCCCATTGTCTGAAATACGGCGTGACGTCCAACAACCTCATGGGCGTTGAAATGGTTACGACCAGTGGCGACATCGTGCGGCTTGGCGGTAAGCACTTGGATGCGGGCGGGCTTGACCTACTTGGCCTTATCACTGGGTCCGAAGGCACGCTGGGCATGGTGACCGAAGCGACTTTGCGCATTCTGCACTCACCCGAGGGCGCGCGACCGATCCTCTATGGCTTTGAGACGAGTGCGGTTGCGGGCGAATGTGTGGATGCGATCATTTCGTCTGGCATTATCCCGGTCGCGATTGAGTTCATGGACAAACCTGCCATTCATGCGACCGAACGGTTTGCGAATGCAGGCTACCCGTTGGATGTTGAAGCCCTGCTGATCATTGAGGTTGAGGGTTCCAACGACGAAATTGACACCATGCTTGGCCGTATCCAAAAGATCGCTGCGGACTTTAAGCCTGCCTATGAGCGCGTGGCGAAATCGGCGGCTGAGAGCTTGGCGATCTGGAAGGGGCGGAAGTCTGCATTCGGTGCTATCGGCCGTATTTCACCAGATTATTTCTGCATGGATGGGACGATCCCGACTGGAAGGCTGCCAGAAGCGCTTGATCGGATTAGCAACATCTGTGACAGCTATGGCTTTGAAGTCGCAAATATTTTCCACGCGGGTGATGGCAACTTGCACCCGCTCATTCTTTACAATGCGAATGAGCCGGGCGAGACGGAGCGCGCCGAAGAATGCGGCGGCGATATCCTAAAGCTCTGTGTCGAGCTTGGCGGTTGCCTGACGGGTGAGCATGGCGTTGGCGTGGAGAAGCGAGACTTGATGGTCGAGCAATTTACGCTGGCTGAACTTGATCTGCAGCGCCGTATGAAGCGCGTGTTTGACCCCAAATACCTTATGAACCCGCATAAAGTGTTCCCGCTGGTCGATAACCCAGGCCTTGCCGGTCCGATCCTGAGCCCAGTGCAGGTGGAGGCGGCGGAATGACTGGCGCTGTCTTGAAGCCAGGCACTGTCGTGGACGTCCAAGACGTTATTCGTGACGCCGTAATGGACCGCGTGCCGTTGGCGATTGAAGGCGGCGGTGGGCTTTCCGGCCTTGGTCGGCCTATGCAAGCCGAGCGGACGCTCAAGTTAGACGGCCTGACCGGCGTTGTCGAATACAGCCCGTCTGAACTCTACGCCACGTTCCGGGCTGGCGAAACGCTGGTCGACGCCCGGGCGACGCTTGCTGAAAAACGCCAGCGCCTGCCGTTTGACCCGCCTGATGTGACGGGGCTGTATAGTGATGCTGGCGGACCGGCCACCATGGGCGGTGTGGTCGCCGCCGCACTTTCCGGCCCCTCCAGGGTCGCTGTTGGTGCGGCGCGGGATTACGTGGTCGGCGTTGGGTTCGTCGATGGGCAGGGGCAGGCGCTGAAAGGCGGTGGCCGTGTGATGAAGAACGTCACCGGGTATGATCTCTGCAAGCTGACAACCGGGGCATTTGGCACGCTGGGCGCCATTACAGATGTGACTTTCAAGGTGCTGCCGTTCGCCAATAGTGAAGTCACGATCCTGGCTCACGGGCTCGATGACGCTGCCGCACAAGCGATGATGTCTGCCGCGTTTAAAAGCCCGTTTGAACCTGTCGGCGCAGCACATCTACCGGCGTCGGCGGCCGCCGCAATTGGCGGTGCGGGTGGGGCAGATGCTGTAACAGCACTTCGGTTCGAAGGTTTCCCGGACTCGCTTAGCTATCGAACTAACGCAATCCGATCCTTCCTACCTGCTGGCCTTGAGTTGACGGAACTGGAAGCGGAGCCCTCTGCGGTTTTCTGGGAGGCCGTTCGGGATGTGGCGCCATTCCAAGCGCCAGACCCGCGCGCCCTTTGGCGTATCTCAACCGCGCCAACACAAGGACCGAAGCTAGTTGCGGAAATCGCAAAGTTGCTTGAAGTCGATGTGTTTTATGATTGGGCCGGCGGGCTTATCTGGCTGGCTGTAGCAGTGGATGCGCCGAATGCGGGTGCGGAAGTGATCCGGCCATTAATCACGACCCAAGGCGGCCACGGCACGCTGATGCGGGCTGACCAAAGCGTGCGAGCTGCGGTTGAGGTCTTCGAGCCATTGTCCGCGCCGCTATTGCAATTAACGCAAGGCCTGAAGCGCACATTTGATCCGTTCAATGCGCTGAATGCTGGTCGTATGTATGCGGCAGTATAAAAAGGATTACGCCTTAGTCGTTGCACTATAAGCGTTTTCCAGGAAATCCACGTTTACAGTTCATGCGTATAGCCGTCTGTATCAACTGCGGAAGGATTACGACATTGATTGCTAGCTTGCACCAGAAACTAGAACAAGATTTTCCGAACTTTGCTGATGAGGCGCGCTTACTTATTCGCGCGAGCCTATATTTTTCGAAGCTGGTTGACGATTACCTCAGCGCTTGTGGAGCAGCCCCACTGAAGTGGTCCATTCATAGGGATAGTATTTATCCCATCAGAGGAGGATCAGACGATGGCAGGCAAGCGAGACAAACCAGAAGAGATCGTAGCGAAATTGCGCCAAGTAGAGGAGAAGTGGCTCGGGAAATTTGAACAACGGGGTCTGGTTTTATAAGTGGATCCCAGCCCTTGTTATGCCGCCGCCTTGATTGGCGTCAGCGCATTGAAGTAGGCCTGATCTGGTGTTTGTCCGTCAAGCGATGAATGTGGAC
>JBDQJI010000185.1:0-3408 GCA_040263875.1 Alphaproteobacteria bacterium
AGGCAGCGATCTGATCTCTCTCGCTGGGCGTGAGATGCGTATAGTTCGACATGGCGACACCGTTTCACGTTGTGCATCAGACAGATACCAAATCTGCCCGCGGTGTTGCACTTCGCTCCGGAATTCACCGGGATCGTCGGCAAACCGGGTGATGCCATTGCCGGGACAATCGTCGGTGTCGGTACGGTGTCGGCTCAGTTTGCTTAACTGGCCAGACTTGCCGCTTAGCTCAAATAATCTGCGAGCGCTTGATTGGTTGCATCCTGGGACTTGGCGTCGTGGGCGGCTGCTTGAATACGGAAATCTGTAGCACCTGCTTCTGCGTATGCGGCGAGGTTGTCCAGAATTTCCTGCCAGCTGCCGATCAGGTGCAGATCCGCTGGTTCGGCCAAGCCTTCCTTCGCGATAACGGCCGAATATGAAGGTATCTCCTGATAGAAACTGGAAATTTCGCGCGCAACGGTTTTTGCGGCCTCCCGGTCTTCTGTGACGCATATCCGCACCAATGCCATGATGCGGGGTGCGCTGCGTCCTGCGGCTTCAGCACCGGCTTCGAGCAATGGTTTCACATATGACGCAATAGTCTTCGGGCCGCATTGCCCCAAGGTCGTACCTGCCGCGCGTGCGCCAGCAAATTTCAGCATTCGAGGCCCCAAAGCCGCTAGCAAAATAGGCGTGGGTTTTGATGCGATATTGAGTTCCCCATGCGCGCTAACCTGGTCACCGGTTACATCTGCTGGCTTGCCAGCAAGAAGCGGCTCCATGGCGTCAAAGAATTCGCGGGTGTAGGAGAATGGCTTGTCCCACGAAAGGCCGAGCGTTCCTTCCGCATGGCCTTTGGCCGATGCTCCAACGCCAAGCGTAAACCGCCCATCAAGAGCGTTCTGCGCCGTCCGGACAAGTTGTGACAGGCCAATTGGGTGCCGCCCGTACAACGGCGTTACAGACGTTCCGACTTCTTGCAGGCCAGCAACATCATTCGCAATGCAGGCCAACGCCATCATGGGATCAACGCCCTTGGCATGGGAAATCCAGAAGCTATCGAACCCGGCGGAGGCTGCAAATTGTCCGGCTGCCCGGGCTTCTTCAATGGACGCCAATGTTGTGCCACCGGCGTATCCCCAGCGCATCCCAAACCGATCATTGCTCATGGATCAAGTTCCCTAATGTTCAGTCCTGATAGTAGACCAGCATGATGGTGAGGTCTGCCACGTTATGGTTTGGCAGTAAGCTGGTCTTGGCTTGCAGAATAATGCCCTGGGTCCGGCTTGCCGATAGGCGTCGTTAGCCGCAAGAGCAGCAGCATGATCAGCCCCTCAGACGCCATGATGAAGAGCGCTAGCGGTGCTCCCCACATACTCGCCATCCAACCCACATTCAGAAAACCAAAGGGTGCTGCGCCGATGCATAGCGTCAATACACCAAGCACGCGGCTGCGATATTCAGGGGCGGCACCTAAATAGGTCAATGTGCTTTGCATCGCCGCAAAACTCGCCCCGCACATCCCTGCGATCACCAGGACAGTCGCAACAAGGCCAAAAGATTCTGGCGTGCCGTTGATGAAAAACAGCGAAATAGCGAGGACATAGATCGCCAAAATATACCCAATCGTACCGCGTAGATAGATCGGGTAGTAATTTCCGGGACGGGCGATCATCGCGATCAAAATCGCGCCGAGTAGGGCGCCCAAGCCTTCAAGGCTGGACACGACGCCGGTCCAAAATGAATCCTGCGCCAAATGCACTTTACCAATAACCGGGATCATAGACGTGAACGGGAAACCAAAGACATTGAAGATCACCGTGATGCCAAGGATCCGTCGAAGATGCATGTTTCCCCTGACATATTGAATCCCAGCACGCAGATCTTGGATCAACGACGTCGGGATGGCGGCCGTAGTGCTTCCCTGAACGCGCACGAACAGGACAAGCACAATACACAGTCCATAAACGGCGGCGCTGAATAGGAATATCCCTTGGACACCAACGAATTGAAGGACCGCACCACCAAGCAGCGGGCCAAGCATGCGCGTGCCATTGCCTGTAGCTGCATCCAGGCTCATAGCGGTTGGCAGTGCATCGCCAGATAGGTCACCCAGCAAACGTCGCCGGATCGGCATATCGGTCGCCCAGAATATCCCGTTTATAAATGCGATGAGTGCGACATGGCCGAAATGCAACGTCCCGGTCAACGCAATTGCGCCCATCACGGCAGATGTGATGCAAATTGCTGCAATCGAGATGGCGAACAGCAGCTTGCGATCAAGCCGGTCAGCAATAGCGCCGATTATTGGTCCAAACATCGCCATTGGTGCCATGGATAGAAGCGGCACGATCGAAACAAGTAGCGGTGAGCCCGTGAGCTCAAACGTGAAAACGCCGAGTGCGAGCAGCTGAAACCAGCGGACGATGCCAATTAATGCGCCAGCCATCCAAAACGCCAAATACCGAGGGTCTCGTAGCAATGCCCACATTGAAGTGGGTTTGGCAGCATTGGCGGCAGTCTCAACCATTAAGTCTGATTTCGCAGCCTAAAAGCTCGTCTTATTGGTCTTGTCTACGACATGTTCTTGATAGGCTGGGCGTTCGCAAAGGCGGGCATACCAGGCTTCGACATTGGGGTGCGACGGTCGGTCGCCGGGCGTCCAGGTCATCCAACGATGGGTTAGGGCACCGGCTGGGATATCACCGATGGTCAAGCTGTCACCACAAACGTAGTCGCGGCCTTCGAGGTGCTTGTCGAGGATATCGTACCAAGGTGTAGTTGCTTTCACCGCCGCTTCGACCTTCGAAATATCCCGCTCTGCTGCTGGCAGGCGGAAGAAATAGTCAAGATAGACCACATTGAAGGCGGCAAAATTAAGGGAACTCCAGTCCATCCAACGGTCAGCGTCGGCACGGTCGCGTGGGTCAGATGGATAAAGGCCGCCCATGTCATGTTTGGCGGAGAGATACCGAATGATAGCCCCCGATTCCCACACGGACCATCCGTCCTCTTCCTCAATCGTCGGCAAGCGGCCGTTTGGGTTCATGGCCAGGTAGCTTGGATCATCGTTACCGCCGAACTTACCGCCCCAGTCAACGCGTTCATATTCAATGCCCAGTTCACCGATGCACCACATCGCTTTGATGACATTGGACCCGTCATGCCGTCCCCAAACTTTAATCATGATCGAATCTCCAATATTTGACTGAATGTCGTGAAACAGACTCTACTGTGCTTCGACAGGCGCGCAATCCACAGAATTAGATGTTTGTTGGCTAGCGTCATTGTCCGTCATCAAATCATTTGAGACAGGATTGGGTTCGATTTAACGGAGGATTGGCCTCATCTGATTGTTGATGATTATGCTGCGGCTTTGCGGTGAAGCAAGCGCCGTTGGTCGATGGTCTTTCGCTTGATGCGTTG
>JBDQJI010000186.1:0-2955 GCA_040263875.1 Alphaproteobacteria bacterium
GCGGTGGATTGTCCGGCCAAGCTGGCGCCGTTCGCCACGGCCTGACACGCGCGCTGATGGCTTTTGAGCCGGGCCTTCGCCCTGCACTGAAAGCTGCAGGCTTCGTCACACGCGATAGCCGCATGGTAGAGCGTAAGAAGTCTGGCCGGGCCAAAGCCCGTCGTAGCTTCCAGTTCTCGAAGCGCTAAACGACACTTTCAGCTTCATGGCTGGCTAAAGGGCCGCGTCTCTGACAAAGAGGCGCGGCCCTTTTGGTATTCAGCGAAACATGAATGGGATTGTCGCCAGAAGGATAATCGCCAGGGTCCAGTTAATGACGCGGCGGGCCTTTGGGTTTTGAAAGACACGGGCAAGCGCTGCACCAAAGAATGTCCGGATCGCCATGCACGGCGTGCCAAATATTCCGCCGACAATGGTAAAGGCGATCGCTGTTTGAATAACACCGCCCAGGTCAGGCATCAGCGTCGCCGCCGTTAGCGCCATCACCCAGCCTTTTGGGTTCAGGAACTGAAAGCCGAAGGACTCTAAGAATGTAAGCGGCTTGGCGCCCTCATTCGCTGACGGCGCGCCAGCATTTGCGATGCGCCACGCGAGATACGCCAAATAGATCGAGCCGACGATAGCGAGCGTCAGTTCTGCATAGGGGATTACGTTAAAGAGAACACCCAGGCCAAGCCCGCAAAGTGCGAATAAGACAATCACCCCAATTGTCACGCCCAGAATATGAGGCACGGTGCGCCGCACGCCGAAGTTCATACCAGATGCTGCGAGCATGGCGTTATTCGGGCCGGGCGTCACCGCCATCACTAAGATATACCAAGCGACGGGGCCGAAGAGCGCCGCTTTTTCGATCACCAGCTACCTGCCATCCGCCGCCGCTTCAAATGCTTGGCGACGCGTGATGGACGCGGTAGCCCGCCGCCGAACTTCTGCAACATGCCTTTCGCTTTCATCGGTAACCGCATGGCATCTGCAAGGCGCCGGTCTAAGAACGCCCAGCTATCGACAGATCCATCTGACTTATCATCCAGCCAGAAATTGACCGTCGCCATATATACAGCCGCCAACAGGCCGCGCTTAGTGTACCAGTTAAAATCTGCAGACCGGTCACCCGCAGATCGCCAAACTGCATCAACTGTGCGGCTGAGCGCTTTCAGGCCAAGCGGCGCATATTGCGGGCGGGCCAGCAATCCAAGGCCAAGCCGCACGGCTTCCCGTTCTGGGGCGGCAGCTTCTAGCCGCAAACGAATCGCCATGGCGACTTTGTCTGCCGTGCGCGCAGGCGGCGGATCAAGCGCTGCCATCGCCGCAGTCATATCTGCATCAGCCAAAGCTGAATGCAGTGCAACAGCTTCTGCTGGCCCGCGCGGGAATGCGCGGGCGGCGTCTTCCGGTGGCAACCCGGCATCTGTCGCGCCGGCCTCAAGCGCCTTCATCGTCCACCCATCAAAGGCGACATGGGTAAGTGCGGCTTTAAGGATGGTCTCTTGCAGCTGACTACTCGTCATCATGATGTCCCTCTGCGGCGCGGGCTTCGGCTTCTAGGCGGTTTAGCTCTTCGTCAAACCCAAAATAGCGGAAATCCTTCATCCGCATAGGATAGAGAACGCCGTCCAGATGATCGACTTCATGCTGGAGAACTCGGGCGAAGAAACCATTGGCTTCACCGGTTACCGGCTGGCCTGTGCGGTCAAACCCATGGAACCGCAGCGACGGGCTGCGCGGAACCGCCCCCCGCAGGTCTGGGATAGACAGGCAGCCCTCCCAGCCGAGTTGATCTGGCTCAGCCGTAAGCTCCAGTTCCGGATTGATCAGAATATGCAATGGCGCGCCCTCACCCTCGGCGCGGCCTTCAGGCGCCATCGCAAGGATAATGCGCTTCCCTTGATAGACCTGGGGTGCAGCAAGGCCAACACCGCCAGCATCCGCCAATGTCTCAATCATATCATCGATCAGCTGCTGCAAGACCGAATCGCCAGCGATGCCGGCAGGATCGATGGCGGCTGCAGGCTGCAATAAAACCGGGTGACCCATACGGGCAATCTTCAATATAGACATAGGTCTGATTTGCTTTCTTTAGCGGCGAGCGATCCGATGCTTGATACATGCGGAATATGTTGGCGTTCTCTGTTCATCATGTTATATACACGCCAATTGAAATTGACACCGCGCTGCGATGTTTGGTCATCACGGCGCGTAACCCTATGAGAAGGATACGCTTTGCTAGTTAGCGTTCGTGACAATAACGTCGATCAGGCCCTGCGCGCTCTCAAGAAGAAAATGCAGCGTGAAGGCATCTTCCGTGAAATGAAGCTGCGTCGCTCTTTCGAGAAACCGAGTGAAAAGCGCGCCCGTGAACGTGCCGAGGCCGTTCGCCGTCACCGCAAGATGCTGCGCAAGCGGCTGGAGCGCGAAGGCTACTAGCAGCCAAGTCTTGCCTTAGGCAGAAGCCAAGGCGGGATCGCGAATAGACTATCTAAAACGGCGTTGCAGCTAGCCTGCGACGCCGTTTTTGCGTTTGGGCGTCATTGTTCATGCCCTCACCCGGCAGGATTTGCGCAGATCATGCCTAGCCCGGCGCCATAGGGCGGCAATTCCTGCCGTTTCGCCTCCAAGCCATGCCAATCCGCATAGGCCCTAAAAGGCCAAATTTCTATATTTTCTTGTATTTTCAATGCCCTACCCGTTTGTCATCAATTCTGGCCCAGCTCTTGCTCATAAGGTTCCGAGCGTTCCGGCTCCTTTGCAGCGGCAAGCCCGCCGTTGAAGCCGGGAGCCTTCGAAACGTCGCAACGGAGCGGCGCGCGACCAACTTGTAGCGGCCGCCCGTCCCGAGCGCTTAGGAGCAAAGAACATGTGTCAATCCCGGAGCAAAAAGGGGCCAGTTCCCGGTAGAATATAGGTCCATCTTGCTGGTTCAGGATGGCCCCCTTAGCCTGCATCAGCTATAGCTGA
>JBDQJI010000187.1:0-2930 GCA_040263875.1 Alphaproteobacteria bacterium
GAAACCACCTCGCAGACTTTGTAAACGCCTACAACTTCGCACGCAGACTAAAAACCTTGAAAGGTCTCACCCCATTCGAATATGTCTGCAAAGTCTGGACTGAAGAGCCTGATCGGTTCAGAATAAATCCGACCCATCAATCTCTGGGACTAAACATCTAGCCTCACGCGCGGACATCGCCTCGCCAGGGCTGAGAGCATCAGAAAGGGCGCAGGTAGCCTTGGTCCGGCGCATCATCCGGCGTTGGGCCATCCCACTTGCTGCCGAGTGGGATGGTCGCGGGTTCGTAGGGCCAGAGAGTCGCCATACGCTCTCGCGCGCAAGCGTTCGCGCGCGGCTCTATCCGACGAATGTGGAAGGCTTTGAAGGCCCCCAAATTCAACTCTGCGGGGCTAACGTGTTTCGTGTGAAACTTATGATATGCCTCCACGCCCCGCCAGCGCCGGCCGGTTTCACCGCCTGGGCAGCGCTGAAAGAAGTCCTCCATGAAAGCTGGCGCGCCAGCCATAAAGCAGTCCCCTTCAATATCCTGCACACAAACCCATTGCGCGGTTGAATCGAACACGACCGATGGAGAATCGCCTGCAAGGTCAAGGCCATTTGGGCCAGAGACATAGGGGTATTGTAGAAAATCTGGGTGAGGTGGCCAGCGCCACGCGCGTTCGGCGACGTTCGAGTAGCGGTATGTGCGCGTACCGCCGTCAACCGGAAGCGTGGTGCCCCAAGCACCCGGTAAAACAGTATACATCCATGTCGGCCCGTGGGATTGGACCGCCCGAATGAAAGGCACGCTATAGTGAACGTGCAGGAGGTGCGCGTGTTCCGGAACCGGCCCAGACAGGTCCCAGGCTTCCATCCCGCCGGGGAGAACAGCGCCGATCCAGTCAGCCTGTTTCAGGAACTCCTTCTCGGTGAAGCCGAGCGTAAATTTCAGTTTTGATTTATCAAATATCCGGTCGATTAGCGGCTGCACCTCCCGCTGTGTCTCATCAACATCCAGTTCTTCCACCCAGGGGCCACTCTTGCGATGGTTGCGGCACCATTTTTTCATTTTCTTCAGCGGAACGTAATCGGGTCGTCGATGACTTCGAATGGCCAGAGGATAGCCGCGCGCTGGTGGGGCGTGGCATCCTCAGGAGGCGAAATAGGACGTATATGCAACGCTTCATAGGCCGCACTCATACCGACAGGATCAGGGTTTTTGATGTCCGCATAATAACGCTGCCAGTCATTGCCCCGGCGGCGAAGGCCCGCTTCACCGCCGGGAATTCCCTCAAACACGGTCGCCATGAATTCCGGCGCGCCAACAAGAACGCAGCGGTCTTCCATATCAACGATCATCATCCACTTAGCCGTGTCATCCGTGAATACCCGTGGAAACAGCTTATACGCTGACCATCCAGGATCAACTGAGAGGGCATTCTTGTGAAGCATTTGCATAGAGCTCCAGCGATAAAAAGCTGTATCCTTCAGGGTTTTATTATAGGTTCGATTTACAAACCCATGGTAATTAGTGGGGCTAATCGCGTAAATCCACTTACCACCATGTTCTTGTACTGCCCGGTACACCGCAGGCGCGTAGTCTATGTCGAGCACATAGGCATCTGCCTGTGCATCGTTTGCTTCCTCCGGGTCGATGCCTTCCTCGAAGCAGCACGGCATTGGGGCCCCGATCCAACTCCCATGTTTTAACTTTCCAAGATTAACGCCTGCAATTGACACCGGCGGCAGCGGCGCGACCGCAAGCGCCTCAAAAATAGGCGTCACGCAGACATTGATATCTTCAGCTTCCGCAGCTTCTAACCATGCTTCGCTGTCATCACTAGCCGTTGTTCTGAACCGGATCATGTGGATACTACTCCTTGAAACGCACTTTAAGTAGAAAGACTCCATTATTAGGTTTTGAAGTTGCACCATCTGTCATGATGCGAATCTGCGCTGTCACGGATGGATCTTCCTTCGTTGTCGCGTGATACCTCACTATTCTTAAATCTTTTCCATCCGGGCCACCGTTTGGAATCGTGATTAAGCGCGTCCCTCCTTCCAAATCCTTGACGGGCAATTGCAGGCTTTCTGCGATTGCCTCAAACGTACGATCAGCCTCCGCTTCGCCACCGAGTTTGTCCAAGCTGATTTTATCAAACTTATCCTTGCCGCCAATCTTGGTTGTATCAAGAACAGCACCGTCGACAAGCTTTCCTATTTCACGGTAGGCATTGTCATCCGCAACGGCATCCAGCGCATTGGCGACTTCTTCAAACCGCTTTTGTTTGTCGCCGCCAACTACCCGGAAAGTATATAGCGGGCTGTCTTCAGATCGTTGCAAGGATACTTCAACGCCATCTGGAATTCGACCGCTCTTGGCAGCTGCAGCGATCTTTGCGCCCTTGTTCTTGGCACCATAACTCAAGATTAGCCCAGCCGCCGCGATCACTGTCTTAGGCGCACGGACTACGGTGCCTAGAAGCGGTATCGCGCCGATGGCGGCAACGCCGGTTTGTACTGAATAAATCAGGAAATCGCGAAGTTCGTCGTTCTCATAAGCTTCCAGCGCCAAAGCCCCGGCGATTTCGGCGTCACGGGCGGACATCGCCTCGCCAAGGCCGGGGGCGGCTTCGGCTAGGATATTTGCAACCTGGCGGCCAAGGGGGGCCGCGTCGCGGATATCAATGGGCCTGCCCGCGGCCCGATCTTCCAACATGCCCTCCATGAGGGCGGTTAGAGGACGCACTGCCGCTTCGGACAGGGCTTCATTGCCGGTCTTGACCGCATATTCGCCGCCAAGACGGGCTTCATCCGCCGGGAGCGAGACGGCTTCGGTGCCGTCCGCGTCATAGAACGGCGTTTTGCCAGACTCGGGCAAGCCCATGCGAAAGGCACCGCCCGTGCCGTCCCGGAATGCCATGCCCTGGGCCTGGATTTCTGTTGCC
>JBDQJI010000188.1:0-2527 GCA_040263875.1 Alphaproteobacteria bacterium
ATTGCCATGGCCCTGAACTCAACGCCGCGAAAGTGCCTCGGATTCAAAACACCCATCGAGGCCATGCTCGCCGAGCTTGGAAATGACGTTCAAATCAGGTTTGCTTGATCGCGTTGCGCTTCGCGTCGGAATCCACCCCCGGAAACCCCGGATGCCGGCGAAACCACGCGTATTTCATGTATGGGCACGAATTATCTGGCGACGTATTGCAGCCGCTACAGCCACAGCTACTGCCACTCGTTCCGCCGCGGCCTATGCCGCTGCCAATTGTATCGCATGTGATTCCAGGAGATGACCGCTATGAAGCTCGATCTGTATCAAGTGGATGCATTTGCATCCCGCCCCTTTGAAGGTAATCCCGCCGCCGTATGTCCACTGCCCGCTGACACGCCCTGGCCCGACGACGCGACTTTGCTTGCCATCGCGGCTGAGAATAACTTGGCTGAAACAGCGTTTTTCCAGCCCGAGGGTGAGGGCTACCGCTTACGCTGGTTCACGCCCGCTATTGAAGTTGATCTTTGTGGTCACGCGACGTTGGCGACAGCCTGGACGCTTTTCAACAAGCTGGGTTATGCCGATGAAGCCCTTCATTTCGAAACCCGCTCAGGTCGCTTAACGGTGCGTCGGGACGGCGGTGGCATGACAATGGATTTCCCCGCCAATCCTTCTGACCCGATGGCCCGTACGCCAAGAGGTTTGGAGGAGGCCCTTGGTGTCAATCCGAACGCAACGTTTGAAACCAAACGCGGGCATGGCTTTTATATGGCTGTGCTGGATTGCGCGGAGGCTGTTCAAAATCTAACGCCGGACTTCTCCAAGTTCGCAAGCCTTGGCAGCGGTGCTGTTATCGCGACGGCACCAGGTGCATCTATGGGGTACGATTTCGTATCTCGCATGTTTGCCCCCGCTGTCGGCATTAACGAGGACCCGGTAACGGGTGCAGCTCACTGCGTCCTGGCGCCATATTGGGCTGGCAGGCTTGGCAAGCGATCGCTGAAGGCCCGGCAGATATCTGCGCGCGGCGGCGATGTTGGCTGCATCGTTGATGGCAACAGGGTGATCCTGTCCGGTACAGCCGCACTTTATATGCAAGGCGAGATCAACATCTAAACCGCGGAGAAGATGGATGACGAAAGCGACAGCAGAGGCGATTTCCCAAGCACGGGACGTTGTTTACCAGACGATGCCGCCAACGCCGACGCATAGCTATCCGCTGTTGAACGCAAAGGCGGGTGTGGAGGTTTTCGTAAAGCACGAGAACCACACGCCCGTCGGCGCTTTCAAAGTCCGCGGTGGGCTGAATTTCATGGCAGGGTACAAAGCCGATGGAAATAGCCAGGGCGTCATTACAGCGACGCGCGGCAATCACGGCCAGTCCATCGCCTTTGCCGCATCTCGTGCGGGCGTAGAGGCGACGATTGTCGTGCCTGAAGGCAATAGCGTTGAGAAAAATGCGGCAATGGAAGCGCTTGGTGGCAAGCTGGTTGTTCACGGCCATGATTTCCAGGCGGCGGCGGAACATGCAGCCGAACTGGCAAAGACTGAAGGCCTCTACATGCTGCCGTCCTTCGATGAGCGCCTTGTTGCGGGTGTCGCCACTTATGCAATGGAATTGTTTGAGGCGGCCCCAAATTTGGACGCCGTCTATGCGCCTATCGGGTTGGGATCTGGCATTTGCGGCATCATCTCTGCCCGTGATGCGTTGGGGCTGAAGACAGAGATCGTCGGCGTCGTTTCTGAGGGAGCACCTTGCTACGCGCTGTCGTTTGACGCTGGCGCACCGATTTCCACAAACTCTGCCGATACAATGGCGGATGGTATGGCTTGCCGTACACCGGTCGCTGCCGCTGTCGAGACGATCAATGCAGGCGTTGCCCGTATCATCCAGGTAAGTGACGCAGAAATCGGTGCTGCGATAGCCACATATTATTCAGATACCCACAATATTGCTGAAGGTGCAGGGGCAGCCCCATTGGCGGCATTGATGCAGGAAGAAGATAAGATGGCGGGCAAGCGCGCTGGCGTGGTGTTATCCGGCGGCAATATTGACCGCAGCCTGTATCTGGAAACGCTTGCCGGTCAGGCTTAGCCGTTCTCGCGGATCAGCAGGATGCCGATGCGGCGGTTGCGCGGGTCGGCTGGAGCGCCAGGGATTGCGTGCTCGGAATCGCCCTTGCCAATAACGCCTGCAATGCGCGCTGGCTTTATGCCTGCATCAATCAGGGCTCGGCGGGTTGCGTGCGCACGGTCTGATGATAGGTTCCAGTTGTCGTAATTCTTCCGCCCCCGATAGGGGCGGCTATCGGTATGACCCGTGATCAGAACTTGGTTCCCAGTACCTGCAACGAGCTTCGCGACTTCCTGCACGAGCGGCTGCACATCCTGCGCTAGGTGTTTAGTCCCGGAGATTGATGGGTCGGATTTAGTCTGAACCGATCAGGCTCTTCAGTCCAGACTTTGCAGACATATTCGAATGGGGTGAGACCTTTCAAGGTTTTTAGTCTGCGTGCGAAGTTGTAGGCGTTTA
>JBDQJI010000189.1:0-2437 GCA_040263875.1 Alphaproteobacteria bacterium
ATGTCAGAAATTGGCTTTCTGTAGCTTCGCCAACAATGTCTTCATCAACAACGATCAATCCGGCTTCGGGTGTGCCAGTGCCGCTGGTCATGTTGGCATGGGCCATGGCGATCAATGCGCCGTTATCGCTCCCTGCGGCCCCCTTAGCGGCATTGCGAGCCTTTAGAAGCGGGCATGTATTAGCAAAGGCGCAGCGGGAGCCTTTGCCATCATCGCATAGGCTCCTGCCAATGTTTTCAACGCCTGCCCGGAGAGCTGCGTCCATGGCGTCCGGGCGCTTGCAATACCGCTCGCCACTGTCGCCGCGCCGCTCAGGCTCCATACGGGCCGTGTAGCCAGGCCAGAAGAGCGCTAGCGGATCATGCACCGCGATATCCTGATTGAACTCAGCAACGGCCTCACGAGCTTTCTTGTTCGTCGGAACCGATAGCCAGGTCACAAGGCCGCGCCCATGCTTTCGGATGGCCTTGGCGACGGTGTAGCTTTTGCCGGCCGCCACGTCTGACACGATCAGGCGTAAGCGCCCCTTGGCACCGCCTCTTAGTTTCAGATCCGCTTCAGGTATGCCGGTCGTGGCTGAAACCGCGCTACGGAAGCGCTCGGCGGCCTCCTGGCGATCAGCTTTGAATGCCCGGCCAATCAACCCGCGTGCCTTCACTTCATCGCGGTAGCGCTCGCGATAGTCCTGGCTCGCCTGATAAATCGCATCTGCGGCATACTCAGCCTTCACGCCGTCCATGATTGCAACGTGATTAGCGTAAAGCGCCTCTGCCCGAATAGGACGGCGCGCAGGTCGATATGGCAGCAGGTCATGGCCGGGTGGCACCCATAGCTCAGCTGCTTCAATCGCCGCTGTAACAGCTTCCGGGCCTTCCGCTTGCAATAGGTCGTTAGCGTCTTTGTGGGGCTCTGGCGCGCGCGCTATGGCAACTGGATGGCCTTTGTCAGTGAAGTGAGCCGCCGCCTTTTCAAGTGTTGCCTGCGCCCTGCTGTCTGCGCCGTCATTATCAGCGAATATGACAAGCGCCCGGCCTTGCTCTGGGTCTAGATTCTTAAATGCGCTGCCTAATGCCGCCCATGCCGGATATCCAGCGCTATAGGCTGATATTGCATCTTCTGGCCCGTCCGTCAGGACAAGCGGCTTATCCGCCGATCCTGGCAACCGGAATGCTGCGGGCGTTTTGGGGTCTCGCACAGCCCCTAGCGTTCGTTTTAGCTTGCGCCGCTTCTTGCCCGGCCTCTCTGGCTCCAAGATTGGCCGTCCGCCAGTGCCAATAATAATGCACTGCACGGCCTTTGCATCGCCATCACGGGTGCGCGCCACCATGACGATTGCGCCGGTCGCGCCCTCTGCCTGCATATGGGTTTTGGTCTCGGACTTGAACGGCAGATTGAGCGGGTTTGGCATCCATCGGACGTTAGGCGCATCAACCGGCAGTCCCCGGGCCTTCAGATAGGCTGCGCCATCGCCGGTAGGCTTCACCGATTGCAGGATGATTTGGCGGGCTGCGCTTGCCCTTTGCAGCGCCTTGGCCTTCCGGGCTGCGTCCTCGCGCTCGATCTCTGCGTCTGTTTTCTTAGGCCGCTGCACTGGTAGCGACGGGGGGCTATCGTCCGTCCAGCCAAGCACATCAAGGCAGGTTTCGCGTAGCTGCCCGAAAGCGCCTTTGCGTAGAATGCCGTGGGCCTCAGCGACAAGTTCCATAGGCCAGCCGCCCGTATCAGCTTCATGGTCGAACCATTGGCCTTTATCCGGCCCGCGCACGATCAGGCTTAGGCTGCCATTATTGCCAATGCGGATTTCATTGCCGCTGACCTGGCGCGGGCTTCCAGCTGCGCTTGGATAGATTTCATACGCGATGGCTTCCAGGTTATCGGCAAGTGCCGCCCGGATATCTGCATCGCTTATGCGCGCACTTTTGCGCACCTGTCTGCTCGCGCCAGCGTTGCGCTATCAGGCTGAGGCCTCTGCGCGGGATTCCATCCATTCCCGGATATCTGAAAGCTTCCAGGCGACTGTGTTGGTCGTCAGTTTGAAGCGCTTGGGAAAGATATTTGCCTTCTCAAGCCGGTACACGCTGGCGCGCGAAAGGCCAGTGACATTCAGCACTTCTGGTAGGCGGATAAATCGTTCTTGAACTTCCATGGGTATGCACTCCGTCTTATGTGACGGGGCATTCAATAAGCCCATAAAAAACCCAAAACCTATAGAATGGCTCAAATTCGCTTGGGGTTTTATTTTGGGGTTTTATTTTGGGGTTGCGGTTTTCTGCCAGGGCTGTTCCATTTGGCATTCGTATTTTTGAGCTCTTCCCGGCAAAGTATTCCTGCCCTGTAGACTGACAATCCTGGGAAAGTATCGACGGCGTCCTGAATCCAATCATTGATCGGCTTGGTCCACGCCATTGATGCCTGCTGCTTTTGAGCAAACCAGCGC
>JBDQJI010000190.1:0-2414 GCA_040263875.1 Alphaproteobacteria bacterium
CCTCAGGCTCTCTTGACTATCTTGTATTGCTCGACGGATCGCCGCTGTCGTGCGGGCGCTCCCGTGAAGTACCTGTCCCATAATGCGTCCTTCCAAACTTGGGAAAAGAGTGCACCATCAATCTCCGGGACTAAACAGCTACATCAAAAATATCACCGACTATTGGCAGTGCGCCCAGGACCAGGTCCACCAGGATATTCCAGCCCATGCGTAAAATGAGACTGAACGGCGCACCCTGACGCATGGCGGCGAGGACGAACGCGAGCGATATTGCTCCTGTCGCCAAATCGCCGACACCGGGAATCAGGCCGATCAGCGCATCCACGCCGAACCGAATATTGGTGCTGGGAATGCGGAAGGCGCGGTCCAGCCAGAATTCCAGCGTGTCGAGACTGGATGTCCGTTTGCTCAAAACCGCGCCCTCGCTTTCTCTATATGGCGTTAGACGATTTACCGCCTGGCCCCATCAGCAGCCACAGGATGAAGCCGATCACTGGTAGGAGCAGGATGATGATGCCCCAAAGCACCTTGGCACCCGTCGATGCGCCACTGCCCAGAATTTTGACGATCGCATAAATATCCGCGATCAGGATGAGAAGGCCTATCAGGCCGCTACCGATTTCCATTGTCTTGTCCTTTGTTGACGAATGATAGTACAGCAACGCACGCCATCGCCCCGTGGTTCCAAAACGCTATTTCCGGCCTTTCCGCTCCGTAGTCGCAATCGCACTAACGGCGATAAAGATGACGATGCCGCCAATGATGGTCGGTGCGTCTGGCACTTCCAAATACAACAGGAAGCCCAATACCGCTGCGAACGGTAGGCGCAGGTAATCAAACGGCATTACAACGCTGGCTTCGCCCGCTGCCAACGCACGGGTGATGCACATGTGGGCGGCCAGGCCGGAAATGACCAGCAGAACAATCCATGGAAGGTTCGCCATAGAAGGTGTGACCCAGTAATAGATCGCAGGCACCACGGAGAGCAGGGCCAGACTGGCGTTCTGAATAAATACCATGCGGTTTGCCGGTTCAGTGTCCGACATATACTTCACGAACGTGTTGGAAATCGCATAGAACACGGACGCGCCCAGCAGCATCAGCGTCGCTGGGCCAATTTCAATAAATCCTGGTCGCACGATAATCAGCATGCCGCCGAACCCGACCATGGTCGCCACCCAGCGGAACCAGCCGGGGCGCTCCCCCAAAACCAACATAGCCAGCAGGATTGTGAACAGCGGGTATGTGGATTGAATGGCGACGGAATCGGCCAGTGTCGTCAGGCCAACGGCATGGAACCAAAGCATCATCGCCGTGAACGTGGAAAGGCAGCGTCCAGTGTGGGCCAAGGGCCGCTTACTGAGCACGCCATGCCAACCCGCACGGAATGCCCAAGGCAATAAGAGGCTTACGGAAAACGCAGCGCGGAAAAACAGGATTTCAGCAGTCGGCAGGCTGGACGATAGCTCCCGCACACTGACGACAAGCGCCGTGAACGCAACACTGGCACCGATCATCCATAGAATGGCTTTTAGATTATTAGGCTGGGTGACTGGTTCTGGCTTAACCGGCGCATCTGCAATCGGCGGGGCCTCAACTGGCGCTTCTATTATTGGCGCTATTGCAGCTGTGTTAGGCGCATACCAGCGTGGCACGCTCATCGGACAGCACCGAAACAAGCGCTGCACGCCAAAGAACTCGCGTCCAGATCAAACATAAACAGACGCAGTCCCCAAGTTTGCTAAGGCCCCATCGCCGCCCACCCGATCCCCCAATCGGGCGAGCGTGCAATGGGACTATAGCGGATCGCGTTTAGCTTTTCATCTTCAGCAAATCGCGAATTTCTTCCAGCAGCACTTCTTCGCGTGGCGGCGCTTTTGGCGCTTCCGGTGCAGCTTCTTCTTTCTTCTTCAGCTTGTTCATCTGCTTGATGACCATGAAGATCGCGAAAGCGACGATCAGGAAATTGATCACGGTGTTGACGAAGACGCCATAGTTGATCGTCGCAGCACCTGCCTCTTTAGCAGCCGCTAGCGAGGCATACTCGCCGCCTGACAGGTTCAGGTACATTTCGGTGAAATCAACACCGCCCATCAGCACGCCAATAGGCAGCATGATGATATCGTTGACCAGTGACGTGACGATCTTGCCGAAGGCCGCACCAATGATCACACCGACCGCAAGGTCGATTACATTGCCGCGCATAGCGAACTCTTTGAACTCTTTAAGCATAGGGATACCCCCCTTTTTGTGATTACCGCCCACGCCAACCTTTGGGTGAATTCCGGAGCGAAGTGCAACACCGCGGGCAGATTTGGTATCTGTCTGATGCACAACGTGAAACGGTGTCGCCATGTCGAACTATACGCATCTCACGCCCAGCGAGAGAGATCAGATCGCTGCCTTGAAGGGCG
>JBDQJI010000191.1:0-2362 GCA_040263875.1 Alphaproteobacteria bacterium
AACGCATCAAGCGAAAGACCATCGACCAACGGCGCTTGCTTCACCGCAAAGCCGCAGCATAATCATCAACAATCAGATGAGGCCAATCCTCCGTTAAATCGAACCCAATCCTGTCTCAAATGATTTGATGACGGACAGTCGGCGGCGAAGGCAATGACCACCTTTACGGCGAAGCAGGCAATGACTGGCTGTCTGGCGAAGCAGGTGACGACCAACTCTTCGGCGGTGCTGGCGATGATGGCTTAACCGGCGGTGCTGGCAATGATCACATTGAAGGCGGTGCTGGCGACGACTGGATGCTCGGCAATGACGGGGATGACGTAATCCTTGGCGGCGAAGGTAGTGATGGTCTTGAGGGCGGTGCGGGCGATGACGTCCTCAACGGCGGCGCTGGTCATGACACGCTGATTGGCGGTGAAGGTGCAGACACGTTCGTATTCGAGAAGAGCTCCGGCTACGACGAGATCAATGATTTCGATCAGTATGCCGGCGACCAGATGGACATCTCTGCTCTCCATGTCGATCCTGCTGACCTCCATATCGCTCAAGACGGTGCGGATACGCTCATCACCTTCTCAGATCATGCAAACGTTCTGCTAATCGGCGTCGATGCCGATACGATCTCGGCGGATTCGTTCACCTACTAGAAGGCAATCCAAACTGAATACGTCCTAGCGCCGTCTGACATCCGTCGGGCGGCGTTAGGCGTTTTAGGCCATGCGCTTTACTTTGCATTAGGCATGCGCCGGATATCGTTCAGCCTATGTTTGATGCGATCCCGCACCTACCGCCAAATTCTGCCCTGAACACGATTATCGCTGGCCGTCACACGGTTCAGAAATCGGGGCCTGACGCTTGGCGTGAAGCCTGGATGCAATCTCGAGCAGCCCATTGGGCAGTTGTACCTATCGAAACCATTGGCGCTACAGATGATGGCGCGCCCGCATTGGTCTCCCCAAAACGATTGATTGACCTTGCAGCCCTGTTGACGCTGAAAGGCCCTTTACACATCACCTCTGCATGGACGCTCATCAAAACCTTGCAGAAGCGCGGGCTCACATCCACGCAATCGGCATGATCCATGGTGATATTGCTCCATCGAACTTGCTGTGGTCGCCAGAAACAGAGTGGCAGCTGACAGACTTCGGTTTGGCGCGGTGGCGCTCTGCCCCGGCGCGGACAATCCCAGCTGGCCAATATGAGTTTATGGCACCAGAGACGCTCGATTCCGGTGAAACCACATCAGCGAGCGACATATACGGCTTTGGGGCCACAGCATGGGCTGCATTAACGGGCGATGCGCCCCCAGCCTTCGGTGGTGCATTGCCTGATGAAACACCGGTCGATCTTATGTTTCTGGTCGAGCAATGCCTTAGTGACACCCCTGCTGAGCGACCTAAAGACGGCAGCGTCATCGCAGAAACCCTCGCGCAGATGGAGGTTCGCGGCCAATGGATGCAATAGGTGCCATCAAACCAGAACGCCTCCTCGCTGCAGACGGGACAGGTGCGTACTGGCTGGCGAAGGACAAGGACTTAGATCGACATATTCTTGTACGCCTCCATGTCCCTTCGACATCAGAAGACGCGGAACCGCTGGAGCTTCAACGGCTGAGGTTTATCGAATCTGGCCGTGCCCTTGCCGCGGTAGATCACCCAAACGTCGCCCGCGTGCTGGATTATGGGCGGATGGCCGATGGCCAGCCTTATTACACCATAACCGGCTACCGCAGACGCCTAACGGAACGGCTTGCTGAAGACCGGCCACTATCCATCAAAGATGCGAACAAAATTCTAGAGGAAGCGCTATCTGGCTTAGAGGCTGCGCATAGTATTGGCATTGCTCACGGCGCGATTGGTCCAGAGGCAATCTTGCTGACTCGCAAACAGCCACAGGTAAAGCTAGCTGGATTCACAGGGAAAGCAGGCACTGGCGGCGTTAGCAATCCGACAATGGTCGCTGATGTATTCGCTATTGGCTTAATGGCTTACCGATTGTTCGCTGGGCAAATGCCCTCAGCCAAAGCCCCGCGGCCTAGCGAACTCAATACGGCCCTGCCCGCAGCGCTCGAAAAATGGACCATGCGCTGCCTCGCCAGCAATCCAGACATCCGCCCGGCGGATGCAGTTGCAGCGCGCGCCCAATTCTTCGCCGCCAAGAAGGCTGCTTGAACCATGGGCAAATCTGACATGATGTTTGACCGCTATGAGGTCGCAGAGCGCCTAGGCACTGGCAATTTTGGCGATGTCTATCGTTGTCGAGATCATGATCTTGGCCGCAAAGTCATCGTTAAAGCATTCAATCCAACCTGCACCGTAGGCGATTATCCACCTGAAGTGTGGCGCGCCAGATTTCTGGCCGA
>JBDQJI010000192.1:0-2043 GCA_040263875.1 Alphaproteobacteria bacterium
GAGCGGCGGCTGAGCGCGCCGTCGAACCTGCAACGAAATACTTGATCAGCTCAATCTGAATACTTCGCGGAAGCCTACTCCGCCGACGCATCCTAACCATATGACCTGCATAGCCTTTCTCAGCTATCTAGGCCAGCCCCTAATCCTATTCTTGCCAACGCATGGCTGAATACCCATGGATTACATCGGAATCGTGCCAATCTAGCTGCGGCCATGGCGGACCGTCGACGCCGGGTGTTAGCGCGTTCTATTCCTGCCGAAGATCGTGCTCAATTCGATGAGAACGGCTTTATTTTGACAGAGAATTTTCTGCCAGAAAGCCAATTTTCTACCCTCAAGGCTGAAGTGTTGGACGGCGCGTTTTCTGCCAGAGAGATGCGGCAAGGGCATACGGTAACCCGCATGATTCCGACGCCGCCAAAGGTGCTTAATGCCAATCCTGCGTTGGCGCAAAGCTTGCGAGATCATCGTGCGCTCAATCAAATCAGGTACGCATCTTCACGCGGCGGGCGGCCGACCAGTTTTCTGCAGACAGTACTCGCTGACCCGTCAATCGCAGGCAATGACCCGCAAACGGACCTGCATACGGATACGTTTCATTCAACGGCGAAAGCATGGTTGTTTCTGCACGATGTGGGGGAAGATGACGGCCCTGTCTGCTACGTGCCCGGGTCTCACAAGCTAACGCCAGAGCGGCTTGATTGGCAGCACAATTGCGCACTGTCCGCGATGAATGACCCGCGTGCGCATCATGCGAGCGGATCATTCCGAATACGCGGCAGTGAGTTGCAGGCGCTTGGACTACCGCCGGTCAAGCGGTTGGCTGTAAAGGCCAATACACTGCTTGTCGCGGACACATTTGGCTTTCATGGTCGAACGCAGTCTGAGAAATCTACAGTTCGGATCGAATTGCGTTGGCATATGCGCCGCAATCCGTTCTTGCCCTGGACAGGATTGGACGTAAAAGAGTTGCCTGGCCTCAAAGAGCGCGATGTATCAGCCTTTTTGAAAGCGGGCGACATGCTTGAGAGGCAGTTTGGCATTCGCCATATCTGGCGCGATGTTGGCACCGTTCGCCCAGAAAGCCCTGCCAACATATAACCGCGTGTTGATGGCTCTAGTTCAGGTCCAGCACTCTGCCCGCCTCTCGCCACATGGCGACGGTCATGGAGAGGGCGGGTTTGCCGGTGCGGGTTTCAATTTCCATGATCGCGGCCATGGTCGGCATGTCAGTGCATCCAAGCGCGTAGCCGTTGACGTCTGGGGCCATGGGCAGGGCCGCCTCAATCAACATATCGGGTGGCACGCGGCGCATGCCGATCATCTTTTCCTGGTCGGCATCCAGAATGCAGCGGGCTTCTTGGGATACGGTGAATCCACTCCGTTCCAGAAACGCTTTTTCCTCCTGGTGGACATCCGCCGGGTAGGGTGTGATGAGGCCAATACGGTCCAGGCAAAGATGCCGAAGTTCGCGGGCAAGCGCGCCGCTGGCATCGACCACGGGCGCATCTGTGATGTCCCGGATCTGTTCCATTGGCGAATCGTCGTCTACGCCGGTTTCCTCGCGGGCGGAGGATGCGCCGCAGGAAAACACCACCAGATCAACCCCTGCCGCCTTCAAGCTAATCGCGGCGGATGGGACATAGGCTTCCATCTCCCCCAGCGGATCATCGGCATAATGATCGAACGGCAGTCGGGCGGTGTGGATGGTCACGCCGCGCGGCGCCATCTGCCAGAACTCCGTTTCTGCGACGGTATTCGGGCCAGGCACGATTAGGCCAATGCGGGCCTTATCGCCATAGACACGCCCAAATCCGCTATCGCGTTCCAGCATCGCTGCTCTCCCAAGACTGTTTCGGAGCGAGTATAGAGGGAATGGTGCGGAATGTGAGGATGGATACGGTATGCTCGATGTAGAATTTCAGGATGCCGCTGCATGGCGCGGCGCAGACTTGGGTGCGAATGCTGGGCGCTTTCAATTGCCTGCAGCAGCGTTAGGCGAAATCATCGTTATGGCCAGGAAGCTGGCAGCATCGCCTGTAC